>JAWODS010000271.1:0-20194 GCA_046483205.1 Armatimonadota bacterium | reverse complement strand
AGACAGTTGTCCGGCAGCAGTACAGCAAGTTTTTTGAAGCACTTACGCCCCTCAAAGTGCACGGCGATATCCCGGTTGCTTTCGCCACGGGTAATCATGACATCCGTGGGTCGCGCAAGAATGTCACCATCTTTGAGGAGTACTTCGGGGCCACATACTACTCATTTGATCGCGGGAACGCACATTTCATCATCCTCGACAGCGAGATACCCGGCCAGGAGGGGCGCGTGAAGGGCGAACAGTGGGAATGGCTGGTCAGTGACCTTGAGGGCGCCTCAAACGCTGCATATGTGTTCGTCACGATCCATCGTCCGCTATTCCCCGTGGACGGTCACATCGGATCCTCGATGGATGTGGACATACCGCTGCGGGACCGGCTGCACCAGCTTTTCGTCAACTACGAGGTTACCGCTGTCTTCAGCGGACACGAACACCTCTACAACTACCACCGGCGTGACGGTGTGGGCTACTACATCACAGCCGGTGGAGGAGCGCCGCTATACGCGAAGCCGCAGGAGGGTGGTTTTTACCATTATCTGCTGGTGGCAACCGGAGAAGATGGCTATACAGCCCGCGTCATCAAGTATGATGGCCAGCTTCACGAGGTCAGGCCGTAAGCGGGACAGGCCCTATCGGACCGGAGCCATCAATCGAACTCATCTGCCTTCGACGTGCCATTCAAAGGGAATATCCGGGTCGTGCAGATCGCGCCGGAGCTCGTCGGGATCTTCGCGGTCATACGTCTCAGTCGGCACATTCAACACGACGGCCATCTCGCCTCCCAGAGCCATAAAGCCGTGCCACACGCGCCTGGGAATCTGCACAATCGCCGGGTTCAGCTCCCCGATAACGATTCCCTGAGCCTCCCCGCACGTAGGGCTGTTCTCGCGGTCATCGTAGAGGCCGACGCGCGCGTTCCCGTGGATGCAGCAGAATGCATCAACCTGTTTGGTGTGACAGTGCCAGGCTTTTATGATCCCCGGAAAGGCCGCTGAAACGTACACCTGTCCGAACTTGATAAAGTCCTCGTCGTCGGCTCGGAGGATTTCCATCACGTATCCCCGCTCATCGATGTGTCTGGTCAGCTCGCGGATCTTCACGCCCTCGATCATCTTCAGCTCACCTCGGTCTTGCTGCGTCAATCGGCGGGCAGTTGGACGCCGATTGCATGATGCGGGAAGTAGTCTCGTGCGACGGTGAGAACCTCATCTTCAGAAATTGAGTCCACATACCGGTCAAAGTCCCTGATAGCTCCGGGATCGCCGCCGAAAAGCGTCTGGAGATTCAGAAGCTGAGCCTGTCCTGCGTAGGTTTCGGTGGCCTGTGCGAAATGGTTCTTAAGCTGTGCTTTTGCCCGTTCGAATTCCGTGCGATCAAAGCTTCCCTTTGCGATCGCCAGGATGTGGCCGAGAACCTGCTGCCGTGCCTCCTCGAGATTGAGGGGGTTGGCGACAACATGCACGGCGATGAACGGCGTGCTCATCGGCTGCGGCTCAAGCACCTCGAAGGGTGGCTGCTCCTCATAGATCCTCTTCGGCAGCATAAGTCCGAAACCGCGTCTGAGCATCTCGTCGTCAGACAGTCTGCCGCCCTCACCGGCCAGCATCAGGTACGCAATCTGTCCCGCCGTCAGGCCTTTGGTCCCGTAGGGGGGGAGTGGTACGCCGATGAACATGGAGGCCTGCCGGAGGTCCTTACTTTCGCCGACCTCGAGCCGTGGCGTATCGGGCATATGAGGCGTGCGCCTGTCAGCCCCGCTGGCTGCGGGTGTGTCCTCCGCGCTGGCGCCGGAACTGTACTGCCCGAAAGCGTCTTTCACCATCGAAAGCACAGTCTCTTCGTCGAGCGCAGAGACGACCGTCAGATACCCGCGGTCAGGTGTGTAGAAGGTTTTGCGGCAGCTCGCAAGGTCAGTCGAGCTCAGGGCGCCGATCCCGTTCAGGCGGGTGGCGACATCCGGGTGAAACGTCGTATCGCCCCACATGGCGCTCAGGAAAAGCTGGTAGGTTGTGTAGCTGGCCTGTCCGAGTGATTCTTCAATATCGCTGATGACGGAGTCCTTTGCTGAAGCCACGTCCTCTTTCTCAAACTCCAGGTCGGCGAAAAACAGGTCTGCAAATGCCCCGAGGGCGGCATTGGTGACGTTCGTCGGCACGGCGAACTGTGCCTGAACGTACTCAGTTTCAGCATTGATCCGTGCGTCACCGCCACCGCGGATGGCGTCACCGAACTCTTTCAGTTCGGGTTCCTGCTGGGCCTGGGTGTTGAGCTGCTGGATCATCAGTTCCTGAACCACCGAGCGAATCCCGGCCTTTTGTTTTGGGATATCCGCCTCGCAAACATCCACCGCCAGATGGGCGGCGGTGATATCGGTCAGTGGATTGTGAACCACCGTGACATGCAGCCCGTTGTCCAGCGTTGTGACGGTCAGCGGAGCAGGCGGCTTCTCTCCGTCGGCTGCCAGCACGGGGCCGGCGAAAAAAGCGACAAGGAGAATTGCACAATAACGGCGCGTCATAGATTCACTTCCTGTGTGCCCGCAGTCGAGCTTTCGGGGCGGAGGATGACCAGTGTGTAGGCTTCCGGATCGAGATATTTGCGGGCGACTTCCTGGATGTCTTCGGCCGTAACCCTGTTGACGTAGTCGATATAGTCGATGGCGAATTCGTAGGTGTCAATGGCATCGTAAAAGCCCAGTGAACCGACCTGGCCGGAATAGCTTTCGTTTGTAAATGCGTACTCTGTTCGAAGAAGCCGTTTGGCTCTGGCCAGCGCTTCTTCGGACACCTTTTCGTTTCTCAGGCGCCTGATTTCTTCCAGGATCACGTTGCGGGCGGTGATTTCTCCATCACCGTGAATGCCTGCTATGATCATCATGAGGCCGGGCTGAAATTGAGTGAGGTAATTGCATTCGATAACCGCCGGCACCTGTTTTTCCCGCAGTGCTTTCTGCACCCGCCCCACGTGCTGCTGCCCGAGGAGTGTGTATATAATATCCATCGCGCAGATCTCTTCTTTCTCCGGCATTCCCGGAGCGTGCCAGGCAAATCCCAGGGCGGTGATCTGGGAATCGCGCATCTGGATATCTTTGCGTATTGTCTCCTGTTGAGTTTCCGGTGTCGGAGCCTGCCAGGAGATTTCTCTGCTCTCTATACCCTCCGTGAGTTCCTGTGTCCGACCGATAAGCCAGTCGGGATCGACCCGGCCGGTGACAACCATCGACATATTATTGGGGACGTAAAACTCGTTATAAAAGCTCCTGAGCTTCTCGATGGTGAGTTGCTTGACCTGGTCACAGGTCCCGCCGATGGGGCGCTGATAGGGGTGCACCTCAAAGGCCTGCTCCCAGAGCTTCACCTGCAAATAGCCTTCCCCACCCGCCGTGCGCTCGGTAATCTCACGGGCGATCACCATCTTCTCGCGTTCCAGGGTCTGCTGCTGAAAATCGGCCTGCATGACGGCCTGAAGCAATTTCGGCAGGACCTCTTCAACAAAGCTTTCAGCCACCGTGACCTTCACGAGAGTGAAATCGCGCAGAGTCGCGGCAGTAATGCGTCCACCGATGCTTTCGACATACGGAGCCAGCTTCGTTCCATTGTCCGTTTCGGCCTCAAAAAGAAGGTGTTCGACCATGTGGGCTGCCCCGGCGCGGTCTGCTCCTTCGTGGATTGAACCCGCCCTGATGTAAAGCCCCATCGAAACAACCGGCCACGTGGACTCTTCCTGGACAATGAGACGCAATCCGTTGTCGAGAGTTTCCGTGCGAATATTGTCACGGCTGATGATGGGAGCGGCGACAGTGGTGGCGCACAACAGTGCAGCAATAAAACAGAGAAGGAGCTTTTTTGGCTTCATTCGGTATCTCCCGTGTGATACTCAGTGATCGGTTCGCAACCGGCGTTTCAAGACCTTCCCGATCGGCGAGCGGGGAAGGGCTTCAGCAAAATGAACGCGGCGTGGCACCCTGTATGATGCGAGGTGCTGCCGACAGTATTCGAGGACATCAATCTCCTGGATATCGGCGGCTCCGACGGGCACCACATAAGCGGTCACCACCTCACCCCGCAGTGGATCCGGTGTGCCCACAACGGCGGCTTCAACCACGTCCGGATGGCGGCAAATGGTCTGCTCGACCTCACGTGGATAGACGTTCATACCGCCGACGATGATCAGGTCCTTTTTGCGATCCACGATATATACAAAGCCGTCTGCATCCATGCGGCCCAGGTCGCCGGTGCGCAGCCAGCCGTTGACGATCGTCTCTGCGGTTTGCTCCGGAGCGCGGTGGTAGCCTGCCATCACATTGTCGCCGCGAACGCACACTTCTCCGATCTCGCCGGCCGACAGGCGATTCATCGCATCATCGAAAATCCCGACTTCGACACCCGGAAGCGGGGGGCCGACACTCCCCACCTTCTGCTTTTCAAGACGGTTACAGCTCACAACAGGTGATGCCTCGGTGGGCCCGTAGCCTTCAACAATATTTACGTCCCAGCGGTTCCTGAACGCCTCATGGATTTCATCGCGCAGCGGCGCGCCGCCACTGACGGCAAAACGCAGGGAACTCAGATCGTAGTCCCGGTCGGATTTGACCTGCAGCATCATGGTGTACATGGTCGGCACACCTGCGATAATGGTGGCTCCGGTCTGCTCGATCGCTTCAAGCGTGTGCAGTGCCGAAAAACCGGGCAGCAGAATATTGTGTGCGCCGACCATCAATGGAATGTGCATCGAAACCGTCGCACCGAAGCAGTGAAACAGCGGCAGGACCGTCACAAAGCGATCCTCCCGGGAAAAGCGGATGGCCTCACAACACTGCCGGACATTCGCAAGGATGTTTTTGTGAGTCAGAATTGCGCCCCTGGGCTGGCCCGTCGTGCCCGCGGTGTAAACGAGCGCCGCGGGTGCTTCCGGCTCGACATCAGGGAATGCCTCCAGCGGCTCATTGCTGCAGAGCTGTTCCCAGGAAAGTGTGTTGTTATCCGCACAATCCCCACACACTGAAACGTGCCTGACCGATGAGACTGCCTGCTTCAGGTTTCCGGCGATCCCGGCGAGGTCACCGGCAGTGATGATGGTGACGGGACGGGCGTCACGGATTATCCTCGTCATCTCCTCGGCTGCCAGCATCGGCGGGACGGGAACGACAGTCGCCCCAATACTGACTGTTGCCATATACGCCAGGACAAACTCCGGACAGTTCGGGAGAATGAGAGCGACGCGGCTGCCGGCATCCACACCCAGGCCGTAAAGACCGCCCGCAACTCGGCGGATGTCTTCAGCGAGCTCACCGTAGCTCCAGGTCCTGTCATGATAGGTCAGGGCCGGATTCTGGGGACATCGCTCGGAGCCAACAGCCATCGCTTCAGCCAGGTTTTTCTTTCCATGCGGCTGCATTGGCATCGCCCACTGACGCGGGGTCGGCTGTCGAAAAGGCGGTGGTAGAAAGCAAAAAAGAGCCGGGTGACGGCACCGGAGTTCGTCCGCCAACCCCTGGCCTTCCAGCAGACCTTCTCAAGCTTATCACGCGCACACGTGTGAATCAAGCATCACGTCTGCGAGAGGCCCGAAGCTCAAAGTGGCGTCAGGCAATGGCGCTAAAGAAGGTTTCAGTCATCACGGCAATGCCTCACACGCGCATCTGACGCCAACAGCGGGTCTGTGGCATGGTGGTGGGGACGAGCGAACACCGGGTTGGGACCGATTCCGGCGCAGGAATTGACCCGTGCGACACTGTGTGCTATACTATGCTGTGCGTCGGGGCGTGGCGCAGTTTGGCTAGCGCGTACGGTTCGGGTCCGTAAGGTCGCCGGTTCAAATCCGGCCGCCCCGACCATTTTTATTACCCCTGCTCGAAATATCTCGCTTTTTTGGTATATTCCCTTTACCCTATCAGGTTGTTATGATATTATACGCTTGTGTACATGGACGGTACCATTACCGCATGACACGAGTGGGTGTCGCCGCATGGCTGAAATATCCGGCGGGGACGGGAAGAGCATCGAAGACGCTGCAGTCATCACACACATAGACGGCATGCTCGACTGTATCCATGCTGAAAACGAGTTCATCAGCAACGAGTTTGGCCCAAAAAACAAAACGTGGCACAAAATGGGCCGGGCACTGCTCAACCATGAAGATAGGCGCTATGACCGGATTGATGTGGAAACCCCCGACGGCTCCCGGCAGTTCTTCTTCTTCGATATTACCTCTTTTTTCAATGACTAAAAGGCAGTCTAAGACCTGATCCGGACCGCATTCACACTGTCATACAAAAGCCCCCGCTTCATGTCGAAACGGGGGGATCGGTATGCTGTTTTGTATCGCTGTCTCAGCCCTGGGTGTTGCCCTCCTCGAGATCAGACAGCTCATCCATGAATTTATCGGTGAGTGCTGCGATGAGGTTGATCTGCATATCGAGCGCCTCGGCATCGAGCGTGCGCATCACGGGTTCGCTCTGAAGGTCGAGATCACCGTTACCAGCATCAAGGGCAAACTTCGCCCAGGGGTAATCGTTGTTAATCTGTAGCGCCCTGCTCATTACGGGTGCGCGAAAATCATGGCCGTCTTCATAATCCAGCACGGTGGTGTATATGAGGGCACATTCCTTCTCCGGGGTGCTGTAGGTGACGTACACGTCGAGCTGCTCGTGATCGTCAGTCTTGAAAGGGACGAGATAGCTGTATTCACTGAGAACCTTGAATTTCAGGTCGGTCTGCTGCATCAAACTCGCCAGCCTGTCATTATCCTGGGCAAACGCCACCATCCCGGCACACAAAAGCACAACGATAACAGCCGCAAGGGCGACAGGAAATGCACGCGATTGCTTCCGCATTGTTAGAACGCCTCCTCGACAATCATTGGCAAGGCTGCTGCGGCATGCCTCGCTGTCTGCAGGTGTATTGTTCGCCGGTCTGCGGGCAAATCCTCTTTTATCCCTGTTCATTACTCTGGCACAACAAACTGGCGATTTGCGGCGGCCATCGCCCGAAGCAGTGGCAGAAGATCGCGGACCTCGCTCAGTTCGCCCAGGCGGTTCAACACCCGCACGTGCTTCTCATTCGGCCCCACCTGTCGCGCGGCGGTGACAGTGTTTATCAATTCACTGTGCAGCGCCGACCGCTGCTGGTAATACCCGTCGGTGCCCATATTTCGAACCCTGTCCAGAAACGCCGTGATATCAGTGCGGAGGGTGCCCGTGTCATCCGCATCGTCCTCAAAATGCTCCATAATTTCGGCGATCATCTCGGTCTTGAAATCGGCCCATTCATCCGGCGGAGCTCCCCGCATATCATCGAGCTCCTCGAGAAAGCCCCGGGCAGTTTTTTCGGGTCCCGATTGCATAATCGCCGCGATTTGCTCATCCGTAAGAACCTTCAAAAACCCCCCGGCAATCTCATCGGCCAGTTCGGCCTTTTTCTGCTCGATGCGCTCCTCGCCGAAAGCTTCCTGCTCCCCGGCGGTGGTCCCGCGTGCCTCCAGCACCGCCAGCCAGGCCTCCTCAGATACTGCACCTGTGATCATCTGGTCGCGGATACCTTTGAGGGCTTCATACAGCTTCTGTGACGTCTCCTGCCGCCAGATCTGCTGACGCTCGGTGTATGGCCCTTCGATCTCCGCCGCCACCTCGACCGCCTGTGCGGAGGTGAACTGGATGGCGTTCAGCCGTTCCAGAAGCTCGATGTGTTGATACATGATGTACGTGTCAGGCAGCTTGCTGTTGAAGCCGCTGTCCTGTGCCACAGATGCCGTGCTGGCGAGCAACATCAGGAGCACCGGCACAATAAGAGAACAATATTTTTCTCTCATGAATATACCTCCGGGTCTGCAGTGGGCGCTTATGAACCTATTCGGCATCACGGCTCACGCTCCTGCGCAGTTTTCCCGGCCGCGATGACGCGAACGGCCCTCAGTCGCTCAATTCAGTCAGATCGTCGATCATCTCCGCAAGCATCAGTGCATCCCATTCGGCGGCCTGGCACCAGGTCGCCAGCTTTGCCTCAGGGCGGGCATGAGCGACCAGGGGGGCGCGGAACGCGTCTTCAGTTTGCCACCGCCTGTTTCGCACATACTCCATCAGCCGCAGCGCCAGGTGCCGCCAGGGCTCAACCTCGCCGGTGATGCGAGCGATCCTCAGCAGAGAGGCCGCGGCGGTGAAGCGGCACCAGGTAAAGCCGGAAAAGCAGATGTCATTGCCCAACTCTTCTGTCATGTTGTATTCCAGGTCAATCAGCGCATCCTCGATGCGGCACACTCCCAGGTACCACCGTGCCGCTCGCTTCAGGGCTTCGTGAAGCTCCGGGTGTTCGCTCAGCGGCGGCCGGTGGGCGACCCTGGTCAAATGGTACAGGCCGATGCCATGGTCCGGAATATTCTCCTGGCTGTAGGCCCCACCGCGCTTGGTCACATCGGCGAAGATATACGGCCATACGCCGATTGCCTCCTGCCCCTGCAGATAATGCACCAGCCCGCGGTCGGCCGCTTCGAGCCATGTATCCGGGGCGTCATCGAATTTGTCCAGCGTATGATACGCGCGTGTCAGGGCCGACAGACACACGGAGTTGGAGTTCTGGCAGTCGTGAGTGGCTCCTTCGTGGTGCAAAAACATCCCCGGCAGCGCCTCGTTGTTGGCCAGCCACTGTGCCGCATCGCCAATGGCCGCCAGGTCCGCCTCCTCGGGCGCAAGGCCGTGCTCGACGGCGCTGCAGAGCAGATGAACGATCGCCGAGGTGTCGATGCCGTCAATGCCGGGATAGGGCGGAAAAAGACGGTTGAACTGCGTGCCCCAGATACCGTGGACCATGTGCACAAAGCCGCCGTCGCGGGGCAGATTCCCCGGCTCGTGGATCTGGTTCTGGTAGGTGTATTGACGGGCCAACTCAGCCCGCTCCCGCCACTCCCTGTCACCGGTCACCTGCCACCGGCGGGCGAAGCACGCTGCTGCGGCCGCTGCATCCCGGGCATCATATTTATCCTCTTTAGAATAGATGGCTCCGTGGTATGTGCTGCCCGTGTCGATGACCTGCCTCGACGCTGTCCAGTCAACGATCGCGTCAAACATCGCCTGCAGGTCCTCAACGCCGAAGGCGTCGCGCATCAGCACATCTTCAAAACTGCTCCAGTCCGCAAACGCACGCTGTCCCCCCAGCCCGATATCGCGGGTGTAGCGGTCATAAGGCCGGGCCGCCTGGAGGGCAGTGTCAAGCGGCGTTCCTTCGCGACATATAAGCATTCCTGAAAAATCAGACCGGCTGTCAGCAAGCACGTCAAATGAGATCATCCGGGCCGGGACAGACAGGCTCGGCACCAGCGCCCACTCACGTTCCGGCTGATAAACCTGTCGCGCCTGGCCGTCGATCTGGATGTCCGGCACCTCATCGCCTTCGAGCTTCAGCCACACGTCGTAAAATCCCGCCTGCAGCGGGAGGCCGTTCACCTCCACGTTCAGGATGCCGTGGTCGCCTGCCTCGCCGAAATTGCGATAATAGCACCACGGCAGCTTCGTCGTGAAATCACGGGCATCCATTTTCAACGGCCCGGTGTGCAGCTCATCGGCGAGCGCGAGCATCTGCGGCAGACCGCAAATATCACGCAGAGCCGCGACCAGACCCCGGAGGACGTGCATCCCCACGCGCCGGTAACTTTCACGGAATGTCTCACAACCGGGAACCTTCTGCAAAAGCAGCGTCTCCAGTACAAGCGTCACATCCACCCCCGCCTCCCGGGCGGCCTGCGTGACAAGCTGCTCCTTTACCGAGGGGCGCCAGTGCTCCAGCGGCAGGGGCAGCTCCGATCGCAAATGCTGCATCACCGCTGCCACATGCTCCTGCGGGGGAGCCCATACTTCAAACTGGCGGCGGTGCCGGCCATTGTGCAGGCTCACGACACAGTGGGGATCAATCTCCTGGAGGTATTTCCAGATCGCCTGTGCTTCGGGCTGGGTGCGGTTGTCCCAGTCGCGGGAGATATTCGTCCCGTGGCCAGCGATGTCATCCGCGGGTGGGGTATGATACGTGCGTCCGAGCGCGATGCCGTCAACATTCACCGCCGGAATCACCCAGAAGGCGAAGTCAGACAGCAGGTCGGTCTGGCGGAAGATCTCATCAAGCAGCCCCTCGGCGGCGTACATCCCGGCGGTCTCTGCAGCGTGTTCACCTGCGACGACGAGCACGCGGATTTTGTCATCGGCCTTTCCCCGCAGCGCCCGGCAGACCCGAAGGCCGTAGCCGTGTTCTCCCGTGTAATTGGTGCGGGTAAGAGTCTCCAAGGTGCACAAGTCCCAGCGGTCGGCCAGCCGCTGGAGGTGCTCGTCGTTGTGGCGCAGGGTAAAGGGCGTCGGAGAGGCGATCCACACCGTGGGGGAGTCCAGAGTGAGGTGATAACGGACGCCGTACGGAGGATGCCAGCCGTCGTCAATGGTGTCATCAAGCGCGGGATCGCCCGTGGGGGTGTAGTCGGTGATTTCTATGTTCTCGGTGCCGAGGTCATCCCAGCGCTCGCCATCTTCGGAGATAACCGCCGCCTGCTCCTGCCACAGCTCCTGGCCGAAGTGGTTAAAATCGGCCACCTCCAGCACAATCTCGCGCCCGTCGCCCGGTGAATCGATCCGCACGCAAAAGCGCCATGAGTACGGTGCCTGCCCGACACGGGCGCGAAAGCGGTAATAGTCCTGCTGCACCTGCTCGAAGCTGTGGCCCACACCAAAGGGCATCGTTGTATCAAATGTAAGCTGTCCAAGCTGCGTCTTTTCGGAGGCCATGGAGACAAATCTCCCATCACTGCTATCATCACCAGTTGAATACGCTGACACCTTTCCCGCCGTCCGCGTGGATTCCTCCGGGAGAAGGACTGCTCGCGGATTTACGGAAACATCTGGTACGTGCGAAGTGTGGAGACGTCCAGTGACATCCGTCGGCTGCAGACGCTCGGGCGGTTGGGGATGTCACACCGGAGGGAGAATGACCATGGGCATAAAAGTAGGTATGTGCGGCGTGGGGGCGTTTGCGGACAGGTTTATTCCGCTTTTTGACGCTCACCCACAGGTCGAACAGGTGGTGCTGTGCGATCTGGACGCCGAAAAGCTGCGCGAAAAGTCGGAACGCTTCGACATCCCGGACACCTGCCCGTCACTGGATGAGCTGTGTGACAGCGATGTTGACGCTGTCGTTATCATCACACAGAACTGGCTGCACGGTCCCCAGGCGACACAGGCGTTGCGTGCGGGGAAGGACGTCTATTCAGCGGTCCCTTCGGCGGTGACCATGGAGGAGATCACCGACCTGGTGGCCGCGGTGGAGGAAACCGGAAATATCTACATGGTGGGGGAGACCAGCTACTATTACCCCTGCGCCATCTACTGCCGCCGGCGGTTTGCTGAGGGCGACTTCGGACATATCGTCTATGGCGAGGGTGAGTACTATCATGATTGGGATCATGGTCTGTATGAGGTCATGAAATGGCGCGGGGGAGAGGACTGGAAGAAGTACGCGGGCGGACCACCGATGCACTACCCGACACATTCCACCAGCCTCATCATGTCCGTCACCGGCGCCCATGCCACCCACGTGTCCTGCCACGGGTTTGTGGATACCGCTGATGACGGAATCTACCGCGCCGATGTCAACATCTGGGAGAACGAATTCAGCAACGAGAGCGCGCTTGTGAAGATGTCGGACGGCAGCACCGCCCGCATCAACGAGTTCCGACGCATCGGCCATCCCGGAACCGTGGGCATGAGCCTGTACGGCACCGAAGGCAGCTACGAGGAGCAAACGGATTCGAAAGTGTTTGTGACGAAAGACCGCGATGCACTGGAGGACGTCACCGAGCTTCTCCAGCCGGTCGGTCAGCCGGCGTCGGAGAGTGGCGACATGTCGGTGGTCACCTCCGCCGACGGGACCCACCTTGGGGCCTCACGGGTGCATGACGTGCAGCGCCTGCCGGAGGAGTTCATCGGTCTGCCCAACGGACATTTGGGGTCACACCAGTTCCTGGTGGATGACTTTGTGTGGGCGTGCGTGGAGCACAAACATCCGCCCAATAATGTCTGGCAGGCGGCGCGGTACCTGGTGCCCGGCCTCGTTGCTCACGAGTCGGCAAAGCAAGATGGCAAGCTGCTGGAGGTGCCGGATTTCGGCGACTGTCCGCAGGAGACACTGAAGCTGTAATGTCCATCGTGGATCTAGATATAGACCTATGAACCTGAACAAACATCTACAGTTCAGTCCTGGTTACGAACCTTATTCTCGCCGCAGGTCGTGAGCACACAGGCACTGCGGGTGTGGGCGGTGTATCGAAACGGCGGGAGATACAGGTCTTTGTCGGGGCCCGTCGCTTCGTCCCATGAACACCCTGGTCACAGGAGGTCCTGAGCATTCCGACAACTAAATCTACACCAGCGGGTTCAACAGATCAGGACCGATGACAATGAGGAGGGATCGCAAAGATGCCGGAGGCGATACGGATCGGAGCCATGGCATCCGGCGGGGGGACGAATCTGCAGTCAATCATTGATGCGTGCGAGGCCGGTGATATCAACGGCGAGGTCGTTGTGGTGATCAGCGATAACCCGGACGCCGGAGCGCTGAGGCGGGCACGCAATCACGATATCGAAGCGATCCAGGTTGATGTGCCGAAAACGGGGACGCCGGGATGGGAAAAGACTGACAGAGAGATTATTGACATTCTGCAGGATCGCGAGGTTGATCTGGTGGTCCTCGCCGGGTACATGCGCATTGTCGGTCCTGAAATGGTGGCAGTCTTTCGCGGGAAGATGATGAACATTCATCCTGCGCTTCTCCCCGCATTTCCGGGAGTTGATGTACAATGGGAGGCGGTGGAGCATGGCGTGAAGATCGCCGGCGCCACGGTCCATTTCGTGGCCGAGGAATATGACACCGGCCCCATTATCATCCAGGCGTGTGTGCCGGTGATGGCCGGTGATACCGGCCAGGACCTTGCCGACCGCATTTTACGACTCGAGCACCGCATCTATCCACAGGCCATCCGGTGGTTCGCCGAAGGAAGGCTGACAATCGAAGGGCGCAAAGTCGTTTTCGACGAGCCGCCTGCAGGTGACGAAGAAAGCTATATCGTCAGTCCGCCGCTGGAAGCATTTTGATTACTGGAGGGACATAAATCATGATTGTTGACTGTCACGCACACGTACGCGGCCCATTCGAAGATCGTGATGACCCGTGGGAGCAGGACCGCCTGCTTCTGGAGGCCTGCGACGCCCTTGGCATTGATGTCGCCTGTGTCTCACACCTCGGGACACCGCGTCCGGCCACTCCCGACGGCTTTCGAGAGGTCAATCGCAAGATGCTGAAGTCGCTGGAGGAGTTCCGCGGACGGTTCTGGGGGTACTGCTACGTCAATCCGGGCTGGACCGCCGAAGCCCTGGAGGAGATTGACTACTGTCTGGGGGCCGATGAAGACTGCATCGGCGTGAAGCTGTACAACGAGTACAAGATCAACGATCCGGTAGTCAGGCCGGTTATCGAAAAATGCATCGAACACGATGTGCCGATTCTCGAGCATGCCGGCTACTCATGGGTCAATATCGAAAAGCAGCCGAGCATCTCCACCGCGGCCGACATTGTGGACGTCGGCGAGGCGTATCCGGAGGCCAAGTTGATCGTCGCACATCTTGGCGGCGGTGGGGACTGGGAATGGGCCGTCCGTGCCGTCGCTGCCGGACCGCCGAACGTAGGGGCGGATATCTCCGGATCCGTGGTTGACGAAGGGCTTGTCGAATACGCTGTCGAGAAAATCGGCGACGACCGGCTCTATTTCGCCTGCGACATGTCCATGACCGCAGGAATGGGCAAGCTGCAGTATTCCGACATATCTGAGGAGGCTCGCCAGAAAATCGGCGGCGAGAATTTCCTGAAGCTTATCGGACGGGAGGCGTAAAAGATGAAATTCGACTGCAACGCATATCTCGGCCACTGGTACGCCCGACAAATCCGACACAACACGGCGCCGGAGCTGCTCAGCTTCATGGATAGCCACGACATTGACCGCGCGGTGGTGGGGTCACTGTCGGCGGTGATGTATCGCAACGTGCAGATGGGCAACGAAGAGCTCGCCGCGGAGATTGAAGACTACCGCGACCGTCTCATACCATTTGGCGTCATTAATCCCACCTATATCGACTGGGAAAGCGATCTCGACTGGTGTGTAGATGAGCTGGGAGTAAAGGGCATCCGCATTTACCCGCAATATCACAGCTACGAAGTCGGCGACGAAGCGTGCGAGGCCGTCTGCGAGGCCTGTGCCGATCGCGATCTCATCTGCACGCTCATCCAGCGGCAGGTGGATTACCGCCAGAGCCATCCGATGGTGGATGCCCCGGACCTGGTGCTGGACGATATCGCCGGTCTGTGTGAGGCACATCCGGATATCACGTTCATGATTCTGAACGGGCTTGGCTACGGCGGATCGCGCCTGATCACCGAAGCGGCCGACCTGCCGGACAACTACTATATCGAGATGTCCCGCAGCTCGGCATTCATAAGCAAAGAGCTGAAAACGGTGGTTGATACGCTCGGGGATGACCGGGTGCTGTTTGGAACCGGGATACCGATGAAAAATCCGGGTCCGGTCTTTTTGAAGCTGAAGAATCTGGATATCTCTGATGAGGGCAAAGATCGCATTTTCGGCGATAATCTCGCACGACTGCTTGACGTTCAATAGGCTGTGGTGGGGGCGACACAATGCGTTATCTCGTCACCGGTGGCTGCGGCTTCATCGGCTGCAATCTGGTGCGCTACATCCTGTCTAACCGGCCGGACGCAGATGTCAGAATCCTCGACAAGCTGACGTACGCCGGGAGCCTGGAGAATCTCGGTGAAGCCCGGGACGACCCGCGGGTGGAGTTTTTCGAGGGCGATATCTGCAATCCGCTGGCGTCACAGGCGGCCGCCCAGGACTGTGATGTGATCATTCATCTTGCCGCCGAGTCACACGTTGACCGCAGCATTTTCGGTGCCGAGGAGGCCATCAGGACCAACTTCGAGGGCACCTTCCGGATGCTGGAAGCCGCGCGACATGCAGAAGTCGGCACGTTTCTACACACTTCGACCGATGAGGTGTACGGAGCGGCGGAGGAGCACTCGTTTACAGAATCTGATCCGCTGATGGCACGCAATCCCTATTCGGCGGCAAAAGCAGGCGCTGACCGTCTTGCGCGGGCGTACTACGTTACCTACGACCTGCCAGTGGTCATCACCCGCCCCTGCAACAACTACGGCCCCTACCAGTATCCGGAAAAGCTCATCCCGTTTTTCGTGTACCGGGCGCTTCAGGACGAGCCGCTTCCGGTGTATGGCGACGGGATGCAGGTGCGCGACTGGCTGCATGTCCACGACCACTGCCGGGCCATATTCACAGTCCTGGAACGCGGAGAGCCCGGGGAGGCCTACAACATCCCCGCCCATAACGAAAAGCCGAACATGGAGACTATCAAACTCATCCTTGATGAACTCGATAAGCCCGAACGCCTCATCGAGCACGTCGAGGACCGCCCCGGCCATGATGTGCGGTATTCGATGAGCGGAGAGAAGATCGCCGGCCTCGGGTGGCGGCCGGAGGTGGAGTGGGAGGCGGGGATACGGCAGACGGTTCGATGGTTTGCCGACCACGTTGACTGGCTGGAAAGCTCGTACCAGCGAGGCCAGGAGTTTTTCGAAAGATGGTACGAAAACCGCTAAGCCGATATATGTGAAACACCACGGCTTTCGCAGATTGGAGAGAATAGATGACTTCACGAGAGCGCGTCCTGACGGCACTCAAGCACCAGCAGCCCGACCGGGTCCCAAAAGACCTCGGCGGCGTCGTCACCGGCATACACCGCGACGCGTACAACCGGCTTCTGGAGCTTCTGGGGATCGAAGACGACACGGAAATCATGGATGTCAAGCAGCAGCTCGCAAAACCGTGTGAAGAAGTGCTGGAGCGGCTCGGGATTGACACCCGGTACGTCTTCAGCGGCCGCCGGGCGGGATACCAGGCGAAGATGCAGGAGGATGAGAAGCGGTACTGGTATGTGGATGAATGGGGCATTGAGTGGACGATGCCCAAGGACAGCCCACTGTATTTCGACATGACGAAACACCCGCTCCAGCACCTGGACACCGAAGACCTGAAGCAATACCCGTGGCCTGATATGACCGACCCCGGGCTGACGGAAGGGGTGTCCGAAAGAGCCCGCGACCTGCACGAAAACACCGACTATGCCGTGGTGACATTTGCCTCATCCGCATTCCTGGAATTCGGGTGGTATCTGCGCGGCTTCGAAGATTTCTTGATGGATCTTGTGGTAAACGAAAATTTTATGAACGCATTGCTGGACAAAATCATGGAAATGTGGCAAACTCAATGGGAGCGGCATCTCCAGGCCCTCGGTGATAACGTGGACGTCGTCCAGATGGCTGGCGACCTGGGACATCAGGGTGGCACCCTGATATCCCGGGAGCTGTACGAGAAGTATTTCAAGCCCCGTCAAAAAGAGCTCGTAAGGTTCGTACGTGATCGCACGGATGCCTTTATTTTCTGGCACACGTGTGGGTCGGTCTATGATTTTATTCCAGATCTGATCGAAGTTGGTATTGATATTCTCAATCCGGTGCAGGTTTCGGCGCGAGATATGGAGCCGGAGCGCTTGAAAGAAGAGTTTGGTGACCACCTGTCATTCTGGGGCGGTGTGGACACCCAGAGTCTTCTCCCAAACGGAACTCCCGAACAGGTTGCCGAAGAAACCCGTCGCACCATTGATATTCTGGGCCGCGAGGGTGGCTATGTGCTCAATTCCGTGCACAATATTCAGGCTGACGTTCCCGCCGACAATATTCTCGCCATGTTCGATGCGGCGGGCGAACCACCAACATAATTGAGCGATGCTTTTAACGGGAAATCAGCGGGGCGGAGCTGAGACGCTTTTTTGAACCAGCCTGCAGAAATCCGGTCTTACCATATTGCGATGTTTTCCCCGATCCGGATTGTTAAGTGGACAGGGATAGCTACCGAAAGTAGTGGTAGAGACGCCTGAACAGGTGCTACGGCTGCAGCGACGACACAGCGCCCTTCTCAGTATTATCACAGACGGGAATGAAGTGTGTATGGCTTCCAGGGACCACATCGTGTACAACCATCCGGCAAACACGGATGGCTTCTCGTACTTCTACATTGCCTACAGACCCGGGAAAAAAGGTCTGGTTTTGCGATACAGGCGCTCTGGAGATGACAGGCGGGAAGAAAAGCGTATGTCCATCGGGGATATGCTGAAGTTTCTGGCCGAAATGCGGGAAAATTCGAATGGCCAGTGGCCGGAGAAAGTCGTGGCGCGGGCTTTCTTGACCCTGAGAGCCCAGGTGCAGCGCTGGCGGCGGAAAAGCAATTCTCCTCTAATGTAGGACCGCAGGACTTCATTCACCCGCCGCAGGACGGTAGCGGGTGGGCTTCCGGGTCAGTCCCGGCGACATCCTTGGCAGGATCTTTTCTTCGAATAACGGACAGTAGTTGAAGATCACCCACCCGTCGGCACCCTCCTCGCGGGCAACCTCGATCTGGCGCAGCACCTCATAGGGCGCATTGTTTCGGCATTTGTCGGTATTGACACCAATGCCGGTGAACATCGGGACCTGGTTATCCACCCACACATTCTGCCGGCGGACGTATCCGCGCAGTGTCTCGAGATCATCGGTGTAATCCATCGGGCAGACGAAATCCACCCACCCGTTGTCCACCCACGTTTTCCAGTCCTGCCCGAAGGTGTCGCGGTGTGACTCCCAGTTGATAAACACGGCTGCCGAAACTTCAAGCTGCGGGTCAATATCCTTCACCGTCTGATACAGCTCTGCGACCAGTGTATTGATCTGGTGCCGCCGGAAGTCAAGATATTCATCGCGCAGATCTCCGCTGTAAGCCGACTCAGGCCATTTTTGCACTCGCCGTCCGATCATCTGCTCAAATTCCGCCCGGCAGCGGTCGCAGAAGCACACATTCTTCCACGGATAGCGCAGATAATCGAACTGCACGCCGGTGACGTCATATCCTGTCACGATTTCCCTGACAACATCCACCTGGAGCCGCCGGTTTGCAGGATGTGAGGGGCACAACCACGTGCCGGTTGAGCCGGTGTTGGTGACGACAAGGCGGCCGGCGTTTGCAAGGGCTTTTTTGGTTTCAGCGGTCGCCCACAGTGTCGCGAGGTTCAGGACCCGGGGGTGGAGCGGAAGGTCGTACCTCCGGCAGGCCTCCGAGGCCTTTTGCAAAAAATCCCCCTCTTCTGCCACGGATTTGTCATGTGGCAGCACATCGCTGTCGTAAAACGCGCATCCCGCCGAACAGATGTAGGGGAAAACGGCATTGAAGTTCGCGTCGGCCAGCTTTTTCGCGGCAACCTCCCACGAAGGTTTGGCGTAATTGTGCATCCACACCCCGCGCATCTCGCCATCAACGGGTGCGAAGCTTTTCCACAGCGCGTCTGAGGCGAGGCTGTCGGCTCTGCGGGCAGCGGCAAGACTTTCCTCAAACCGGCCCTGGGACTTGAGCCCGGCAGCGGTATCCAGGAGTGAAAATGCCTCTGCGATATCACTCAATGCCGTGACCACATCCTGGCCGTCGGCAGACTTCTTCTGCACGTCTTCAGCCAGTTGCGCAAGCGTCAGATACGGGCCGTAGGGGCCGAGGTGTGCTGGCGACGTCGGGATTGACTGCTCCCAGATATCCGGCGCCCACCGGCCTACCAGAGCGCGAAGGAGCTGTGCGGCGTCAGGCAGATGAGCCGACGTCAGACCGCAGGCGATAAAGGTTCCTGCCGGCCCCTCGATGACCGCGGGGACCTTCTCGCCCTGGCGGCCATCCCACCATCCGATGACTTCTCCTGAATCGGGCTCGCAGGTCATCAGCCATGTGACCGGCTGCCGGATCTGCTTGGGCATGCTCGGCCGTCGGCCACGACGACCTCGGCCCAACGCCACGGCCAGGCGGGCTCGACGTATGATTTCCACAGGTCCTTGCCCGGTGAGTAATCGTCGTTCAGGCCGAAGTAGATGCCCTTCTCGCTGAAGAGCTCCTTCGCCGACCAGGTGACCTGATCGTCGTGATCCTCGACCTGGACACGGTGGTCGCGGAACCGCGTGGCGGTGACGATGTAGCCGACGCGGTACCGGCCGTTCGGCAGGTTGACGCGGAAGGTGAACGGCGTCCGGCCCCACTCGGGCGTCTGGTAGCAGACCGCGTCGCCGGCGAGCGTGTCGGGGAAGCGGCCGCCGGAGCCGTTCAGCCGCCGGGTGGAAACGAACCCGTGTTTGCGCCGCGCGTCGTACTTCGTCGACGGGATCACCTTGACGAACCCGGGGAAGAGCATGCCGCCCTCGGCGGAGAAGTCGAACAGGTGCGCGTTCGGCACGTCGATCTCGACCGTGACCTCCTCGGCCAGGCGGATGTTGTCGACGACAAGCGGCACGTCCTTCTCCGGCCGGCTCATGAAGATGATGACGCGGCGGAGGGAGCCGACGTCGAACGGCTCGCGGTTCTCGCGGCGGAGCGACTTGAGCGGGATGGCGATCGTGTTGCGGCCGGGCCGGAGCAGTTTCGACGCGTGCGCCCGGGTCTCGTAGCTCCTGGTCCTTGCGTCATCGAACCGGAAGCTCAGGCTCACCGGCTTGCCCGACAGGTTGGTCACGTCGAGGGTGAGCAGGTCGAACCGGTCCCAGCCGCGGAGCCGCCGCCGGTGTAGCCGGAAGCCCGGCCAGGCCGACTCGCCCGCCCGGAACGTGCCCGCCAGCGCGGACCGGCCCTGCGTCACCTGTTCCGCCTGCCCCGTCAGCGAGGCCGCCAGGCCCGACGGTTCGATCTCGGCGATCTCCCCTTTCGCCTCGAACCCGTAGATCAGCCGCGTCCGAGGCTGGCCGGCCGGTGCCGGTGCGGCAGCGATGCACAGGGCCGCCCACGCCACCGCAAACATCAATGACCCATGCCCCGTCACGCCTGATCGGTCACGGGTCCCTGCTGCCTGATCCCCGGTCACTGATTCACTCCCTTCAGTGCGACCGTCTCGGTCGCGTGATAGCCCAGTGTGACGCTGAGGATGCGGCGGTTGCCGCCGTCGGCGACGAACAGGCGGCGGTCGCTGTGGACGGCGAGGTAGGCGGCGTCGAAGAGGGCGACCTCGTCGCCGCCGACCGAG
>JAWODS010000250.1:0-3928 GCA_046483205.1 Armatimonadota bacterium | reverse complement strand
CTTCCATTGGATCGGTGATCTGCAGATCCGGATCGGACTTGCCAACCACGAGTTCCACGCACATCTCCCGGCTCTTGAACGGGGTGAGACGTATTTCTGGCGGGTGGGATATGATGTCGGGACACCGTCGGAGGTCTGGCGGCAGGTGCGGTCATTTACGATCGCCCCCGATGCGACCACCTGGGATCGCTCGGCGCTGGCAGATCTGGACATGACACAACTTGACCACCCCCGCATCTGCTTCAATTCGGAGAATCTGGAGCAGATGCGCAGGCTTGCTGACGAACATCCCGGTTCTCAGGCGGCCCTGGGGCAGATGATCTCCGATGCCGGGGCCATCATGGACAAGCCCTGGTGGGATGATTTTCCACAAACCGACCGCGAGGATGAGCCGAAACAGGCCTTCTACACCATCGCCGGGGATCTGGTGAAGGTGGCGTTTGTGTGGAAGATGACGGGAGATGACAAATACTCCGGAGTGGTGGATCGGGCGGTCACCTGGGCCGGCTACCCACCCGGCGGTCGCGCATCACCGGAAGGATTCGGAACCGGCGATGGCAATGAAGACGCCACCCAGGGCAACGAGTTTCTGGCCCTGCTGTTTGACTGGCTCTACAACGACATGACCCCCGACCAGCAGGCGGTGATGATCAATTCGCTGGAATGGCGAACTGACCACATCATGAATACCTTCTCCTACCGCACGGGTCGCAGTTCCGGGGCCATGATCCGCCTCACCTTCCGCTCCGATAATGAGCCGCAGGTCATCGAGGCGGAAGATTTTGACCTCAGCGGTTCGGCAAAGATCATCGAGCACGACAAGGCATCAGGGAAGGAGTTGGTGGAGCTGGCTGGGGAAGACGCCCGGCTGGAAACGACGGTCGAACTTGAGCCTGCCGAATATATCCTCGAAATCGCCGGATACGGCCCCACGGGCACTCAGGATGCCTTTTATCTCTCCATCAACGACGAGCAGCGAGAGAGAATGTACATCAACGACTGGGGCGAGAAGATGACCCGGTTCGAGATCGAGCAGGCGGGAACGCACACGGTGGCCATTACCGCCGATCCCAACGAAATCGGCATGACCATTGACCGGGTGACGGTAAGAGTGCACGAGGATCACCGGCTCAAGCTTCCACAGACGGATGAATGGTCGGAGATAGACTGGGATGTCCCGGTCCCCGCTGGCGCAACGAATGCGGTACTGGAGTTTTTCAACTACTACGCCGGCGGCAACGTCTGGTGGAGCGAGCCCGCCGCCATCTCCGATGGTGAGAACCTGCTGACAAACACCGCCCTGGAGCCCGCCGATGGTGGCAGTCCTGCAGGCTGGCGTTTTCACCCCTATGGCACAGAAAGCACGAGCGAATATGATGCCGGGGGCGGGCCGGATGGTGCCGCGACTGTCGGTATCATCTGTCCCGACGGCACCGACCGCGGCTCGTGGGGACAGACAATAGACATCGGAGACCAGGACACCATCAACGTGAGCGGCTGGTATCGCACCGGCGGCCACATGCTTTCGGCACCCCTGAAGGCCGGCGGCATGGCCGGAATGATTGCCAGTCATCCGTACGAATCCGCGATGGATACCGCGGTGTGTGGCCTTGCGCTGGCGGGTCACAGCGATCTGGGGGACGAGTGGTTCGAAGTGTGTCTCAACTATCTCATCGGCATCAACTGCGGACACGGCTTTGATGAGGCCTGGAACGAGGGCGCCGGATACGGGACCTCCAAGTGCAAGTGGCTGGCCAATGCGACCATGTATTATGACACGGCCCTTCCGGACGCCAACCTGGGGCTCAACCCCTTCTACGACAATATCACCGACTGGTTCAGCCGCGTGATACCGGTGGGGATGGATCACCACTGCTGGGGCAACCAGGCCAATGCCTCCCGGGGCAACCATCTCGCTCACTTCCGCAAGTTCGCCTACCTGACCGGCGACGGCACCGACCTGCTGAACTGGCAGGAATACGGCGGTGAGCTCTTCCGCAACTTCCGCCCCTGGATTGAATACGTGCTTCCCGGCTATTACGAAGAGCCCGTTCCCGAACCGGAGGAGACGTATTCGCGGGCCTTCGATATTGACGGGTGGGCCATGGCCGCCAGCGGGCCACCGAGCCTGGGGAGCACCTACGAGGAGGGCACCGGCGTCATCTTCCAGTGTCGCCCCCGGGGCGGATACGGCCATTCGTTCAATTCTGACGGTTCTGTGCAGCTTCATGCGTATGGCGAGATGCTCAATCACGGTGGTGGAAGCTCGGCCAACAAAGACGCCTTCGCCTACCACACCATGAGCCACAACACGATTCTCGTGGACGGGCTCGGACAGGCGCAGCCGGGTCGCGGCATGGTCCATCCCACCTACGGGCATATCTGTGGGTATGAGGTGGGCGACAATTACGTTTACTTCTCCGGGGATGTTACCAAATGCTACCCCGAAGAGCCTGGCAGGTACTCCCGGTGGGGTCTGCCCCTGGACAGCGTGTATGAACGCCGGGCGCTGCCATACCTGGAGCGCTACATCCGACATGTCCTGTACGTCAACGAGGAGTATTTCATCCTCTACGACGACCTGCAGTCCTCGCAGCCGGCGACATATACGTGGCTGTATCACATCATGCCCGAGGAGCCGTTTGAATTCGACCCGGACTCCTTCACCTGCCGCTACACCGTCGGTGAGGTGCCCGTGGTATTGAAGCACATCTATCAGGCCGATGAGCTGGCGATGGACGACCGCCGGGGCGAAGACGGCCTGGTGAACCCGATAACCGGCGAGGATTATCGCGAATTCCGGCGGGGTGACATCCTCTCAGCCCATCACCTGTGGGTGTCGAACGAGGAACCTGCACAACAGTGGCGCTTCCTGAGTGTCGTCTATCCGCAGCCGCCCGGTGGACAGATACCGGCGATCGAGGCGGTGGACGACAACACGGTTCGCGTGGGCGATGACGTTATCTGCTTTGACCCGGACAGCGAGCACGCCGCCGACGCCGATATCGTGGTGGATGTGGCGGCCTTCCGTGCAGAGAGCGAATAGAATGAAAGGGGCGCGGCACAGATACGCGCCCCCAAATAGACCGCTCCCGAGTGCGGTTAGGATCGTGTCGGGCAGTCCCAGTCCCGCAGGCGCTCGCGCAGATCCATCCACTGGTCGTCGGTGAACGTGTGGGGGAAGTCAATCGGTGCACCCTCATAGATTGACTGCTGGGCGCCGATGAGGGTGTTGAAGACCGCCCGGCCCACCTCGAAGCGGTTCAGATGCGGCTCTTTGCCGTCGAGGGCATCGGCGACGGCGGCGGTGAAATCACGCTGCCCCTGCGCCCCCTGGTGATCCCAGGAGCTTTCTCCCCGGACCGGCTCGGCCATGCCGTGACGCTGGTACCAGTAGCCGTTATTCTGCGTGACGTACGCCCTGCCTTCAGTGCCGAGGAAGTCGAAATGCAGGTGCATCCAGAACTGCTCTTCGCCGGGCGTGCCAAGCGCGTCGCGGTCGCAGTCAAAAATCACCCGCACGTCGCCGGGAAACCAGTATTCGGCCAGCAGATGCTCCGGCGAGCGGTGGTACTGCTGGTAGCCCTCGTCAACAATCTCATAGCCCATCGCCCACGCCCGCTCCGGCCGCGCTTCGTTCAAAAACAGCATCAGCAGGTCCATCATGTGTGGACCCATGGACATGGAATTCCCCTTGGTGCTGGCCCGGACGAAGTACAGGTCACCGATTTCCTCATTGACGATTTGTGTAATGGTGCCGTCGCGAAACTGCGGAAAATAGCGCCGCTGGCAGTTCACGATAATCTCCATGCCGGTTTCGTCGTGGATCTGACCGAGTTTCTCAATCTCCGAGGGCATCACGGCCATCGGTTTTTCAACAATCGCGGCTTTCACCCCCGCATCGGCGGCACACCGGACCTCCCACACG
>JAWODS010000218.1:0-5039 GCA_046483205.1 Armatimonadota bacterium | reverse complement strand
GCAGTGCGCTGATGGGAGTGGGTGCCTCAGAATGGGCATCCGGCAGCCAGGCGTGAAACGGCATCAGGCCGGCCTTCGTGCCGAATCCTGCCACCAGAAAAGCAGCGGCCAGCAGCGCGACACCGGTTGGCAAATGCTTCGCCACTCGCCCCAGCGAGCTCAAAAGCAGCGCCTCACCGGCCGGCAGGACCTGCAGCCCGCCGGAGTACAGGAACACGCATCCCAGCAGCGCGAAGGTCACGCCCACGCCCACGAGCACGAGGTATTTATAGCCAGCTTCCAGTGCCGGTTTTTGCCGGTAATACACCACCAGCAGCGCCGTCACCAGCGTCGCAGCCTCCACCGACAGGTACAGAAGCACCATGTGGTTGGTGATGCATGTGAAGTTCAACATCCCCAGAAAGACCAACAGCAGGCCGTAGTAATTGCTAAGCTTGCCCGGTGTTTGGTTTTCATCGCTCAAATGGCGGGGGATATAGCGCAGCGAATAGAGCAATATCAGCACGGTCATCAGGCAGCCGATGAGCTGCACCAGCGCGCTGAGACCATCGACCAGCAAAAGCTCGCCCCATGCGATGAGGGTATGGCCTGCGAGGACCTCCTGCGTGGCCTGGATGCTGACGGCGGCGGTGGCGACAACCCCGACAAAGGCCAGCGGCTCCCGCAGCACCCGGCTGAGGCGCCCGGCAAGCAGCACCAGGAGGCCAAACACAACCGGCACAGCCACGACCAGCCATGGAAGCGCCGATGATTGCATGTTGATTTCGCCAGCCATATCGCTATTCCAACCCCCGAAGTTGCAGGGACTATCAGGATGCGTACGGGTCGGTCTTACCGCCGCAGCTCAGACAGCTCGGTCACATCAGTCGTGCCGAGGATTTCATACACCTGCGCCGCCAGATACAGCATCAGCCACACCAGCACGATTACATTGGTCGCCACCCCGACCACCGTTGTCGTCGGATAGGCGGGAGCGAGTGACAGCAGGGTCAGATGCACGCCGTTTTCCATAAGCAGAAGACCCAGTATGATTTTGATGGTCCCCCGCCGCACCGTGGCGGTGTACAGGCCCAGTGCCATGACGACGAACGCCACTGCTACGCCGTCACGGGCAGCCGCAGCCGATACCGGTGGGATTATGACATCTGCGTAGCCCTGTACGACCTGGTAAATAACAACCACGCCGATGCTGAGCAGCACGATTGATGTCCAGAAGCTCAAGACCGGCTCCGGCTCCCGTTCCGGAAGCACGGCGCAGTAACGCCACAAAAGCACGGGCACCAGCAGCACCTTGGTGATGACGCACACGCCAACCCACCAGTACAGTGTCGCGTTGCCGCTCATGAACGCGAAGACACCAATAATGGCCGCCAGCAGCGCCGACTGCACCACCAGCGCCACAATCGCCGATTTCAGCCGCCGGGTTTCGACGACGACCAGTGAGGCGATGACGTGCGCCAGCATGAGCGGTATCAGCACATTGCCTGCGGCCGTTGCATTCTCCAGCAAAGTATCGACTCCATTCGCTCTATTATCAGCGGCTCAATCTCAGGCACCTATGAGCGCAAAGGCCACCCCGACGGCGGCCAGAAACACGATACTGAGATAATAAACGATGGTTTGATCGATGCGCAGACGCGGATTGACGACATCAATGACTGCGACAAGGATCACCACAAGCATGATCTTCGCTGCTACAATGAGGGCCTGAATAATCCAGGCCGCCACTCCGATGCCCGCAGCGCCCACTGCCAGCCACGGCCAGGGCACAAAGACCTGCACCAGCACGGCGACGAGCACGAGCTGTTTGGCCCATAAAGCCCACTCAAACAATGCCAGCTTGGGGCCACTCAGCTCTGTCAGCGGGCCGCCCATGAGTTCCTGCTCGGCCTCCGGCACATCAAACGGCAGCTTTCCGATCTGTGCCTGGATTGACACGAAGATGGCGACTGCAGCGATAATCATCGACACAGAGGGTCCGTGAGCAATCTGCCAGTTCATCATCTGCGTCAGGTCGAAGGATCCGACCTTCAACGCCGCGGTGACAAACCCGAGGATCAGCACCGGCTCCACCGACAGGATCATCATGACCTCCCGCCCGAGACCGAGGTAGCTGTAGGGCGAGGCGGACATCGCCCCGGCCAGTACCATGGTCACCGCCGAAAGGGTCAGCAGATAGATGAACAGGATGGCGTCACCGTGGTGCGAAAGAACGCCGTCTCCGGTTATGGGGATGAGCAGGGCGGCGGTGAGCACCGTGGCAAGGCAGGCAACAGCGGGCAGGAAGTACGACCGACCGGGCGCCGGCTGGACGTCCTCTTTGATCAGCAGTTTGAACAGGTCGTAGTAGGGCTGCAGGATCGGCGGCCCCTGCCGTGAATGGAGCCTCGCACGCACCAGGTTGCGCATCAACCCCTCAAACAGGGGGGCGGCAAGCAGGAGCGCGATGACTTCAACAGCGGCCACGATCACGGTGCTCACGGCTGATCTTTCCCCTCATTTCACGTCCAGATTCCCACCGGACTTATTCTCCGCCCGGCGACCGTCCCACATCTTCATTGCTTCGAACAATAGCCCTGTGTACTCACAAACTCGAACTCCATATCACCTGTCAACAATGTCTTCGGATCGGCACAGCTCGACCTTCCCGGTGTTGCAGTTGACGATTTCCATGCGGTCGGTGCAGGCGAAGCACGGGTCGAGGCTGCCGATACCGATAGGCGCGTCCGCGACCGAATCCCCATCAAGCATCTCAGGCACAGCCTGGAGATTCTGATAGGTCGGTGCACGCACTCTCCACCGGGTAAGCTGGTTATTGGGCCCGGTGAGCACGTAATGAACCGCCTCGCCACGGGGAGCCTCGACCGTGCAGATCCCCTCCCTCCCCGCAGGTATATGGTCAATCTCGGCCATAAGTTCGCCGTCAGGCATTTTCTCCAGCGCCACCCGAATCATGTTGATGGAGTCAAACACCTCCTCGATCCGGACAATGGTGCGGGCCAGCGTATCGCACCCGTCGGCGGTGATGACGTTCACCGGCAGCTCTGCGTACGCCGCGTACGGCTGATCCACCCGCACATCCCGGGGGAGTGTTGACCCACGACACGTCGGCCCTACCACAAACATCTCCCGGGCGTGCTCGACAGGTATCACACCGACGTCCTCCAGGCGCATCAACAGCGGCGTGTCGCCCTTGATGGCCTCATACAGCTCTCTCCACTCCCCTTCAAGCGTCTCCAGGACATCCAGAATCTCGGGATGCATGTCTGCAGGGATGTCACGCCTGACGCCACCAACCTGGTTCATGCCGTAAGTCTTCCGGTTGCCCGTGATCTTCTCCGCCAGCCACATAATCGGCTCCCGCATCCGCCAGCTTTGCATAAAGGCCGTTTCAAACCCGACGATATGGGCTGCAATGCCAAGCCACAGCATGTGGCTGTGTATGCGCTCCAGCTCCAGGACGATAGACCGGATGTACTTCGCTCGGGGTGGTGCGGGAATGTTGATGGCGTTCTCCAGCGCCTCGCAGTAACACGAGCTGTGGATGAAGCCGCAGATCCCGCAGATTCGTTCGGCGATGAAGGGCACCTGGGTGTACGTCAGCGCTGTTGCTCCGACCTTTTCGATGCCGCGGTGGTTATAAAAGCCCCGGTAATCGCAGCCGACGATGGTCTCCCCGTCCACGAACAGCCGGAAGTACTCCGGCTCCTCCAGCGAGGGATAAAACGGGCCCAGTCCCACCACGGTGGCGTGTTCGGCGTCCTCCGGCGGGTCGCGACGTTCCGGAGCCATCCCTTCCACAGGTTCCGGGTCGATATCGTGGGGGACGTCCGAGCGCAGTGGGTACAGATCTTCGGGCCAGTCATCCGGAAGCACCAGCCTGCGGTCGTCATCCAGGTTGTTGAAAGTGATGCCCAGGAGATCCTGCGTCTCCCGCTCCGCCCATGAGGCGCCCGGGATGATACCGGTGATCGATTCAAGCTGCGGATCCTCCGGCTCCAGGCGCACCTGCACCGTCATAAAGACATGCTCTTCATCCAGGGCAAAAACGTGGGAGACGGCGAAATCGCCCCGCTCTTCCCGCTCGTCGGCTCCGATAGTCACCACAAACCGCCCGTCGAGATCCTCAAGCACGTGCCGGCACGCCTCCACGACGTCTCCGGGCTCAACGGTCATATAGAATTGGCTCTCCGCCCGCTCTTCGACGGAGCGCACAAAGCCGTTGCTCTCCAGCTCCAGCTTTCTTACATCATCAACGGTCGCCATCGACGTTTCTCCTATCTATTCAACCATCCCCGGCATTCAGGCCGATAGGGCGATGGTGATTTCTGTATTTTCAAAGCCGGTACCTCACGGATAGCCCAGTGCGAGCATCACGGCGATCGCCGCAATCACTCCCACGACCATCCACAGCAGGTACACCTGCGCGATCCCCACATGGATGCGCGAAAATCCACGCACGAGCCGCTCTGCAAGGCGGATCAGGGGATAATACGCCCACCTGTCGAAATCGGCCGCCCTTCGCAACCACTCCATTGACGGGGCTTTCAGCGGCGGCAGCTTCGGCCACAGGCCCTCTGTCTCCAGCGAGCCGATATTGATATGCAGCAGGTCCTTGAAGGGGCGGTAGAAGCTGTGGGCGCGGTAGGCCGATTCCACATCACCATGCTCTTCGCCACAGTACCAGACGTCAGACACCTTCACCTCTGCGGCCCCCGCGCGGTAGATCAGATAAGAGATGACACCGGTTGCAAACAGGGCGACCAGCACCGGCCACGGCACCCAGGCGCCCTCTGCCCCGGTGATGGTGCTGAGCTGCAGTCCCGCCCATCCTCCGCCAAATATTGATGCAAAATCCGGAGCGTAGCCGGGGCCCAACACCCCCGACACCGCCTGGTAGATCGGCCTGGCGGCGATCATCGGCGCCACGCCGAACAGCACGCAGAATACCGCCAGCACGAGCTGCGGCACGACCATGCTTGCGGGGACCTCAGATATTTCATCTGTGTCAACGGGCGCCCGCAGCCGGCCCAAAAACG
>JAWODS010000116.1:0-14309 GCA_046483205.1 Armatimonadota bacterium | reverse complement strand
GTGGAAAGACCCCCATATTGAGGTAGAGCTGTAGTAGGGCATGCCCGCAGAAAGGAATGAGCTGAAATCGCCGGCTGCCACACTTTCGTCGCGGCGGATCTTCGGATCATCGCTTGTCGAAGGGCATTTGAATACGGCGACGTCATCGATCCAGCGGGGGAACAGAATGCTCAGGGATATGCTGCTGTTGTGATGCTGGTTGCGCATTCCCCAATACTGGCGGTGATATTCCGTCACTTGATTAGCGATCGGACTAACAGAAGTATTTGTGTTCAAGCTTAGTCCGGAATTACTTACTTCCTCTGTCGGTGCAGAATACCTGCCGTTGCCGGAAAAATCTCCCGGAAACCGTCTGCACTCTCATGATTCACTGTCGTTTCACGGTGTTTGCGGACAGGCCCTGTCCCCTGGAGTCGTTATGCTGCACCGTATCCTGTCCGGCCGATACGCGTCCGGTGTCCCCGTGCGGCGCCACCTTGTCAAAACCACCCTCTTCAAGTAAGGTAATTAAACCAATACCCAATGTGTTTTCGAACGGCATGAGACGCACCATGAATCTGACGGTTAAGCAATCGAGGCTCTCGGGCGAGGCCGCAATGCCGGCCTCAAAATCACATACGATACGCGGACTTATCATCGGTGGCCTGTCTGACGGTGAGTGCCGGCTGATTCAGCCCCTGCGATCTGCGGACACCGCCGCTGCTGTCGAGGCCATGCGGGCGTTTGGAGCTGAAATCACCGAGGAGGCTCGTGATATCGTCGTTGCCGGGGCTGCCGGAAATGTCGGGGCCCCTGCTGAGCCGGTGGATGTCGGCAATTCCGGCACCACTCTGTACATCGCCTGCGTGACGGCGGCTCTTGCAGAGGGCACCGTAACATTGACCGGTGACGAACAGATCCAGGCCCGGCCCGTGCAGCCGCTTGTGGAGGCCATCAACAGCCTGGGCGGACGTGCCCAGAGCATTCGGCGCAATGGTTGTGCTCCGGTGGAAATCACCGGTCCAATCAGCGGCGGGACGGTGGAGATTGAATGCCCCACCTCCCAGTATCTGACGGCGCTTCTGATCAACTGTCCGCTCGCCGCCGGAGACACGCATATCGAGGTGCCGCTTCTGCACGAACGCCCGTACGTGCAGATGACCCTCGACTGGCTCGACCGGGCAGGCATCGAATACCATAACGACGGCCTGACGCAGTTTGACATCCCCGGCGGCCAGAGCTACCCGGCATTTGAGCGAAAGATCCCGGCGGATTTCTCATCTGCCACCTTCTTTATGGCCGCAGCCGCCATTACCGGTTCAGAAGTGACGCTGACGGGTCTGGATATGAACGACCCGCAGGGGGACAGGGCGGTCGTGGACATGCTGCGAAAGATGGGCGTCGAGATTGATATTGACGGACTGCGGATGGTGGTTCGTGGCGGCGATCTTCAGGGAGCGGAGTTGGACCTGAACGCCACACCGGACGCCCTGCCCGCGATGGCCGCGGTGGCCTGTTATGCAGACGGAGAGACGCTGCTGGGCAATGTCCCGCAGGCGCGGCTCAAAGAGACCGACCGGATCGCCGTCATGGCGCACGAACTGTCGAAGATGGGTGCAGATGTCCGGGAGCTTGATGACGGCCTGGTTGTGCGCGGCAGTACTCTTCACGGAGCACCAGTGAACGGCCACGGCGATCACCGCGTGGTCATGGCGCTGGCCGTGGCGGGCCTCGGGTGTGAAGGCGTGACCGATATAGCGACGGCAGAGGCCGTCAATATTACCGTTCCCAACTTCGTCGAGCTGATGAGCCAGCTCGGTGCATCAGTACATGGGGCGTAAGCTGGAGGGCCTCCGCCCGGGTGCAACCGCATTTGCAGCATCACCCACCCAGGACGACACGCGACCTCACGTGGTGAGGAATTTCAGATGAAGATTGTTGTGACCGGACCCAAAGCGGCTGGTAAGACCACCGTCGGCGCGCTGCTGGGCAAACGCCTCGGCATCGATTCCATCGATGTAGATGGCGTCATCGAAAAGCTGTATGCAGACCAGTACGGCTCTGAAAAGACCTTTCGTGAGATCTACCAGTCGCACGGCGCGCAGACATTCCGTGAGCTTGAACGCCGGGCCATTGCCGAAGTGGCGACTGCAGAGTGGTGCGTCATTTCCACCGGCGGTTCATCGCTGATGGCTCCCAAATCGCGCCGGTTGCTCCGGCCGCGCTCGGTCTGGGTTTATCTCGATGCTGCGCCGGATAGTCTCTGGGATCGTCTCACCAGTGATGGTCTCCCCGCTTTCCTGCAGGGGCTGGATGACCCCCGGGTGGCCTTTGTCGAACGCACCGAAGAGGCCCGGGAGGTGCTGCTGCCCCACTGCGACTGCGTGGTGGACATCGAGGACAAGGATCCCGATGAAGTGGCCGAGGCCGCCCTGCAGGAAATCACCGCCGAACTGGCCTCGCGGATGGAGGCGCCCAACACCTTCGGGGACGTCATCCGTCTCACCACCTTCGGAGAATCCCACGGACCGATGGTCGGTGCGGTGCTGGACGGCCTCCCCCCGGATGTGGAGATCGACGCCGAGTACATCCAGCAGGAACTCGACCGCCGCAGACCGGGTCAGAGCGACGTCTCCACCAGCCGGACGGAAGCCGACCGGGTTCAGATCGTCTCGGGGGTGTTCGAGGGCAAAACCACCGGGACTCCCATCGGCCTGCTGATCAACAACAGGGATACTCATTCCCGCGATTACGAGGCGATTCGCGAGTTGTTCCGCCCCGGTCACGCCGATTTCACGTTCTGGCGAAAATACGGTCGCCGGGATCATCGGGGCGGCGGACGGTCATCAGGACGCGAGACCGCCTCGCGGGTGGCCGGCGGAGCCATCGCCAAACAGATTCTAAAGGACCGGGGGGTCACCATCCGTGCCGGCACCGTCCAGATCGGTGAGGTCCAGGCGCAAAAGACCGTCTGGGAGGAAGTGGAGAACAACCCCGTCCGCTCGGTCGATCCGGACGCCGCCCCGCAGATGGAGGAGTGCATCCGGCAGGCCCGCGCCGACGGCGATTCCGTGGGCGGAGTGGTGAAAGCGGAGGTGACCGGCGTGCCGGCGGGCCTCGGCGACCCCGTGTTCGCAAAGCTGGACGCCCGCCTGGCCCAGGCCATCTTCTCCATCGGCGCCGTCAGGGGCGTCGAATTCGGCGCCGGCTTCGAAGCGGCAAGCCTGCGGGGAAGCCAGAACAACGATGAGATGCGGGACATGCAATTTTTGACCAACAACGCGGGCGGAATCCTGGGCGGGATATCCAGCGGTCAGCCCATCGTCATTCGGGTCGGTATCAAACCCACCCCCTCGGTGTCGGTCGCCCAAAGAACCTGCGATACCGACGGCAATAACCGCATAATTGAGACGGAGGGCCGACACGACCCGTGTATCGCCCCCCGTATCGTGCCGGTGATCGAGTCCATGATCGCCCTGGTGCTGCTGGACGCCTGGGAGATCCAGGAACGGATCAATCCCGGATGGAACGAAAACGAATGATTGATGCAAATAAGAGTGCACCACCAACGTCGTCGAGTTTGATGTTTCAACTTGGCACATGAATAGATGGGGCGTAAGCTGGAGGGTCTCGGCCCCAAATAGACCGCCAGGCAGGAGGAGATGTGCATGCTCGGAAACACTTTCGGGCGAATGTTCAGAGTCACAACAGCCGGAGAATCGTACGGTGGCGGCCTCGCAGCCATCGTGGACGGAGTACCTCCCGGCATCGAGCTCAAAGAGGAGTACATCCAGGAAGAGCTGGATAAATGCCGGCCGGACCAAAGCGACACTGATTCAGCACGCAGGGAGACCGACGAGGTCGAAATTTTCGCAGGCCTCCGTGATGGATATACAACAGGAGCACCGGTCGGCATAATCGTCTATAACGGCGATACTGTGCCTGATCATCCCAAAGAATACGAAGAGGGCAGGGATCTCATTCGTCCCGGCCACGCCGATTACACCCACCGCGTCAAATATGATGAATACGCAGACTGGTGCGAGGCAGGACGCGCCTCCGAACGCGAGACAGTTGGACGTGTCGCCGCCGGAGCCGTGGCCAAGAAGATCCTGCGCGGCAGGGGTATTAAGGTCTGCTCGTATGTCCACCGTCTCGGAGAAATTGAAGGATCCACAGAGGGTATGACCTTTGACGAAATCGAGCAGAACTCGCTGAAAAATGAAATGTTTTGTCCGGATGAAAAGTCCGCCGAGCAGATGATAGAACTTATCCGCCAGGTCAAAGAAGAAGGCGACACCCTCGGCGGTGTTCTCGAGGTGCTCGCCACCGGGGTCCCTGCCGGTCTCGGTGAGCCGGTTTTCGACAAGCTCAGTGCCACCATCTCCCACGGCCTCATGAGCATCCCCGGCGTAAAGGGGATCGGCATCGGGAAGGGCTTTGGCCTCACCAGGATGAAAGGATCCAGGGCGCACGACATTCCGTACGTGGACGAGGAGGAGGGACGTATTCGCTTCCGCACCAATCTTTCGGGTGGTATCCACGACGGCATTTCTAACGGCGAAGACATCCTGGTCAAAGTCGGCATCAAGCCAACATCGCCCTTTTCCATGGTCCAGCCGACGGTGAATATGGAGACGATGGAGGAGGCGGAGCTGGAACCGATCACCGGGTGCGACCCCACAATCTGTCACCGGATGTGTGCGGTGACCTCGGCAATGGTCCGTATTGCCATCCTGGACCACCTGATGATGTGGATCGGCTATGACGGTGTCTCTGATGTCGAACATGACCTGAGCTGGTGGTAGGCGCCGAAACCTGTCAGACAGAGGTGTATCATGGAGAAGCTTCTGGTTGTTGGCTGTGGCTCAATCGGTGAGCGGCACATCCGCTGTCTTACGCGCGTCAATGATGTGCAGATTACACCGTGTGATCCCCGGCAGGGACGCCTGCAGGAGATGCAGCAGTTGTACGGCACAGAGCCGGGGATTGCCGATTACTCCGAGGCCGATCTTTCGGAGTTTGACGCCGTGCTGATCTGCACCCCCACCCACCTGCACATTCCGCAGTCGCTGCGGGCGATTGAGGCGGGGTGCCATCTTTTCGTGGAGAAGCCGATCTCCGTGGACATGGAGGGTGTTGAGGACCTCATCGCAGTGGCGGAGGAGGCCGATCTGGTGATCCAGGTCGGCTATGTGCTGCGCCATCATCCGATGATCCGTCGCGCCCGGCAGCTTATTGACGAGGGCGCCATCGGCACTGTACAGATGGCAGACATCTGGGCAGGCTCTTATATTCCGGACGCCCGCCCCGAATACGCAAATCTCTACTGGGCCAAAAGCTCGACCGGCGGCGGGGTGCTCTATAACGCCTCTCACGAACTCGACCTCATCAACTGGCTGGTGGGGCCTGTCACGCAGGTGAGCTGCTTCGCCGAGCTCTTCACGCTCGAGGTGGACGAAGATGTTAACGACGCCGCGGTGCTGGCGATGCAGGCCGAAAACGGGGCCATTGTCTCGTTCAACTGTGCCGACATGCAGCGCAACTACAAGCGCGGCGGACAGATCATCGGCACCGACGGAACCATCGAATACTCCTATGATGAAAGCCGCGTGTCGCTCTACCGCGCCGATGATGAAACCTGGATCCACGAGCAGCGGGATTTCGAGCGCGACCATTTTTACATAAACCAGATGCGAAACTTCTGCGCCGCCATCCGCGGTTACGAAAAGCCTGCTGTGGACATATACGATGGCCGCCTCGCACTTGCCGTGACGCTTGCAGGTCAACTGTCATCAATGGAGAAACGGTTTGTGAGCATCTCCGAGCTGCTGCCTGCGTCCGAGTAAGCGCCTGGGGCCTGTCCCTTTGCGCGATGTGAAACTGCTGTCATAGTGGGCACGCTCGTACCGGACATTTTCAGCAGGCGCCGAAGATGCTGCAGGTCATTGATGCCGCTTTCGAGAGCATGGTACGTGGCGCGGTTGTCTCACTGAATGAGTCACCATAACATCCAACGCTGCAGGATATCGGCATGGCAACCATCGGAACACAATCGGAGACGCGGCAACATGATCGCCCGGCGGTATCGGCACGGGCGGTCATCATCGGCATCATCGGGGTCATCGTCGTCGGCGTCGGCTTCCCCTACGCCAACATGATCATCCAGGCCACCCGGCCTGCCAACACGGCCCTCCCGTTTGGTGTCATCTTCATCTTTGTGCCCATCGTGTTGCTGCTCAATCCCCTGTGGGGTCTCATCCGTAAGAAGGCTCTTCTGCACCGCGGCGAACTCCTGGTGATTTTCATCATGCTGCTGGTGGCCGCGGCGGTGCCTACGTGGGGGCTAATGGGCCAGCTCATCCCCATCATGACCGGCGGAACGTATTATGCGACCCCGGAAAACCGGTGGCAGAAGCAGGTCCTGTCCAACATGCCGGACTGGATGGTCATCAAGGACCCGGAGGTTGTCACGCCCTTTTACGAGGGCCTGGGCATGAGCGGGAGCATCCCGTGGTCGGCGTGGGTTACACCGCTGGCGGCCTGGTTCATCTTCGCAGCCGGCCTGTATGCCGCCACCCTCGGCATCACACTCCTGTATCACCGCCAGTGGGTTGACAACGAGCGGCTGGTCTATCCGCTGATGCGACTGCCCATTGAGATGGTGGGCGGTGTCGGCGACCGGCGCGCTTTGTCCGATTTCTTCTCCAACCGACTGATGTGGATCGGCTTCGGCCTCACCTTCCTGATGACGTCATACCTGGCCCTGACGCATTACGCCCATTACCTCCCCCACTTCCGCATCCGCACACAGCTCGATATCCCCATCAAGAATGAAAACATCGGGCTGCGCTTCTGGCTCAACCCTTCGGTGTCGGCATTCACCTACATGATTCATACCGACCTGGCCTTCAGCCTGTGGTTCTTCTCACTTTTCAGCCAGATTGAGAACCCGGCGATGCGGATTATGGGTGTGGGCCTGGGCACCCAGGAGGTGTACGGTGCAGGGACCCCGGCGGTCTCAAACCAGACGATGGGGGCGATGATCGTGCTGGTTTTGTACGGCCTTTACACCGCCCGCCGACCCCTGGGGGAGATATTCAGTGCCGCGATTGAAGGGCGCCGCCTGGAGGGGGGCAGCGATCTCGGGGCCTCGCCGCAGGTCATCGTCGGGATGATCGTTTTCGGCTTTCTCACCATGGGCGGATGGCTGTATCTCGGCGGCCTGAATATCCCGGCCATCATCGTCTTTCTTTTTGGGGCATTTGTCACCTTTATCGCCCTCACCCGCGCCACCGTCCAGGGGGGAGTCCCGGTTTCCCGGGCGGCGCTGATCCCACAATCCCTGACGCCGTCACTTTTGGGCAGTCGCTTCATAGGCCCCGCCGGTATCGCCACACTGGGTGCGACATTCGCCTGGTCGGCTGACATCCGTGTCTTTATGATGCCCTTCACCGCCCACGCATCAAAGCTGTGGAGCGAAATCCGGGAGGAAAAGCGGGGCTTTGTGACCATCTTCGTCATCGCCGTGGCTCTTAGCGCGGGCCTGGCGACGTATATGATCATCAGCCGGGGGTACTACGAGGGAGCGGTGTGGCTCAGCAGCTGGCTGTTCACAGGCTGCCCGCAGCGGGCGTATCAGTATTCAGCAAACTTCATCCAGTCTCCCACCGGGCCGATGTACAGCAAGCTGATCTTTCAGGGCATCGGCGCGGGGCTGATGTGGCTTCTGACCATTCTGCATTACCAGTTTCCCCGCTGGCCGCTGCATCCGCTGGGCTTCGCCATAGGCCCCACTCAGCCGGTGGTGGACCTGTGGTTCTCGATATTCCTCGGCTGGCTGACGAAGTCCGTTATCCTGCACCTTGGCGGCTACCGCGCCTACCGGCCCTGCATCATGCTTTTCCTGGGCATTATCCTGGGACAGTTCACCGCATCGGGTGTGTGGGCGATTATTGACGGGACCATGCAAACGACCAACAACCTGATATTCGTGTACTGACAGGCTCCCGTGCGCAGTGACAATCGCCCGGACCGATGCTCCGTTTCACCATCGCCGCAGCTGCTCTTGACCTGCCGGCATCACTCTGTCTCCAGCGGTGACGGGCGCATGCCGGATTCGTAGCGGACTCCCGGCTCGACGAGGGGCTTTTTAATGTACAGCGTACGCAGTTCGTAGGGCTGTGTCTGGACGACGACGCGGCTTATTTTCCGACCCCGCAGCATTCGCACGTTTCGGCCGGTCCCCATATCCACTATCGCGGTATTCATCGGGAACTGCTCTTCGAAGGTGATCCGGACTTCCTGGGCATCAGCGGTGGGATTGATAACCGCAATGGCATCACCGTACAATCGCACCCATATATCCTTACTCTGCGGCCAGACCTCGCCTTTCAGTTCTCGCGGGTTCTCTCGCGCAAGCGCCCGGAAGGCCCGGATGAATGGACGCAGCATCATCTCTCTTCCGGCCTTCGCATCCAGGGGATTGCGGAAGGAGATACTGGCCGGGTTCGTCTCCATGATGACCTGCAGGATTGGCTTGAAGAACTCCCGTCCGCCGGGGAGATTCGTGCAATCGAACTGCACATGCAGGCCTTCACCGGTCCGGAATGATGACACGGTCCCCGCCGGGAGATTCGGCTGCGTCTCTCCGGCGATCTGTATGCCCTTTTCAGCACGGAACAATGCAGGATCGTATCCGTGATTGCGCAGAAGCTGGCGGGTGGAGAACTCCCCGGATTCAGCCGGCACAGGTATGCAGGTATCAACAAAAAGCTTTCGCTCCGCACTGCGGGACACGACCATATCCCGGCACTTCGTCCACAGGTCATGGGTTTCGGCACAGCGGAAATCGATCCACCGGCGCCACCTGGCCTCATCCTCCCTCAACCATTCGTAGGCCGCCGCGGGATCCTGGGTGCCCGGCCTGACAACGGTGCGGGCCTGCGCCTGAAAGCCCAGGAGATTGAACGGCGAATACCCGGCGCGGGCAGCCGTCACATTCTCGCCCGTGCTGCAGTAGCATGTCCCCCGCGCCCCGTGGACACTCATTCCTATCGCCGGGATGTTTTTGTCACCGGCAGTGGCTGTGGTGATTTCGTCCAAAAACGCCAGAAGCTGCTGCTCAACCTCCGGGCGGAGTGGATCCGGGCATTTGTGCCCGCTGTCGGTCCTGACAACCTCGCCCGCAGAATCGACCTGGAAGCTGTCTTCGTTGAATGTGTACAGATCATCAAAACACGACAGCGAGGGCACGATGGGGACGATGTCGAGACTCGCTTTTGAAGCCAGTGGAGGTATATCCTTCAGCAGGTCCCAGCGCCATATATTCGGGACGATGCCGTCGTCGTAATACGGGCCCTCCGGCCCGGCGGCATACAGATTGAGACCATCCACGCCCAAAAAACGGGCGTAGTGCATCGCCGCACGCACAGAATAGTCCCGCTCCATGGGCGTTCGCTCGTCATGGCCGAAGGTGTTGTATATCTGTCGCGAATGGGTGGGGAAAAGCCATACTTTCCGCTGCCGCCAGTCGTCGGGCATCTGTACGTGATTGTCAAGCGGGTAATCCAGAAGCTCGTACACAGTCATTCGCTTGACGTTGCGGTGAGCGGGCTCTCCGGAGTTGAGATACGACAGCTTCACCGTGCAGGCATCGGTCTTGGGATAAAAGACAAAAGCCGTGCGGTAATCCAGCGAGCGCCACATCCCCGGTGCGATCGAGCCCCACAGCAGCATGTGGTCGGTGAGCGTCTGATTACCGGCCGCCTGCACCTGCACGCCCAAGGTCTCGCCAGGGTCGCGGGTGAGCTCCACCACCAGCATATTCGCCGACGGGCCTGCGACCAAATTACCGGCGGCGCTGCGCATTGACCAGCCTTCCTCCGGATCGCCCGTGGAAACGCTCTCAACGCGATCCACAATGCGGCACCGTAATGCGTCCTGAAGCGCCCCGTCTTCGTACAGGCGCCGGGCCATCTTTTGGCCCTCTTCGCCACCAGGGAAGAACTCGTTGTTGTACAGGAATCCGGCGTCCGGCGCTTTGGGCACCCACGGTTTCCCCTGCTCATAAACGACACCGTTTTTGAGCTCAAACTGGGAGATTTTCGGGCCACGGCGAGGTGTCTCCACCTTTACTTCCGCAACTGCTCTCGGGACGGTGGAGGAGGTGATGGCACCCTCCAAAACCGCTGACAGCTCGGTTTCGCCGCCACCGGCCGCCAGATATTCGGGCACCCGTATGGTCATCGGCTGAAGCTGTATGGGCTTGCCGGGCTGCCACGTCGCCGCCGCCGGCTCCGGGCTGACTGATGCGATCGGCGTGTCTCCCACGCGCACCAGGACATTGTGCTCCAGGCTTATGGGCTCGGCGGCGAGGGCGGTAAGGCTGAGCTCAAAGGTCGTCGCAGTCTTAATCTTCGCCGGTGCTGCCATTTCGATGAGGCCGGCAGTCTCCAGGGGCTTTCCGTCCGCGATGGCGACAACCTGGTCCGGCCGCAGCATCCGGTCGTAAATCCGGACATTAGAAAACGCCGACCGGGCAGTCACAGAGCCATCATAATCCGAACCGACATTGAAATAGGGCCACTGGCGCGGCTCGAAGCTGAAATCTTTCTCGGCCGCCAGCATCCCGTCAACATACATGGCCGCACCACGGTTTCTGTCCCACGTCACCGCCACGTGATGCCACTGTCCGGCGCGCCATCCCTTAATGCTGGTTTGCAGCACATGGTCCGTTGCGTCACGAATGTTGAACTGCAGCGTCGAGCTCGGTGTCTTCATCAGGTACATGGCGTTGTAGGCGGGCGAGTGGGTCGGTGCGGAATCTGAAAACAATCCGTACCGCTTGCCATCATCTCCGCTCCACTGTGGCTGAACCCAGAACGCCACCGTCCCGGCACTCTTGGCGAAAGCGCCATCTGCCCTGTATCGCAGATACGCATCGCCTTCGAGCAGGATGCCCTCGCCGTCGTGGACCGTCACATACTCCGGTGTCCCACTGACATCGGTCGGGGAAGGACCGATTTCAGTCTCGTAATCGCCGTTGAAATCTGAATGAAAGACGAGACCAACCGGACCGCCCAGGCAGAGAGACGCCAGGCTCACCAGCACCGCTGCGGAGATCAGTGTGCGCATTCGAATATCCCTTTCTCAACGGACTCTGTGATATAATTCATTTCCAGTCGGGTCCGAGAATTCCTGCCTGCATCGCCCGACATATGGAGACGGAGGTCACGTATGCGTGGCACATTGAGACGCGCCTTTTTTATCATATTAGTCGCTGCCGCAGCCGCGACAGTTCCCAACCCCGCCGCACACGCCGGTCCCTTCATGGTATTCGACATCGGCTGCAGCCCGGTCACCGCCGAAAACACGGAGGGCACGATTTTCACCGTTACGGCAAATGACCGGATCATTTTCCAGCAGCGATTCAACCGGGCACGATGGAAGCCCTGCATCATCGACCTGCACGACCTGGCGGACAGGGACGTGACATTTCGCTTCAGCACCGCCGCATACCGCGACTCCAGCCAGTACAGCCAGGGCTTTTTCGGCCATCCGCGCATCTGCGCCGGGGCGGTTGACGGCTACGATTGCGGGCGGGTCATTTACGACTTCATCGAGCATTTCGACACCGCCACAACGGGTATTGTATCACCTGATGGCACCCTGAAGACAGAATTGCCCGGTGGCGCAGGAGCACGCATCGTCACCCCCCCGATTATTGAAAAGGCACAGCAAAGCCTCTATCTGCACCCCAAGTGGATGGGACCGCAGTGGCCCACTGCCGCCGAGTTTTCCGTTGATGTCCCCACCGACAGCTCCGGTTCGCACACCCTCGCGGAGGTGGCCCCGGTTGAGTTTGACCGCCCGACGGTGCTGACTCATGCGTCCGATGCCAGCCACCCCGGCTGCACCACCGATCCCGACACACCCCAGGGTCCGCTGGAGGTCGCCCTCCCCGAAAGTCGAGATACGGCGTACGCATTCAGCGGGCTGCTGGCTGCGGGCGTCGAGACGCTGGATATCGAGCTGGAGATCTTTGGAGCAGATCCGGATGGGCCCGACGCCTTCGCCGGCGTTGTGCTTGAATTTCTCCGGCCGCAGGGTCTTGCAAAGCGCGTCTATATGGGGCGTTTCGACAGCGAGCAGGCCCGGCTGGAGTGGACGAATCCGGACTTCACCTGGCCCGGATATATTCCCGAATACGAACACGCCCGCACCGTTCACCAGAGAATCGCTGCAGAGGCCGGCGACCACTCTGTTGGCATTGCAGAGCTTGCTCCACCGGACTGGGACGGGCGCGTGTGGATTTCGGCGGGCGTGCAGAATATCGCCGGCGCCAGAGTTTCCCTCTCCCCCGGCGTGCAGCCTGCAGCGCCAGGAGACCTCCTGATCGAGGAACTGAAAGAAAGCGGCAGCTCGTGGGCGGTGTCACTGTACGACGGCCATATCTGCTGGAGTGACTACAGCGATCAGAACCTGTTTGATAACTGCTGGGACCGCTATAAGCAGCACATCGGCGGCGAGACACTCTTTGCCGCTGAATACGGCGACCGGGTGAACGGGACTGAAGACGGAACCCACACCTGCACTCCAACCGGTCTCCGTGACATCACCATTCATAAGGCCTACCGCCTCGAAGACGGGTGCCTGGTGAAGGAGATCGCTTTTGAGAATACCGGCGCCACCGACACGGTCATCAAGCATTACTCGGGCGCTCAACTGCTCCCGGAGTTCCGTGACGGCGGAACATACTATCGAACCGCGCACCAGAACGTCCTTGGCCTGACGATGGCGGATGCTGATGATGTCAGTGCCTCGGTCAGGGCGGCGAGTCCGGAGGGGCGCCCGGACGAGGCTATGGTGGCGGTGGAATCGGGCGGTATGACGGCGGGAAGCTTCCGGTACCGTGTGGATGGCGAATGGGTTACACCGACCACGAGCTTCAACTGGGAGCCGACGCTGCGATACGAACCGGGGGGATGGAGCTTCGGTAGCGGGGCGCTGTGGCTCAAGCCGGGAGAGACAAAAAGTGTTGAAATCCGCTACATGATGACACGGGGCGGCTGGCCGGAGTTTCTTCGCGCGTACCAGGCGCTTCCGGAAGTCGCTGAAGCCTGGGATTTCGAAACGCCGGAGTGGCTCAGCGACGTGTATGTTGACGCCTCGCCAATGCGCAAGTGGGGCTTTTTCGATCTGCCGCCGGGGTGTTTCGCAACCAACATCCTGTGGAATATCCCCATGGCGTGGGGCGATTACTTCTCCACCGGCACAATTGATTACGGCGGTGGAGAAACCAACACCGCCGCCTCCATCGCCGCCTATCTCCAGCAGGTTCACAGACAGGCTCCGGGGGAAAAGGTGTCCCTGTACACGCTGCTTTTGGGCCTGGAGGAGGACACCGAGACCTACCGGCAGCATCCCGGATTTGTGGTCACCGCCCGCCACGGCGGACCCGATTTTCTGGGCCCCATGGGACGCCACAAGTCCCCGGGATTTGTCAAGCAGGTATCCACCGACGCCGCCGCGGAGTACTTCGCCACCCAGTACGGCGATATGGTGAAGGGCTACGGGCTGGATTTCGTGTATATCGACGGTTCACCGGCCGGTGCCAGCCGGATTGACTGGGAGAAAAAATTGGTCACCCAGAGCTCGGACTGGCTTGATTTTTACCGCCGCCTGCGGGACGCCGTGCATGATGAAAGCCCGGAGGCTGCGCTCATGAGCAACGCCGCCGGAGCGCCGCTGACGGACTTTTCATACTGGGAGTTCCGCCGATGGCACGAACGCGGTGAGAGAGACTGGAAGAAAATCGCCCATGCCCTGGCGACGGCAAAGATATTTGATGAGCCGGGCAGGTTCATCTCCCCCACCCCCTGGCACGACGAGGCGCTGAAGGCCAACGCCGATCCCGAATACTGCAACTACCTGGTCGGCTTCGGCCTGTGTCCCTCGGCGAATACCACCCATCTGGAGCGGCTGAAGGACAAGTGGCCGTGGGTGCAGGCGGCGTGGGAGATGCGGGGCTCCTCGTACAGCACCGCACTACTCGAACCTGCATATTTTTCCCGAGATGATGTGGAGGTCCATGCCCTGCAAAAGTCCGGCGAACTGCTGCTGGCGGCCATCGGGCGGTCAAAGGATACCCCGAATATTGAGGCGACGCTCGACGCCAAAAAAGCCGGCCTGAAGCAGGATGCGCCGCTGTTCGTGTGGCAGATGCAGATGGCCGACACCCCTTGCATTGCAGGCTTTTTTCTTGATGCCTCGTCACCGGCTCGTTGCCAAACAGCTCAAGTTGGTATAGGGGTAACCCTTAAAGGTGC
>JAWODS010000181.1:0-7094 GCA_046483205.1 Armatimonadota bacterium | reverse complement strand
GAACTCGACAGTTCCGTAGCCCTCCGGGGCGACGGTCTGGTGTCCGGCACTCGGCCCCCCGGATGAATGCCCCCCGCAGCCAAGCAGGGCCAATACTGCCACGACAGTTATGAGAAGAAGCACTCTTGTCATGAGTCTTGTCATTAAACTACACTCCCTTAACCCAGGTGGTGGAGATTGTTTCAAAATGCGACCGGGTACATCCGGGTGGTCCCGAAGTCGAAGGGGACCTGGCTGATGGTAATGTCGCCGCTGCCTGGCGGCAAAGCTCTTGCTGCATTCACGATGCCGCCACCGATATCCGTGCGGCTCTCACCGCCGCTTGTGACGATGAGATCTTTCACCTGATACGCACTGAGGCTGGGGTCGAAGCTCCAGCTCAGCCCGGCGACGCCTGCAACAATTGGCGCTGACATGGACGTTCCGCTGTCAAGGCGAACGCCATGAGTTGTCGGTTGCGGACACTCAGGCCGTGTCGATAGATTTCGACACTGTGCAGAGCCGATACAGGCCCCGGGGGCGGCAATGTCCACCACGGTGCCCTCTCGCGTGAAGCTGGTTTCATTGCCCGCGTCGTCGGTTGCAGCCACTATCAACGAATTATCATCCCACGCCTGCAATGCGGCCTGGCGGGCGGCGATTTCTTCATCCGTTGCACTCGAACTCAGCGGAGGCAGCAATTGATTATCGTCCTTCACAACAGCCCCATCATTGCCCGCGGCAAAGACTACAAGTGCCGAATAACCCGGGCTGGCTGCCAGACGCACCGCTGCACTCATATTCTCACGGAAGCTTTGCTGCCGGGCGATGCACTTGCTGTGTGAGACAAATCCGATAACATTCCCGCTGGCGTCGTAGCGATAGGTGTTCGCACCGGCTGATACATTGATAACCTTCGCACCGTCTTTGATGGCTGCCGTTATCGCCTCGGCAATGTCCCATACAAAGAGCGCATCAGCGGTTCCGGCTTCGGCATACCAGTCGTACACCCGCAGTGTATTGCCCCAGGCGACGCCACACGCGCCATAGCCGTCATCACCCGGAGCAACCATCAGGCCTGCGACATGTGTACCATGGCCGATTTCATCATAGCCGGTGAAGAACCAGTACCGCTTCATGATCTGGATCTGACCGCCGTCGAAACTCGCGTTCGCATCAATCCCGCTATCCACCATGCCCAACACGATGTCGCCGTTCACTTCACCACGCCGGTCAACAGCCATTTGCCAGGCCTCTTTTGCGTGGATCTGGTCGATCCAGTAGTCACCATCAAACGAAGCAGGATCAGGATCATAAGCAGTGTCATCATTCATGGTGACGGTTATGTTTGGAAGCGTAGAGCGAACCCCCTGAACCGATGAGAGACCGGCGAGCAACTGCTCTGTGGTGGCCTGGTTGGGTGATTCGACCAGCACGCGGTCGAGGTCCGGATGCTGTGCCACAATTTCGGCATCACGCTGGCGAAGGTAGGCTTGAAGTTCAGCCCGGTCTGCGCTTGTCGCGCCGTCTGAAACCTCCACGATAACCTGGTCGGCCGCTGCCTCAACGGTCTGGCCGTTGGGGAGGTCAATATCGCCGACCTCTGACGGTTCCGATGTGCTCACACTGTCATCTTCAAAAAATGCTCCGGGCGGCTGATCACCGCCGTTGCCACCGCCTCCACCTCCGCCGCACCCACCGACAACAAGCACGGCGATTACTGCGACTGCCAGGACGATCCGGTAATTCTGTGGCATACAATCTCCCTCCCATTGGGTGGCACAGATCAAGCCTGCGCCGTTGAAATGAAACGTGTTGTGGACTGCCTGACTGCAGCGTGACGTGCCGCTGCAAAAGAGGGCTTCTCCGCGAGGGGTACTCGCAAAGCCGCGGCGGATCAACGCCGGAGGCCCTGTCTCGAGACCACGCTCACCCAAACACGCGCCGAGCCCTGTACGATAAGATACAAAAGCTTCCCGCCGATATGCAGCCGGGCGGGAAACAAAAGCAGATGCATCCTGATAGGATCACTCTGCGTAAACTTTCTCCGTCACAAAATTTTTTCCTTCTTCCGATACATATTACTTTAGATTTTTTATGGAAGTGTGCATTTCTTGCGATAATCAGCGCCAGACCACACCTGTTTATGCCCGTAATTCAGGCGCGCCAGCCGCAAAACCGGCTATTTTGAGCGAGTCGCAGAGATGTGTACAGACACGTGTGCCGGAATGGCACGTGCCTGCACTGCTTTCAGGACTGTCACGCGCGGCATCGACGTTTGGGAGCGGACACTGCCTTGCGTGCAGCGTGAGTGCCCCGGCAGGAGAACACAGGCCTGCTGGCGAAAAGGCGACCTGCGTACACACAACGGGCCTGGAAGAGAAGATCGCGTATTTTTGCCGATATTGCCGCATGGGATCGGGCGGTCACGCTCTGGATCAACCAGCACCATCACATCGTTGCTGACGTGATTTTGCTTCCCGTTTCCCTGTTCGGGGAGGCTGGAGTGGGCTGGATCGTCGTGATGCTGCTGTTGTTGATTTTCGGTGGGCGCAAAGAGCGGATCGCGACGGCGTACCTGGCCGGTGGCCTGGTGCTCACCGAGCTCGTGCTGATGCCCTATGCGCGGGAAATCTGGCCGCGGCCGCGCCCCTACACCTATATCGAGGGGATTCGCGCCCTGGGCGTAACATGGCCCGGCACCTCCTTCCCCTCCGCCCACATGCACCTGTGGACCCAGGCGACAATTGTCTATGGCCTGCTGTATCGGCGGTGGCTGTGGCCGCTGGTGGTGTTGACGCTTTTGACGGCGTATTCCCGCCCCTACGCGGGCATGCACCACCTGCTGGACGTCCTCGGTGGCATCGCGGTGGGTGTGCCAATGGGCATCCTGGAGCTGTGGATCGCCCGGCGGCTGCTCGGTGCGAGGGATACGGATGAGGCAACGGACGATGATGTGCCGGATGACGCGCCCGAGGCCTGCGCGGAGTCCGAAACGTAGCTGCAGCAGCCCCGTCGGTACGCACATTCCACGTTTTTCACGCACTTTCCATTCCGCCCTTGACACGCGGTGAGTGATGCCGTATCCTGTGGAGTTAGACGCGACTAACTTTGGCTGACAGAAAAATGCGCAGGGGCCGTCACCCCTGCGCATCGGCTGAGAAGCGAGGATACCCCCACTCCCGTCCACCTCTGAGGGTACTGTCCTCCTCCAGCTTCTGTCAATGCCGAAATTTTGAGGAGGACGTCCCATGTATGACACAGACAATCGCCCCGGATTCACGCTCATCGAGCTTCTGGTGGTGATCGCAATCATCGCGATCCTGGCGGCAATTTTGTTCCCCGTATTCGCCAGGGCCCGCGAAAAGGCCCGCCAGACCTCGTGTTTGAGCAACATGAAGCAGTGGTCGCTGGGGATCATGATGTATGCACAGGACTATGACGAGATGCTTCCCGTAACCATGGAGGTTGACCAGCACGGCGCTTCGACCGTCCTGTGGATGTGGTTCAACGGGCTTGATCCGTACACAAAGAACGATCAGATGCGATGGTGCCCCTCGGATCCCGACAAAGGCAGCGACCCGGACCTGTGGGGAAGTTATCTCATGAACGGCATGCTCACAGCCGGGGCCCGTTCGATTGCGGCGGCCCAAAGACCTGCTGAGACGATACTCATGGCAGAGCGGGCGGAAAACTGGCGCAATCTCCCCGACAACGACCCCTCCGACCACACCAGCCCCTACTACGACCTGTGTTACGACAGCTGGCTGCCCAATGGAGACTGGTACGCAGGGACAATCGCCTGGCCACCGGTCTTCAAAGATCTTCTCGACACCGACCGTCACAACGGCGGCCAGAACTTCGCCTTTCTGGACGGCCATGCCAAGTGGCTGAAATGGCAGCAGACCGTGAAATCCAGCAGCGACAATCTCCACGATCTGCACTGACAATCTGGTTTGACTCCACCATCCCGCACCCCGGCCTCCCCGCCGGGGTGTCTTTTTTGAGATACGCACAACAAGGCCTTTGCAGCGCGTTGGCGAAATGTGAGGTGCACAACTGACGCAGTGAAAGGATGAAGCCAGATGGCTGCGACCCCCGTATTCATTGGACTTGACGTGGAGGATGCCTTCAACCCCGAGGCCGATGATGCACTCAAGCGGCTGTGCGAGGTGCATACCGATGTCGGGGTGCCGCTGAATCTTTTTGTCGCCGGACAGAAGGCCCGCGTATTGAGGCGCAACTGCCGGCACGACGTCATCGCCGCCCTCGGTGAGCACGAAATCTGCTATCACGGCAACTACTGGTTCGATTATCCGGAGCCTGCGATGCTGTATGGGGCCCGTGACGACTGGGACACCGCGCTTGCGAAAGCCTACACAATCGAGATCGAGGGCCTGAACGAGGTGGCGCAGGTGACCGGACGCTTCCCGGCCGCGTATGTCCAGCACCAGGGCAACCACAGCCCGGTGACACAGTACGCCGTGCGGCAGGCGGGAGTGATGGTCAACAATGGCGGCTTTGGCGATGATATGCCGCATAACGCCTGGGTGATGGACACACTGTTTGTGGGGCGTGCCAGCCGAAATGTCGGCTATCAGGGCGACTGGAGCCAGATGTGGAATCCCCTGAAGCCGGAGCGCCAGAAGCCTGCGGTTGATCCCGACGTGCAGCTCCGCAATTTCCAGGAAGCTTTCGACAGGCAGCTCGAAAAGGGCCACGACCATGTGAACATCCTCGGCCATCCCACCTGCTGGCATTTTGCGGAATGGTGGGGATGGTATGATTTCATCCTCCCCTTCCGCCAGACCGAAGAAAAAGGCGGCCCGGGCCCGTTCCCGCACGACCGGCTGTGGCGCAAACCCGTTCAGCGCACGCAGGCCGACATTGATGCCCACTTCGAATGGACGCGGCGTGCGGCGGAGTGGCTGGCCGGGCGCGATGATGTGCAGGTCATGAAGCTGAGTGACTATTACGAACAGCACCGCGAGCCTGCCGGGCAGTGGCTGAGCATCGAGCAGGTCAGAGATATGGCGCGGCGGCTGACGGAGAGCTTCGACGCACTGAAAGTCGGCGAGACAACCGTCTCCGCCGCCGACGCTCTGGTGCTTCTGGCGACGCTGGGCGAGCACGTCATCCACTACAATAAGCTGCCCCGGAAGCTGCAGATTCGCCGGACCATCGGACCCGCCGAGCCCGTGCCGGAGATTGATGAGCCGATGACCTTCCCCCGCGAGGAGTATCTGATGGCCGCCCGAGGTATCTACAGTTACGTCATGACCCACGGCCGCATCCCGCATGAGGTGAAGACACACCGCATCAACTGCGGTCCCGCACAGGCGCTGATGGCGCTGGCCCAGGCGTTTAGTGGCGACGAACTGCCTGATGAGGTGACCGTGGCCCCCGTGAGTGGTCTTCCCGAGGCCGCGAACCTGCCGGTATTCAAAAATGCAAAGGCGAACTCGACCAACGCCCCGCCCTTTTACGAGGACCGCCTGGGGAAGCGGATGAACATGCTGTGTAAGCTGCAGTCGTGGTCGTACCGGCCACTGGTGAAGAATGCGTAAGCCTCAAAGACAACCCATCATGCCGGTATGGAGGGGTGCCATACCATGATATGGCTGTGGCTTTTGCTCGGGATTCTGTTTTTCGTAATCCTGCTGCTGGGCTACCGGGTCCTGGTGGGTATCGGACGGCGGCGGGTTGAGGAGGTCCAGCAAAAGCTGGGCACTGAGAGCATCCTTTGCATGGCCGCCAGCGCCAACTGTTTCGGTGTCCAGTCCGGCGGCTATGGACAAATTCGCGGCAACGGTGTGCTGGCATTGACCGGGGATGAGCTGTACTTTCTGATGTGGATCCCGAAGCGGGAAATCACTATCCCGACCGCGTCCATTACCGGTGTGGATACGCCCAAAAGCCATCTCGGAAAGACGAAGATGCAGCCGCTTCTGAAAGTGGAGTTCAACAATATCGACGAGGAGGCCGATTCTGTCGCCTGGCTCGTGCCTGACCTGGAGGAATGGGAGCGCCAGGTGCGGAAGGTAAGCGGTGCGTAAATGCAGGTGACGGCCTTAAAAGCACAACCCATCACACAGAATGCAAAGAGGAGGCCCAATGATGCGCCTCGGCCTTGTCACGTACAACCTTGCCCACGACTGGAATCTGCAGAAGCTGATTTCTGAATGTGAATCGGCCGGATTCGAGGGTGTTGAGTTGCGCACCACCCACGGTCACGGTGTCGAACCGGCCCTCAGCGACCGCGAGCGCGAGGCAGTCCGAGAGACCTTCGAGAACACCGACATCGTCCTCTGGGGGCTCGGGACCACGTGTGAATACCATTCTCCCGATCCTGATGATGTGAACAGGAATATCCAGGAGACCTTCGATTTTGTGGATCTGGCAAAGGATGTCGGCGCCCGCGGTGTCAAAGTCCGGCCCAACGGCCTGCCCGAGGACGTCCCGGTGGATGACACGCTTCAGCAGATCGGAGAAGCGCTGAACCAGTGCGGCGACTACGCCGCAGACGCCGGTGTCGAAATCTGGCTGGAGGTCCACGGCCGCGAGACCTCCCACGTCCCCTATATCCGCACCATCATGGACGTGGCCGACCACGACACTGTGAAGGTCTGCTGGAACTCCAATGACACCGATATCGTGGACGGCTCCATTACCGAAAACTTCGAGCTTCTGAAGGACAAAATCGGCTCAGTCCACATGCGGGCACTCCACCTGGATTACCCGTGGCATGAGCTGTTTGCGGGCCTGAAGTCCATCGGCTATGAGGGCTTCTGCCTCGCGGAGATTCCCGAAAGCGACGATCCCGAGCGGGTGATGCTGTATTACCGGGCCCTGTGGGACTGTTTGACCGCCTCGGCGTGAATCAGAATCGCTGATGCAGGGTGAAGGGAAGACTGCGCCATCGCTGGGGATGGGCGAATCAGGCGATTGCCAGGTCGCGGCCGAAGACGTGCCACCCGAGCCGCATATCCAACGTTCCAAAGGTGCCCATGGCGAAAACCACTTGACGGGCGCGATACTGGGAACGTTGTTGAGGATCGCCGGTACGGCGTGCATCAATCACGTAGTGCCCCGCTTTGGAAAGGTGAATATCGACG
>JAWODS010000148.1:0-27849 GCA_046483205.1 Armatimonadota bacterium | reverse complement strand
CGAGATCGCCGAAATCCTCATCAATGCTGGAGCAGATGTCAATAGACGAGATAGCTGTCGGGGCACTCCGCTGCACGAGGCTGCCCTGATGGGAAATGCGAAGGTAGCGAAGGTCCTCATCGACCACGGAGCAAAAGTGAACGTGCGCGAATTCTGGGGGATCACGCCTCTGCACAATGCGGCTTTGAACGGACACGCCGATGTAGCAAAGCTGCTGGTTGACGCAAAAGCGAATGTCAATCCCCGCACCACTGCTCGCCTGAAGCTGTTTGAGAAAAAGGAGCCTACCTTCTCCAGTGGAACAACTCCGCTGACCATGGCCATTAAGCTGCAGCACAATGATACCGCAGACTTGCTGAAAAGACACGGGGGACGGCAGTGACCACAGCCTCGCCGCGTTTCAGCGCTGGATGGCAGCGTTCTGCGCGGATGAAAGCAGGGAATAATCGGGGGCGCGGGGAATGGTGAGTTGGTTTGAGAACGCGAAGGTCGCAGTGAAAACAACCCCATCCGGAGGGATGAACCGATGCGCCGTCTTCTGATTATCATGGGATGTCTTTTGATCGTCTCGATGGCACTCGCAGAGCCCCTGATCTGTGCCTATCGCACCAGCGAGCCGCCGACACTGGATGCCGCGCTCGACGAGGACTGCTGGGCGAATGCCAGCATCACCTCGCCCTTCCTGTCGCTCAATGCCAATGATCTTCCGGATGAGCAAACGCGAGTGCGGCTGTGCTGGGATGATGAAAACCTGTACATCGGAGTGGAGGCATTCGAGGCGTACCTGGAGCCCCGGCTGAACATGCTGCACGCCGTCAAAGCCGAGAAGAAGGGCGAAGATGCCTCGGTGTTCAGTGATGACTGCATCGAGATATTCCTCCAGCCCGGCCAGGGCACTTATTACCATTTTGCGGCCAACTCCGGTGACGGCACCTACGATGCGAGGGTTACGGATAGCGAATGGGATTCGGGGTGGCAATGTGAGGCCCGAAGGCTTGATGACCGATATGTGCTGGAGATCGCGATTCCGTTTACCGCACTCCAGGGAAAGCCTGAAGGACAGTGGCGAGCGAATTTCGCCAGAGAGCGCACGGCGGTGGAGGAACTCTCGACATGGGCAAATTTGGAGAGCAAGTTCCACGAGCCCGAGGCGTTTGGCACGCTCTGTTTCATTGAGAGCGGACCGGCGCTGAGTGGTTTCGAGATCCAGCGGGACCAGTCACAATATGTCTTTAACGCCGAAATGGGCGCCGACGCGAATGAACAAACCGATCTCAACGTGACAGTCACAGCGGGAGAGACAACACTCTCAGCGGACGCCACCGGGCCGGGAAAGCACTCGCTGAACATTGACCTGCCCCCGGAAGCCTACGAGACCGGACGGCTGTCCATCCAGTATGCACTCCGGCAGGGGGAGGAGACTGTCGTGAGTTCATCATCAATTCCAAAGCATCTCGCCGCCGCCATTGTGCAATTTGAGCCGAACTGTACTGATGCGCGGGCACAGGTTTTTCTCAATGGCAAGCCTGTCGGGGGTGATGATGATCTGAACCTGCGGCTGGTGAACGGTTTGAACTTCATCGCGATGGAGGCCAACCGGGACGGGGAGGCCCCCTCCGTTGATCCCGTGCTTTCGGCCGCCAATCGTCCTATCGGTGCTAAATGGCAGGTGAGCAGTGAGGTGAAGGGGAGCGAGTGGCGGACGGCGATCCCGGAGGATGGCTGGAGCCGCCCACGTCCGGTACCATCGGGGGTATGGGCCCGCAACGGCGGCGAGACGGCGAGCTTTATGTGCGTCCTTTACGTGGGTGAGCCGATGCCGCAGCTTTTTCCGAAGCTGCAGACCTATCACATGCCCAAAGACAGCAGCCAGCTCGTGCGACTGTATCTGCACGCTCCGACGGAAGTTTCATCAGACGGTTATCGAATGGTCGTGGAGACCCCGAGCTTTCTGAAATACTCCGCCGTGGAGCCTCTAAGCGGGGGAAATCCTCAGGTTGAAAGTGTCGATCAGTTCGCTGTTGATGGCGTTGATATGACCCGGTACGATATTTCATACGAGCAGTTCCCCCGCCAGGGGATGGAGCTGTCGCTTCGCTGGGGCGATGACCAGGGAAATCTTGTGAATTACCAGCCGACTCTTCGCGCCGGTGGCACCCACGATTGGCGCCACATCTCAACCACCGTCACGGCCCCCGATGATGCGACCAGCGTGCACCCGCTGATCATCAAGTGGCAAAATCGCGGCATCACGGGCACCTTCTGGGTGGACAATGTGTCACTGCGCAAGAAGGGGACGACGGAGAATCTGCTGCAGATGGGGACCTTTGATGAGCCGGAGTGGGGGAATTATTCGCAGCTGGCTCCTGAAGGCGTTGGCGGCTCGATGGCCTGCAAGATTGTCTCCACGAAGGCGAATGCGGACCAGCAGCAGGCCTGCTGGGTGGATAAGGACGAAGTGACACCGGTCGAGCCAGGTGAAGAGTATGTCGTGGAGCTGGATGTCAGATGCGAGAATGTGGGAAGGCCCGGGGAGCGGCCGGTTGTCGGATTGCTGTTTGAGGCCCCGGCGGATTGCCCGGAGGGTGATTTCCCCTTCTACACCTATTTTGAGACACTCAACGGGCTCATCACCGAGGTGCCGCGGGAAAGCACGATGACAATGGTGCCGCCACTGAATGATGTCCGTCCCGAGCACGCCCGAATCGCCCCATGCTACTACGGCGCATCGCTTTCCAATGAGAAAGTCGGAGAGGCATACGCGGAGAACTGCTGGAAATCCGGAATTACCTGGACCTATGGGCGGACGAGTAACAATGTGGTTCCACATCTGCTGCCGCGGGGATTGAACGTGTTCTGGAGCATCGGCTGGCACCCATATCGCGCGGTTGATGAGGCCGGTGAATTCCTGCAGGAGCATCCGGAATACCAGGCGGTGGACTTTGATAACAAGCAGGTAAACAACACCTTCTGTCCCACGTGGTTTCTCGCTCACAGGGACAACGTGGGCATGACGGAGCTGGAAGACTGGCTGGTCGAAAGCCTTAACGAGAGTGACTATTACGGCGCCAACTGGGACCTGGAGCATCCTGTGATAGACCCGCCGACCTTCTGTACCTGTGACCGGTGTCTCGCTGCCTTCAGGGAGTTCGCCGACCTGCCGGAGGATGAAGAGCTGAGCCCTGACATCCTGCTGGAGACGTATCCCGAAGAATGGACCGATTTCCGCTGCCATCAGAATGCGGAGATGGCGGGGATACTGCGCGATTTCGTTCACAAAGCGGACCGTCCCATCGAGTTCTCCATCTATTCGGGCTTCCAGTCTCAGCGCACGAAGGAGCACTACGGAGTTGACTGGGAGCTGATGGCCCCCAATATTGACTTCGCTATCGCGGGGTACGGCGGAGACCACAAGCGCATCACCGATACGGTCAAAGCCCTCGGCGACACGCCGTTCATGGGTGGCGAAATGTGGTATCTCCGGCATGATGCCGACCCGCGGCCTGCCCCGAATATGCACACGTGGTGCAACAGGCTTCTGCGCCAGTATGTGACCAGCAGTTGCAACGGCTGCCTCATCTGGTGGCTGGCCTCAATGGACGGTGGTTCCTTCTACGCCACCTCACAGGCCACGGCAGTCATCGCAAAATATGAGGACTATTTCAAGCACGAGCAGCGTTGTGATGAAAAGCTTCAGGTGGAGGGGCTCAACGATTTCGACTGGGCGGCTTTCGAAAAGGATGGAAAAATCCTCGTTCTCCTGCTCAACTTCGCGAATGAGGCGAAGAAGGTCACCGTCACATACGGGGAGTTGAAGCAGTCCCGGAATATCGAGCCCTACGGCAGGGACATTTTCCTGATGGAGGCCCGGTAGGGTCGCCGGGTGCATGATAAAATGATCAGGCGGGCTGGAGCGACGCCTGTGGAGGACGAATATCGCGGAGACGCTGCGGGCAGACCTATTGCTGCAGGTCGTCGGTCACACGGGACACCTTGTCGTCGAGTGTCTCCCGCTCATCACGGCGGTCATCGATGGTCAGGATTGTGACCACTCGCTGAACGCCGCTGCCGAAAGACGCCTCGTGCATCCGTCGGGCGACATCCAGCAGCTCATCCAGCGATCCCTCGATGCAGGTACTCATCGGAGTAAGCTGATATGACAGGCCGCTGTCTTCGGCGACTCTGACCGCCTCGGTGATGAATTCACTCACACCGGGCGTTTGGGTACCCAGTGGTATAACCCTGATATCAAGCAGTGGCATGAATGATCGCTCCTCTCGGGAAAGTGGCAGATCAGTGAGGCGTTGGCGGGCCCAGGTGTCTCCGCTGCGGGTTACTGCAGGGAAAGCGCGTCACACTGGCAGGCTTCCACGCAGTCACCACAGCCCTGGCACAGGTCCCAGAACGTGATCATGGGTGGCTCAAACGGATCCTCCTGGACCAGGATATCCTTCGGGCATGCTGAAACCGCCGCGCAAATTCCCTCGTCGGGGTCGCACACTTCAGGCAGACATTTATCGTACTGGATGACTACTCTACGCTTGGGCATGATTTTCGCCGGCCATATATTGTATTTGGGCTTTGTAGCATGAGTTACTTCGCCGCCCTGGCGTACATGAAGGGTTCTCCGGGGACTTTCTGTACGGTGACGGAGTGAAAATCGGCGCCATACAGCATCGCCTCCACCTGCATGGGTGTGAAATAGTTTTCGTCCCACCGCGTCTCCCCGTCGGTAAAATCGGCGATGAAGAGCGTGCCACCAGGCTTCAACACCCGCCACATCTCCGAAAGCGCCGCCTCCGGATGCTGGATCTCGTGGAGGGCGTGGGTGGACACGACCGCGTCAAAACGGCCGTCCTCGAGTTCGGCCATGTCGTGGGCATCCATGTGTATGCAGCGCGCGGTGTGTGCGGCGTCATCGCCCTCGACAGTGACACTTTCGTGAAGCGTGTGACCATTGATGTCAATGCCGACAGCCTCCTGCGCAACTTCTCGGGCCAGAAAGAGCACAAGGTCGCAGTTGCCGGATCCGACGTCCAACACGGCCCGGACATCCCCGACAGCGCGCGCGATTGCTGAGCGTATCTCTTCTCTTTTCACGGCCACGGAAAATCACCCGTTGAGGCGATCTGTTGGTCTCAGGCGTTGTCTGCGCCGGCCCGGGCGCCGGAGGCTTCGAAAGTCCCGGAGTGCTACCTCGGATGGTGGAAGGGTGTCGTCAGACAGCGATTGCGCAGACGTGTCGGTATGGTTCAATCTTCGTCAAAGGTTTCTGCCGCCAGTTTGATCATCTCGGCGATGCGCGGGTCTGAGGGGCGATAACACACCTTCTTGCCCCGACGCTTCGGCACGACCAGACCTCGATCGCGCAGGACAGCGAGGTGCTGGGAAATGTTGGGCTGGCTGCGATCCAGGTGCTCGCCCAGATCCTGCACGCAAAACTCGTCGTCGATTGTCCTGGCGAGGATCTTCAGGCGGAAGGGATTTCCCAGCGCTTTGAAGATGCTGGCGAGCAGGTCATAGTCGGTCCCGGGCGTATTGAAACTGTCCTCTTTGGCTGCGATGGTTTGCCCCTCCCGGTGCACAATTGTGTGTGGTGTAAGTCGTCTTGACAACTCATAGACGCGTGATATACTGACATGCGAATATATGCAAATACTAAGTCTAGGCTCCTGAACTGCTTGTGTCAAGTGTAGCGCAGTTGATGCAGATTTTAAAGGACTGCAGACGATCAGCGTGCTGCCGTTTGCATATATCGCGAGGACATTACACGCACTCCGGGCGGTTCACTACCTGCATATCCAGCAGGCGTAAGGGATAGTGATGGCTGATGACGTCACGGGAACGTTTTCTGATGGCTTTGCATCACGAAGAGGCCGACCGCATGCCCATCCACGACAGCCCCTGGCGCGCGGCGGTCGAACGGTGGCAAAAAGAAGGACTGCCGAAAGAGACGAACCCGGCGGAATATTTCGACTACGGTATGGTCACATTCGGGGCCGACACCTCACCACGGTTTCCGATCCAGGTGCTGGAAGAAGACGAAGAATATATCGTGCGCACGACCTCCTATGGTGGGGTGCGGCGTGATCACAGAGACTACTCATCAACGCCTGAAATCATCGAGTGGCCGTGTGAGACCCGCGAGGACTGGCAGGAGATGAAGGACCGGCTGAAACCGGATCCGGACCGGGTTGACTGGGACGGGCAGTGGCTGGCCGGGAGTGCCGAGGATGACCGGGGATCGGAATCGATCCTTGAGACAGGCCGAACGGAGCGGCGTCTCGGTCTTCCCGGCTGCAAAAAGGCCAGAGAAGCGGGCAGGTTCATCACCTACGGGGCCGCATTCGGCTATGACAAGATGCAGAGTTACGTCGAATCCCAAACCCTGTTGACCAGTATCGCCACAGAACCCGAATGGGTCACAGAGATGTATGAAACAGATGCGACCCTCAGCATCCAGATGTACGAGATTATGCGGGACGGTGGCTTTGAGTTCGATGGCGCCTTTATCTTTTGCGACCTGGGGTATCGCAACGGCCTGCTGTTTTCTCCCGCACACTATGACGCCCAGCTCCGCGCGACCTTTCAACGGCTGGTAAGCTTTTTTCACGATGAAGGATTGCCGGTGATTCTGCACAGTTGCGGGTGTGTGAAGGAGCTGATCCCGCGGTTTATCGAGGACGGCCTGGATTGCCTGCAGCCGCTGGAGCAGAAGGCGGGGATGGACCTCGTGGAGCTCAAAAAGCAGTTTGGGGATGAGCTGGCCTTCATGGGCGGTATCGATGTCAGAGCTATGGCCGACCCCGATCCACAGGTCATCGAGGATGAAATACGCACAAAGATACCTCCGGCCATACGGGGCGGAGGATATATCTATCACTCCGACCATTCAGTCCCCAACAATGTCAGCTTCAGCCGATACGAAAGAGTGCTGGAGCTGGTGAGGGAGTACGGGCAGTACTGACGCACATATCGAAGATGACCGATCTCACCCAATATCAAACCATTCAAGGGAGCGATGGACGATGCCGTTGTATGAGTATAGCTGTGAGCAGTGTGGTCACACATTCGAAAAGCTGATGCAAATGAAAAGCCGTGACGAAAATGACGTCGCCTGTCCGGAATGTGGATCTGACGAGGTTCGACGTCTTATCTCCACCTTCGCCATCGGAAAATCCAGCAGCGGTGGCGGCACATCGGGTTCCAGTTGCAGCACCGGTCTGTGCAACCTGAGTTGATCCCTGTGAAGGCAACGGTCGCGTTTCGACGAAGAAGCCCGACCCACATAGTTATCCTCCCGTATGCCGAATAAAGGCAATACCATTTGCGTGGTTGCTCCCCCGTGTATCCGGGCCAGGAAGCTCAATTGCTATGGCTGTGCGGCATCCCTCGTTTGCCGGCGCTGCACTGCGTGCGGGAAAGTTGCCTCGGCAGGCGGATCAACCAGCGGCCAACACTATCTGTACACCTGACGACATTTCCAATCTTGCGTGAGGATCATGCCTCCGAATTGGGGGGCGCTAAGTATGAGGTGGCTTTCATGAAAGAGCAGTTTTCGGGACACAGGATGTATTTCCCCCAGTATCGCATCGGACGAGCGGGGATCGAGATTTTTGACGGGACCATACTCGAGCACGCGCAGAGGCTCGGAATACCAATTGAGGCAGAATGTGGGGGAAAGGGCACGTGTGGAGGCTGTGTCGTCCGGGCTGGAAAAGGCTCAGAAGCGCTGTCAGACCTCACGCCAACAGAGAGGGAGGGCGATTTGGGGGAGGGGGAGCGACTGGCGTGCCAGGCCACTGTCACCGGTGAGGCGGACATTACCGTGTACATCGTCAGCGCCGGAGAATACACGATCCTCAGCGACAGCGTTCGCAACAGGGTCGAGGTTAAGCCTGCGGTGCGCAGACGTGGTGAGCGGGTGGTCTGGAACTGGGCGAAGGTTGAACGAGAGCTGGGGAATTATCAGGGCGCGATTTATGGCCTGGCGGTTGATGTTGGAACGACCACACTGGTCTGCGAAGTGCTGGATTTGCAGAGCGGTGAGCCGCTGGCGACAGTGGCGCGAAAAAACCCCCAGAGTGCATACGGCGATGATGTTATCTCACGCATTGATTATACAATCCGCAATGAAGGCGGGCTGCAGAGACTGCAGCAAAGCGTTGTCTCCTGCATCAACGAGATATTGCAGGAGCTGGCGGAGAGTGATGAGATAGACCCGGAGCTCATTTACGAGGTCGTGGCAGTCGGCAACCCCACCATGCGCAATATTCTTTTTGGCCTCGATGTCGCCTCGCTGGGCGTCATCCCCTTCGAAGCGCCTGATACTGCGCCCGTAAACGAGCGAGCCAAAAACCTCGGGCTGCAGGTCAATCGCGAAGCAAACGTCTATGGCCCGGCGCTACTGGGCGGACACGCCGGGGCCGACTGTCTGGCCGATATCATCGCCGCACGCATGCATGAGGCCGATCGCCCGTGCATGATTATCGATATCGGGACCAATGGTGAGGTGGCGGTGGGAAATGCAGAAAAGATCATGACCGCTTCATGTGCCGCAGGAGGTGCGTATGAGGGCGCCACCGTGACGAGCGGCGTGGGAGCCATTGCTGGAGCCATCAGCAATGTCACAATCAACGATGGCGAGATCACCTTTGAAACCATTGCCAGCCAGGCGCCGGTGGGCATCTGCGGTTCAGGTCTTATCGACCTGCTCGCCCAGCTTTTGAAAGCAGGCATCATGACACCGAAGGCCAAGCTTGAAGGCGACTTTTATCTCACTGACGACATACGCCTTACACAGCAGGATGTGTATGAACTGATCACCGCCAAGGCGGGCCTGAGAACGGACCAGGATTTGCTGCTGGATTACTACGGTATCGAGCCGGAGGAGGTTGATAAAATCTACCTTGCCGGGGGTTTCGGTAATTTCATCGACGGCGCAAATGCTGCGGCGATCGGGCTTTTGCCGGATTTGCAGGACCGCATCGTGAAGATTGGCAACGCCGCGCTGGCCGGAGCGGCGGAGCTGCTGCTGTCAACTGATCTTCGGCGGGCATCCGAGGAATGCGCGCGCAGTGTCGAGCACACGCGACCCAATGAGCGCGAGCCGGAGTTTGACTTTATCGTCGCAGAGAACATGTACTTTTAACGTTTGTCCCCGTTCGCCGGCAGGCTCACAGCGCCTGATCCTCCCGCCAGGGTCTGTGCGATAACACCGCCGCAGCGGTGATCTCAGCGTGAAACTTGAGTTGGTGCAATATTCGCCTGGAGCATTTTTTTCAGAGAGGGGGATTATTTTTTTGGCTGGTGGGTATAAATACTATTGACAGTAGTAGGTCGCCCGTATATAATGATCTCCGATAGGCTGTAGTAGGAACACATGCGACCTGTAGATTTCGGCGACCGGAATGGAGGAAAGAGCGATGAGACGGTTTTTGACAGTTACCGCCCTGGTCATGCTTACAGCCACGGCCGGAATGTGTCAAATCTGGCCCCACGGCGCCAGTGACGACAGCCACATGTGGTACCGCGGATATTTTGAGGGCCCGGTACAGGCGCGGAACACGCCCCAGCCGGGGTATTACTACCAGCCCTCACCCAATACGACACGGCCGCTCCACGAGCAGCGCCATACGTACCCGCTCATCTGCCCGAACTGTGGCGCCTATTATTATCCTGGAACCGACACCTGCAGGCGATGTGCCCACGATCTGCCGGGCAGGGCACAGGGAGTGAACGATGACACCGTTTACGCGCCAGATCGGCTGCCAGGGCAGTACTGGTACAAAGAGCAGCCGCACCGCCGTTTCCTGACGGCACCCAGGCTCACACCGTACTACCAGAGGTATCAGAACCGGTGGGATTAAACTGTACAGCGGTGGACGCACCTCCGCAGGGCCGTCACGGCTTTCCGGAGTCCGGGGGTATCGAGCCTACCCTGACAGATCGAGCAGACACCACACAGTCGTTGAACGCCGGGTCGCACCACAGAAGGAGGTCGTGAAGATGTACACACATCAAGCACAGATCTACTGGGCAGGAATACTGGTCGTTGCGCTGATGTTCAGCGGCGTCTTCGCCACACAGGCGCAGGCGAACGACACAGGCAGGATTCTGGCGGGCCTGGCCGTTGGAGCGCTGGTTTACAGTGCCCTGGACCATGACACCGACACCTGCCGCAGCTCTCACCACTACCACCACTACGACCGCGGCCGCACCAGTCCACCTCCGAACAGGCGTTATGATCCGCCGCGGTACCACAGCTACGAGTCGCCCCGTCATGCCTATGACCGGGGGTACGGCGACGGCTGGGACGATGGCTATGACTATGGCAAAGCCAAGGGCCGGCAGCAGGGATATCACCGTGGCTATGATCGGGGTTACGATCACGGCTATGGCGACGGCCGGCACGATCAATGGCGAGCGGATCACAACATCGGCCGGCCATACACGCGCCGCGCCGACAAGAGCTACGGCTGGTAATGTCAGTCTCGCGTGACCGACCTGCCCGGTCCGCGAGTGATGCAGCAGCCTCCTGAAGGAGGCGTAGGCCGAAGCTACCCGGAAGCCTGCCCGTGGTATAAACGCCGCGGGCAGGCACAGTTGTAGAAAACCTCCACACACAGTGCGAACAGGCATTTGACCCCAGGCGTTACAAGGAGTTGCTGGCGGCGACGGCGAAGTATTATACGAGGTGACACAGGCGATGAGCTTCTGGGATAAGGCTAAAAAGACGCTGGAAGATGCAGCCTCAACGATGAATAAAGAGGCAAAGAGTCTGGGAAAGCAGTACGAGCTCGGCCAGCTTGAGACAGAACGGGACAGGGAGTTCACCGAGCTCGGGAAAGTAGCCTTCAAGCTGTACCAGCAGCGTGCCATCAGCGACACCGAAATCAAGGTGGTCGCCAAAAGAATCATGGAGCTGAACGAAAGAATCGCTGAAAAGCGTGAGGAGATAGAAAGCGTCAAAGCGGAGGAGAAACAACAAGAGCAGGAAGACGAATAAAAACAGCCGGCGCCCATGAGGACACCGGCCGATGGACATTTGTCTATGACCGCGGATATCAGCTTTCTTCCGTGGTCTCTTCTACTTCCTCGACAGCATCTTTGGCCTGTTTCGTGAGTTCTTCGCTGGCCGCCTTGAGCTGGCTCACAACTTTTTCTGTGGCCTCGTGGATACGCTGGTGAGCCGATGTGGCGGTGCTTTTAATGTCTTCTCGCAGTTCAGCGCCGGGCTTGGGTGCCAGCATCAGAGCTACGCCAGCACCGATGATAGCACCGAGTGCCGCAGCCCCCATGACTGCGAGTATGCCTCCTGCACGATCGTCGTTCATCGCAAATCTCCTTTCGTGGCCGAATGATTTACTGTATAGCAACACGCGCGGTGCGCCGCTTGCCAACCTGCAATATTTCTCCGCCCTCGAGAGCCAGGTCCATGGTCTCATCGGTAATTCGTTGGTCGTCGAGTCGTACAGCACCCTGACGGATGAAACGGCGGGCCTCGCTGTTTGATGACGCAAATCCCGCAGCTTTGATGAGCTGGACGATCCATATCTTTCCGACATCATTCAGGTCCGAGGAGTTCACTTTCACCTCGTCAATGTCAGAAGGTAATTGCCCCTGCGCGAAAACACGCTCAAATTCCTGTTCGGCCTCCTGCGCAACCTTTGCACCGTAATACTGTGCGACGACGCGCCGGGCGATGTCGGCTTTGGCCTCCTTGGGGTGCAGATCCCCACTGTCGAGGGCTTTGAGAAATTCAGCCTCCGCCTCGGGGGTCTGGTCCAGAAGCAGGCGGTAGTATTGCCCCATTGCATCATCGGGAATCGACATGAGTTTGCCGAACATTTCCTCAGGGGGCTCGGAAATGCCGATGTAGTTGCCGAGTGATTTGCTCATCTTCTGGTGGCCGTCTGTGCCGACGAGCAGATCCCACGTCATCACGACTTGCGGCTCCATGTCGTAGGCGCGCATGATGTCGCGGGCGAGGAGAAAGTTGAAGGTCTGGTCGGTTCCGCCGATTTCGATATCTGCTTCGATAGCCACGGAATCGTACGCCTGAATCAGCGGATACATGAACTCGCGGACAGAGATAGAAATGCCCTGTTCGGCGCGTGTGGAAAAATCGTCCCGCTCCATCATGCGGGCGACGGTATAATGGCTTGCGAGTTTGAGGAAGCCGTCGAGGCCGAGGTCATTCAGCCAGGTGCTGTTGTACACAAGCTCGCATTGGTTCATGTCCAGAATTCTGTCCACCTGCTGTGCGTATGTGCGGGCGTTTTCCTCGATCTCTTCGGGGCTCAGCATTGGCCGGGTTTTGGACTTTCCAGATGGATCGCCGATCCGGGCAGTGAAATCCCCGATAATGAAGACAATCTGGTGGCCGAGATCCTGAAAGCGGCGGAGCTTCCGAAGCGGAACGCTGTGGCCGAGGTGCAGATCGGGAGCGCTGGGGTCGGCGCCGTACTTCACCCGCAGTGGTTCACCCCGGCTCAGCTTTTCCATCAGATCCTCTTCTGTCTCGACCAGCATGGCGTCGCCGGTCAACAGGTCAAATTGCTCTTTTGGGTTCATTTGTCCTGCTCCCATCATCACGGTCGGTAAAGGTACACCATGTCGTACAGGGTCGTACGCAGTGAAAGGGCCCGGAGCTTTGGACGCGCTCGCAGGCCCTGGATGCTGTCAAACGACTGGCAACGGCCGGAAAACACACCCGGCCGGATACGGCCTATTCAACGGGCTGGACCGGAGCGACCTTCACACCGCTTGCGCCGCTGGCCAGGCCCTGCAGAGCGGACACGCGCAAAAGGAGCGTGATTGTTTCGCCACAGTTGGGGCAGCTTAATGTGATAACGACATCCTGCGAGGGCATCACATGGATGTCTGATATCTCGGGGGCGTGTTCGCCCTCAGCGCCGCCGGGCTGTGGCGTGATTTCTATTGAAGTCTCGGGAGCCTCGGGCTCCGGCTTCTCCGTCTGTGCCTTCTCATCTGTTGGTTCGGGCTCCGGCTTCTCCGTCTGTGGCTTCTCAGTCGTTGGTTCGGGCTCCGGCTTTGCGTCCTCCGGTTCCTCGGTGGTGGGCTGCGGCTGGGCAGGAGCCTCCGCGAGCTCGATTTTCTTCAGGAGGTTTTCCGGCGAAAAGTCTTTCGAAAGAGGATACGCATGCACACGTGCGACTTCACCATCGGCCTGCTCGACGGCGACGGATGTCGCATGCATGAACCAGTCCGGGGTCCCGGTGATCTGTGTGCCGTCACGCTTGGTAACCGTCAGTTCGGTGATTTGCCACTGAGTGCGGCCGCCCTCCTCGACCTCTTTCCACGTTGCTTCGAGGGTTGCAATATTGTCGGCGGGAACTCGCTGGACTGATCCGGAGGCCGTCTTCACCGCAATTGCGCCATTGTTGGCCAGGTCTGTGCCAATGCCCGATCCGTCCATGACGCCCATTTCGGCGACTTTAATATTTCCGGAAAAACTGTCTCCGCCACGAAGATAGACCGTGCCCTGCAGCCCGTCGGCCTGGGCGAAAGCACAGGTTGTAAGCCCCACCACTGCGATGGCAATGACCAGGATCCGAGTCGTCGCTTTCATTTGCAGATCACCTCTGGTTGCATTATGCGCCCGAATACAAAACATCCACGAAATACTAGCGCCTCGCCTCCAGTGTTTCGGCAAAGGCTTCCAGTCTTAGCCTGTCTCTCGCGGTCAGCGCTCCCGGCTGATCGCCCTCCAGGGTTAATACCGGACAGTCAAGAGCCTGGCGGAGAATATGATCGTATATCTGCCGGAAACAAAACGATTGGACGTAATGAATGACCCCGTCAATACGCCTATTAGTCGTCTCGCGGGTAATATCCTCCAACCGTTTGAAGATGTCATAAGGATAAGTGTAGCAAAGGTACTGAGTCAATAGATCACAGTCAAGGCAGGGAGCCATGGTGAACTGTCTCTGCATCTCGTTGAAGCACACGTGAATGCCCAGCGAGTGCAGGAAGTCGTACAGGTCGCTGTATATGGGCGGAACGCCCACGAATCCGACCCTCCCCCGGATGTCTTGCAGCGGCGAACGCTTTTCAGCCTCGGCCAAAAACGCGTCCAGCTTTCTTTCATACGCCTCCGGATCACCACCGAAATCGCTGCAGTTCACCTGGTACAGGTGGTTTTCACAGCCGGTGACCAGGTTATCCCTCCAGGTCATCGCATCGAGATCAGCCACTTTCTCCCGCAGCGGTCGGAGGGCCTCTTTCTGCCTCTCAGCGTCCTCCCACGTGACCTCGAAGGCCTCGGCCAGCCGCTTCATCTCACGCTCCAGCGCTTCTGGCTGCTGATCGTAGGGATATGCGAAAGGGATGAACTCAACGTCGTGGCTCCGCAGCGATTCCATCATCGCGTGCATCTGGCTGCAGTCACCCTGCGTTACAACGATGACGCGACTGATGTCATGTGCCAGTATCGTCGAATAGATCCCCTTCACCCAGGCGCAGGCGTTTCGCGGAAAGCCCTGCAGCTCGGCCTCGCGCACCATGTCATGCGCCTCGGGGGAGGTGACAAAAATGTTATTGAGATCAACAGGCGTGTCACCCGCCGCCAGGACGAATTCAACGGGAATTGTGCTGGTCAGGCCGACACGCATTCATTTCGCCCCCAGAATACGGTGGCACTGTGGAATAACCCGGACGGAACTGAACCATTCATCCGCCGCCTGCGCCAGCGCCCAGAGACGGTCGAATGCAGGGGGGATGCAGCCACCAACCGGCGTGCATGGCTGGATGACAGCGGGCACGGAGGCGATCTCAGGGCCGATCTCGGCACATGTGGCAGTAAGCTCTGCGGGCGCTACCGTGTCGGTCACGACGATTTTGGCGAATGTGTTCAGTTTTCCCGCAATCGCCCAGAAACGCCGCATATCCGGGATCGAAGGAGGCTGAGAGAGCGTGGAAGGAAGCTTGATATCAGCCGCGACGACATCAACAGCGTCCGCCACTGCCTCCAGTGCATCAGGATGAAGCCCGGCCGTCTCGAGATGTACGTCAAAGTTGCATGAGCGCAGGCGCCAGGCCAGTGCATTCACAAAATCCGGATGCAGAAGGGGCTCCCCGCCCGTGATGGACACTGATGAAATCGTTTTCCACCGTGATGTCACAACGCTTACGACATCGGACACCGTGGCGGGATTAGCAAGCGCTTCCTGCTCGTCGCCGGCTTCGATATGCCACGTTTCAGGGATTTCACGAGCGTAGCGGGTGTCGCAATAGATGCAGTCGAGGTCACATCCGGCGAGACGCACAAAAACCTGCGGCATTCCGACATACATGCCCTCGCCCTGAAAGGAGGCGAAGAGCTCAACGAGTGGTGCAGAAACCCCGGTCATGGCACTCCCCGGACTTTTGTGGTGGCGAATTGGACAGCCTCCATCTCTTCCACATAAGCAGCAGTGAGAGTTGCGGCCAGCTCTTCGACGTTCACGTCCCACTGCCCGAGACCACAGGCCTCCACCGGCGCACCTGTCGGGTCTATATTTACGCCCAGATGTATAAGGGTTGATACCGGTGACTTCGTCGCGATGGAGACGGTGAGCTTGGCCTCGCCGACGTACAAATCATCCCCGTCGCGCCGCAGACTTGCAGTGGGCACCAGGGACTGCAGTGCGTCGCGAATGCTCGTGATGAACAGCCGCTGCCGCAACACAGCCGCGGCCAGGGAGTCGTCGAAGTGTTCAATAATGAAATGCAGCATCCTTGCAGCCCGGATCGTGGTACCCTCGCGGCGGTCTTCGGCATCCACGAGGTTTTCGGTCATGACCTCGCAGGGGCCGATAAACGCCACCAGGGCATTTCCGGCGACGCCAAAAGTCTCATAGATCCACAGCGACCGCAGCTCGCGGCCGGTGTACGTTCTCGGTTGTTCCAGGGAGAGAACCTGCTGCAAGAGGTCATTCCTTCTTTCGGGAGCCGCGATATCGCAAATATTCAAGAGCGATCATGGCCGCTGGAACGCCCGTGTATTCACCAATACGCCCAAAGAGCTTGTTGAGCTGCTGCTCGTGCAGGTCTTCAGCTTCGGGATCCTGCTTCCGGATTTCCGCCTCGCTGTCGGCAATTTTCGGGATAATGCGCACAAAAAATCGGGCCGTCTCCATGGCATCCGTTCGCCGAGGGAGGTCGTAATAAACCCTGCGGATCTCCTTGGAGAGCTCCTGCCAGGCGTTCTGGGCACCGGAATGCTTGAGATCAAACCGGCGTGCGTGAGCCATGGCGTCGGCGCTCTGCTCGCGGCGCTTTTTCCTTTTCTCCCAGTCATCACGCGTGGTGCCTTCGATGACCTCGATATTCGGTCGCACCCCGATAAGGTCTTCCACGGCTGCACGCAACTGCGCTTCATTGGGGCCGCTGCGGAGATGACCGGCGGAACTCATGTCCCTGGGTTCGAAGCCCAAAACCAGCGTGTCATCGTCCAGGCAGATCGGCACGGCCTTCTCGATCGCCTCCCAGAAGCTCAGATTGATATCGCCCTCTTTAATCTTCTCGTCAACCTGGCTCCACAACTCATCCATGTCAATCTCCTGGTTATCCAATAGAGAGCCCCCCTGAAAGTGTTGTCTGTGAGGCGTAATTTGTGGTGAACTATGTACGGTGGGAAAGAGGCATGACGGTGCCCCTGCGAAAACAGTGTACCCGCCGACATGCACGGTACACACGGGCCGATAATGTTGACACAATGGTGCAACTTTAGTACGATAATTTCGACTGATTATAGCACAGCCTCCCTGCGCTGTAAAAGCACTCCTGGGCGCGGTGCACGTTATTTCGAGTCCCCGGGCGCCTGTCAATTCTGCACGGCACACAATATTTCGACGGGCGGATGAGTATTATTAAAGCGCTTTCAAACCCCACCAAAATCATTTGCACCATTGGTCCGAGCAGCGACGAGCTGCAGATCATACAGGCCATGATCGAGAGCGGCATGGATCTTGCCCGCCTTAACTTTTCCCACGGCTCTCACAGCGATCACGAGCACATGCTGAAGACCGTCCGAGATGCAGCTAAGAAGACGGGGGAACAGATCGGCATTATTGCGGATCTGCAGGGCCCGAAGATTCGCACAGGCGACCTGGTCAACGGCGGTCCTGTCACGCTGCAGGAAGGTCAACAGATCGAGATTGTCAGTGATCCCGACAAAGAGGGTAGCAGTGAGCGGATATACACAACGTATGATGCATTGTCCGACGATGTAAACCCCGGCGACCGCATTTTGCTCGATGACGGTCGGCTGGAGATCAGCGTACAAAGAGTCGGAGATGGTATCGTCACCGGTACTGTCGAAGTCGGGGGAGAACTGGGCGAGTACAAGGGAATGAACCTGCCGGGGGTGGAGGTCAGTGCGAGACCATTAACCTCGAAAGATAAAGAGGATCTCGCATTCGCCCTGGAACATGGCGTTGACTACCTGGCATTGAGCTTTGTGCGGACCGCCGACGACATACATGAACTGCGAGATGCCTGCCAGGCCCGGGGTGGCAGTGTTCCAATCATCGCCAAGCTGGAGAAACCTGAAGCACTGGACGATCTCGAGGCGATCTGCCACGCGGCCGACGTGATCATGGTGGCGCGTGGCGACCTGGGCGTCGAACTTGCCCCCGAAGAGGTACCCGTGTGGCAAAAGCGTATCATCCGCCTTTGTTCAGAACTGCGTGTCCCGGTGATTACCGCCACACAGATGCTTGATTCGATGCGCAACAACCCCCAGCCCACGCGGGCGGAGGCCTCGGATGTCGCCAATGCGATTTTTGACGGCACTGATGCCGTTATGCTGTCAGGTGAGACCGCGATCGGCAAATACCCCATCCAGACCGTCACCATGATGCGGCGCATTTGCGCAACGGCCGAGCGGGAGCAGATGCTGGAGCGGGAGGAAATGCGGACCGAGCTGCGGCTCCGGGATGAGCAGGTGAGCATCGCTGACGCGGTGGCCCGGTCGGCAGTGGCGGCGGCGGAGGAGGTGGGAGCCAACGCCCTGGTGGCATTCACCGAGTCCGGCTCGACTGCGCGTATGGCCTCCAAATGCCGGCCGAGTCTGCCGATTATCGCCGTCACACCCATTGGCGCCACAGCCCGCAGATGCAGCCTGTTTTGGGGCGTTACACCCGTTCATACTCAACAGGCGGCAGGGACGGAAGAAGATATCATCCGCTGTGTGGATGAGCTGCAGCAGCTCGGCCTGCTGGCGGAGGGTGACACCGTTGTCATCATGGCCGGTCAGCCGATGGGTCGTCCCGGCACCACCAACACCATGAGAATTCATAGAGTAGGAGTGGACCTCTGAACGCAGCAGACGATAAACCACGACATAGACCAAATAAAAACCCCACACATACAACTGAGATGCCTTCGCTGTCGCGAACGATCTTCACGATATTTATCTGCATCATTACCGTCGCTGTCGCATCTGGCGACGGCGACGTGACCGTTGACCTGCAGGGCAGTGGCGTGCAGGCACCCGAGGGCAGTGCCATTGTTCGTGACGGCAGGCTGCTGGTCGCCACCGATTACGTACAGCAGCATCTGGGCTATGAGTGCACAGAGGACGATGACGGGGTAAACCTGCAGATATACGGGCACTCATGGCGCTTCCGTGAGGGTGAAGAGACCTGCACATTCGACGGCGAGCGGCGGACACTGCCCGTTGCAGCACAGACGCACGACGGCCGCTTTTACTGCCCCGCCCAAATCCTGCTGGAACCTGTCGGAATAACGGTTTATTCCATGGGTTCGGGGTGTTTCGGGCTGGAGTTCCCCCGCGCCCATGTCACACAAATCCGCCGGGGCACACACAGTGAATACGTGCGAATGGTCATCGATCTGAGCGGCCCGGTTCCCTTCAGTTACGCGCAGCGTGGCGGACGTTTCCACCTCCGCGTGCCGCTTGATGACGATCCAGACGCCCCCCGCAACCTTCTTCGCCAACTGCATTATGAGTCTTCGCTCGTGCCAGTGGTCACCGAAAGCCATCAAAACGGGCAGGCCCAGATCAGCATCACCCATCACAGCCCCCACGAGCCGGAGGTATTCACGCTGCCCGATCCGCCCCGGATTGTCGTTGATTTCATGCGCGCGGCGCCACTGCCCATCCCCGAACCGGGTGTGGAGCATGTGACGCCGCAGCCGCCCGGGCCGAAGCCACTACCAGAACCGAAGCGCATTGAGGGCGTCACCTGGCGGTCATGCACCTTCTCCACAGCCCGCGGTCCTGTCCGCGGCTGGATGTTGAAGACGGATCCAGCAGACGCCGATATATCCGTCGAGGTCGCGCTGGCCAAGGAAGGTATCTGGGGCGCGGCGACCGTCCAGAGCATGGTGAAAAACAGAGGGGCGTATGCGGGCGTCAACGGCGGTTTTTACGGCTCCAGGGGGCAGCCGCTGGGTCTGCTCGTGCTTGACGGCGAATGGGTCACGGCTCCGCTGCATCAGCGCGCGGTGTTCGGGATCACCAGGGACGGTTCCGTCCAGATTCGCAATGTGCGCTTCGACGGCCGGGTGCATTTCGAAGACCTGGGACAGCTCCCGCTGGAAGGGATTAATGTCGGACATCGCAGCAGCGATGGTGTGGTCTTATATACGCCGCGATGGGGAAAACCGCTCGAAGGGAACCATCGCAAGACCCGCCTGGTCGTGTCAGGTGGTGTGGTGCAGAAAATCCACTCAAACAGCGAAAAGACGGAGATCCCGGAGGACGGATTTGTCCTGTCGGGCCTCGATCGGCGGGCTGAGTCGCTCACACGTGTGCACCAGGGGCAGGGCGTGAGGCTCGATTTGAAATGTGATCCACAATGGCCGGAGATGGTATCGGCTGTCGGTGCCGGTCCTCGACTCCTGGTGGACGGCAAAGAGGCGCTGTCAATGTACGATGAACGCTTTCGCTCTGACATCACGCGCGGCACCCGTCCCAGGACGGCGGCAGGCGTCGATAAGGATGGGCATCTCGTGCTCCTGGTCGCCGAAGACACAAAGGGCGGTCTCACCCTCAGCGAGCTCGCGTCGGTGATGAAGAAGTTTGGATGCGTGGATGCCATGAACCTCGACGGCGGCGGGTCGAGTACCTTCGTCATTGACGGACAGCTCATGAATGTCGTCAGCGACGGCTGGCAGCGGCCGGTCGGCAATGCCATTGTGATTATTGATGAGCGCGCGCAATAGCACAGCCCGGCAGATCCGGGAACATTTCTCGCCCTATCCGCGCTCTATCCTATAGTGCGAGACAGTATTGTTAACTGGTGATACGGATGCGACGTGCCTTTATTGTAACCCTCTTTGTCGCTGCGGTGATGTGTCTGATTGGCTGCGGCCGCTCAATGATGGTCAAGCACAATCGCGAAACCGCCTTCACGACAATGAAGCAGCTTTACAATGACCATCCGTGGCTGAAGAATACCTGTAGTGACTGGGTGCTGAGCCTCAATGCGGACGAGAAGCCAACCTATTCCGACCTGGCTTCATTTCCCCTGGGAAACGGGACAGTCCTCGGGATTAACGGTCTGTCGCTGCCGCTGGGCACTGTCACGAACCTGATTGGGCCGGGGTATCAAAAACAGGGCGGCTTTTTTGCTGCCTGTGTGCCGGGACTTCGTATTGACGGTGAGAAGCAGCACCTGCCGCGACAGGCTGTCGAATGGGTGAAAAAAGCCGGTGTTGTGCACACGACTCTCCAAAATAACCGGGTCATCCTGCACCTGTTCGACTGGGTGCCCGATGACGAGAACATCCTGTGGCGGCTGGCGGTCGCAGAAAGCACGGGACAGGATGACCTCAAAAACGTTGAGCTGATCATGGGCACGGCCAACCCCGTGACCATCGAAGATAATCGCCTCGTCGCGACCCGTGCGGGGAACAAGCTGCAGATAGGGTGCGTGGGACAAGCGAGGGCTCAAGAGGACGGATATATCCCGGAAACCGGTGAGGGAGACACCGGCATCAATTTGCCGGTTGGTGAAGACATTCCACATCTTGTTTGCCCGATCGGGATGATTGATAAAGGAACCGGTGGGGGAAAGCTTTTTTACCTGTTTTTTTCCGAAGAGGACGAGAACACTGCGCTTGAAGAGATCCTGCCATCATCAGACCAGTGGCTGGCGAGTCTCAAAACGACGCGGAATGCGTACAAAAAATGGCACGAAAGCGGGCTGCAGGTCGCATCAGGCGAATCGAAAACTGATGATTTCATTGAGATACAGAAGCATATCATAAGGGTGCAGCAGGCGGAGCGTGGCGGCTTCTCACCGATGGACAAATACACCTACACGTGGGTGCGTGACAGCGTCGGTCCGGTGCGCTTCTTTCTGCAGTGCGGGTATTACGATGAGGTCAAAAAGTATCTTCAGTACCAGTATCTCGGGAATGCAGCGGCGAAGGAGATTCGCCTCAACCTGGCGCTGGAAGTCAACATCGACTCCGTGGATATCCCCGACTGGTCGGAGATTCCCGTTGAGCGCGCCGAAGTGCCCAGCTACATCGTCCTGCAGCATTACTGGTACTACCGGGCGACGGGCGACACCGAGCTTATCCAGAATCACTGGGAGTATCTGAAACGGTGCATCGACGGCCAGCAGGTCAGCGGGCGGGGGACACTTCCCTTCCATTCGGACGAAACCTACCGCTTTCCCGGCTACGAAGCGTTTCGGCAGGGCAGAGAGGTGGACAGCTACGTCCAGCTCGAATGTCAGTCGGCGGACTCAGCCTTTGAATACGTGGCCGCCGCGGAGGCCATGGCTGAAATGGCCGGGAGACTGGGCAGAGACGACGAGGGGGGGGATTTCAGGACGAAGGCTGACTTCGTGCGCAACGCCACCGAGAAGTATTACTGGATGACCGGGCCGGGCAGGGAATACTACGCACCCGCCATGTCGGATTTCACCACCGAACGTTCACGCTACCCCTTTGCCAGCATCAATATGCGGCCGATGTGGATCGGATATGCGGACTACGATTTGCAGCAGCGGTCGAACGTATTCAACTCACTGAAATATCTGTGGCAGGAGGATGGCACGGTCTGGCCGGCGCCAGAGTTCGGCTACTATACGACCATGGTGCCCGGCTTTGTGCTTTATAACCTCAGCGAGGTCGAAAGCCTGCTCGTTTCCAGCGCCCTTGACCAGCTCTGGGAGGCGGCTGAAGAATCAGGCGGCTTTGCGGAAATGAACACCCCGGATAACAGGCCGGCGAAAGAGATATGGGGCAAGCATCGCTGCCGTCCATGGGAGGGCGGAATCAATGCTCACGCCGTTGTTCACGCTCTCATGCGTCCCGACTACGACGCACACAACAACCGTATCTCTGTCGCTCCCCGAAACCTCGCCAGCCAGCCTTCGTACGGAGCCCACAATATCCCGGTGGGTGATGGCGTGCTTTCCGTGACGGTCGTGGAAGGAAACGGGAGGGCGGTGTACGATTTTACGGCCAGCGGAACCGACAACCCGCCGAAGCTTGATGTGAGTCTTCGCATCCCGTCCAGCAATATCATCTCCGTCGAAGGGCCTTTCGCACAGCAGGGGGGCACCATCGCCCGGCAGTACGAAAGAGATCACTTCACCTACGTCGAAATAACCGGCGTGCAACTGGTGAATGAGAAGAACGTGCCGATTGAAGTGAACTTCGAAGAACAACATGTGACACCGGCAATGCATCGGCCGATGGACAACTTTGTCTATGGGCCGCCGGAGGTCGCTGAAGAGGCTGATACACTACTGCTGACGTGGAATCCGGGGATATACGCGAAGTACCGTGATGAACTCGGGGCAAAAATGATGGCATTCGACACCAAGATTGACTGGCCCGTGATCTACCTGCGCCAGGCGCTTATCCCGGAGCCCGGCAGGCGGGGCTTCGACCGAGTGATCCTCGATATTGCGAGCTACAACGGTGCCTTTAAGCGAAAGGGCTTCTGGGAAGAGGGGCGTGGGGGGCAACTGCTGGATGAATTCAGAGCCCTGGGCGGCACGGTTGAGATGTCGAAGTACGAGTCGAAGCTGCCACCCTCCTACCGGAAACTGCCTCGTGAAAGCGATTGACGATGCGTTTTGTATTCCCCGGTGAGGCCGCACCCCGTCAGGTTTTACGCATGCATACCCCCCTGCCATAAAAAGAGCACACGCCGGTTTGTCCGGCGTGTGCGGAGGGGCATGAACCAGACTGTTTAGCGTTGACCTCCGCGTCTGGCAGGCTGCATCATTTCCTGCAGCGTTTGCCACTGCACCTCGCTGAGGACCTCCTGCAATTTCGCCTCGAGCGTGGTCTTGCAGTCCTCGATCGCCTGGGCGTACGCTTCCATGTCGCGGTCGTCGGCCGCGTTCTTCACACCCTCCTGCCGCGCCTCCAGGGCCGCTTTATAGACCGGATGAAGCTGTGAGATTTGCTCGTCCGTACAATCGAGCTGGAACGAAACGGCCGTCCAGCTTCGTTCGAGGTACATCATGTCTCCCATCATTCCGCGCTGCCCGCGTTGACCATCACGCTCACCTCGCTGTGCAAAGGCCGGGATGGCGACGGTAACGAGCAGTGCGGCTGCGGCGAGAATACTAACCGCTGTGAACAACTTGCTGGTCTTCATAGTTCTTCTCCCTGCGAGACATAGATGGTTGCGTTATGAACTGCCCCCGTGCGACGGTAAGGATCGCGACCGACGGGGGTCTGGCACGTATGGACTGACACTACGGGGCTACCGCCGCTGGCGGTCTGGACGGTTGGATCGCTCGCGGCCATCGTCCGGACGTGTGGCCCGGAAATCCTCGTACTCCTGGCGGCTGATGGCGCCGTCACCATTGGCGTCCGCCTCTCGCAGGCGCTCCCACAAACGCTCCGGCAACTCCTGTGAGGTGATCCGTCCGTCGCTGTTTTCATCAAGTCGGTCGAATCCGCTCCCACGCTGCTGCTGTCCGCCCTGTTCTCTCTGGCCGCGCGGAGCCTGCGGACGACCGCCTTCGCGAGGTCCGATCCAGGATGGTTGAAAATTCTCCAGCTCAGCGGACGTTATTCTCCCGTCACCGTTTGTGTCAGCATTCTTGGATAACCCCTCCCAGCGCTCGGACAGCTCATCCCTGGTAAGTACCCCATCGTTATTGGTATCGTGACGCTGGATGAAGCTTTTGGGGTCAAATGTAGGGATGTCGGGGGGCGGGCCGGAGCCCTGACCGGATCTGCCGGCCGGGCCTCGTGGCACTGACAACCGGGAGCGAGGTGCAACGTCCGGGTCCACGAAGTCATCGGGAGGACCGTCCGATCGAGCGTCACGACTTTCAGCGGGGGCGGGTTCATCAAGATTCAGCATCTCAGCCCAGCTCTGGTCGCCTGGTGTCTCCCTACTGTCCGTGGTATCGCTGGTCTCGGCATCAGAGGGTGTCTGTGAGGTCGGAGAACCCGGGGTGGTGTCGGTGTCCTGGATTTCTGCCTGCGGTGAGTCGGGCTGACCGGTGCCAGGTATCTCATCGCCGTGGCGTCCGCAGCCCGGAATGATCAACAAAGCCGCCAGGGCGAAAGCAAATACGAGTACGACCGGCTGCTGTCGCTGCATATCTCCACATTCCTTTCACAGATCACCACATTGCTCATCAGTGCGACGGTAGATACACCACCATTGGACGGCGCACAGCCATATCGACAATGCGCCGCCAGGGAACAGATGGTGGCGTCAATCAGCTCCAACTCCACGGTTAGTTGAAGGGACATAGGACTGGACGAGGCGACTGCGATCTGTATTCCGTCAATTTTGAAAGTCTCCACGTCATCGTCGGCGCGGCCGGTATCGGTGAGGAATAATCCCCCCTGCACAGGATACGCAGACGGTGTTCATCCAGCGATTTCAAAGGGTTTCCATCAGCCAGAACCTGGCGGCACTGGCTCACTACAGTTGCATGATGAATTGAAATGAAGCAGGAAGGAGAACTGTTGTGTGGCTTCAGAAAACCCGGCGGATCGCACCAGGCCTCAGGGTAAGAGGCGGGACAGGCCAAATCAGTCTGACGACTTTTTGTCGCGGCTGGCATCGTCGGTCTCGCTGCCGTCGCTTTCCAGATAGTCAGCTGCGTTTTCAGCCATGCGGGCGAGATACCCCAGAAGCTGCTTGCGCTCATCCTCTGAGAAACCGGCAGTGAGCTGTTGGCTCCACTTGCTGCCCACGCCTTTCAGCTTTTTGCGCATTTGCCGCCCTTTGTCGGTGAGGTGGACACGGTTTACGCGCCTGTCTTCTTCATCAACTTCGCGTTTCACGAGCCCGGCATCTTCGAGCTTGGTCAGTGTCCGGGCGACGTAGCCCTTGTTGAAAAGGAAATGGGATGCAATGTCATCCTGGCTGGCGCCGTCGTGACGCCCGAGGTACCCCAAAAACATTAGAGATTTCCCCGGCAGGCCGTACTCATCCATCGCCCTGGAGAAGTAGCGACGCGTAAAGCTGTGCAGCATCCCCAGGTAGCGCCCGGCCGGCCAGCTTGATCGGTCCTTTTTCATTCCTGTCACCACCACTCCAGTGTCCACTACATTCTGGCTGTGTGAGCCGATGTATTGTGATTGCTTATTCGTATCTGAGACATTCGATCGGGTCCAGCATTGCAGCCTTCCGCGCGGGATACCAGCCGAAGAAGACCCCGACAGCCCCGGAGAACAACACCGACACGAGTACGGACCACAGCGGCACCACTGTCGCCCAGCCGAGGGCGTCTCCCAGGGCGGCCGACCCAGCGAAGCCGATAAGCATGCCGATCAGCCCGCCGAGAACAGAGAGCATCACCGATTCGATGAGAAACTGAGCGAGAATATCCCCCTGGCGTGCCCCGACGGCCTTCCGCACTCCAATCTCGCGAGTTCGTTCGGTGACGGACACCAGCATGATATTCATGATCCCCACACCACCGACGATGAGCGATACGAGGGCAATACCTGCAATAAACAGGGTGATCTGGCGCGTCGTTTCACTCACGGTTTCCAGTATCTCTGCCTGGTCATGGATGCGGTAATCGCGCGTCTCTTCGGTGACACGATGGCGCCGATCCAGAATCTGCTCAATCTGCTTCTTCACACTTGCGACGTCACCAGCCGTTTTTGCGGACACATAGATTCTCGATGGATCGCTGTTTCCGACAATCCGCTGGCGAGCCGTACTGATGGGCATGACCACCTGGTCATCAGGATTGCCCCAGCCGCCGCCCTTTTCTTTGAGTATTCCGATAACCGTAAACGGGATACCGTCCACGCGGATGGTCTCACCGATGAGCGGGCGGCCATAGAACAGCTCCTGGGCTACTTCGTGGCCGATGCACACCACCCGTGCCCGGGATTTGTCGTCGTGCTGGTCGAAGAACCGACCGTGTGCTACCTCGTATGCATTGGCAATCGCCCAGTCGGGCGTGGATCCGCTGAGACTGGTTGAATGAGTGATATTGCGATATTTCGCGGCCACATTTGAGGTAACGGTCGGTGCAAATGCCTTAATGTTGGTAAGTGACTTTTTGAGCGCCTCGGCATCCTCGTCGGTGATTCTGCCGGGCCGTGAACTTGGGCCGGGACGGCGTGACCCACCGCCTCGAATCGTCAGAAAATTACTGCCCATTGACTGGATGCGATCCACCGTGTCAGCTTTGAGCCCCTCTCCGATAGCCACGACGATGATGACAGCAGCCACGCCGATGATGACCCCAAGCATCGTCAAAAGGGAGCGTGTCTTGTTGTCGAAAAGACTCAATTTGGCGCTGCGTGCGGCTTCAAGCAGATTCACGGGCTTCACCTCCATTATCGCCATTGACGGTATTACTGATAATGTCTCCATCAACGAGCCGCACCACGCGGTGGCATCGGTCGGCTACCATGGGGTCGTGGGTGACGGTGACAACTGTAATCCCCTCATCATGCAGGTCATCGAAGAGCTGAAGAATATCGTCGCCGGTCCTGGTGTCGAGGTTTCCCGTCGGCTCGTCGGCCAGTAGAATACTGGGGTTGTTGACAAGCGCACGGGCGATGGCCACACGCTGCTGCTGACCTCCGGAAAGCTCCGTCGGGCGGTGGGCTGCACGATCACGAAGTCCAACCCGGTCCAGCGCGCGGAGAGCGAGATCGTGGCGGTTCGGCTTCGACGCATATATCAGCGGCAGTTCAACGTTCTGCTGGGCGGTAGATTTGGGCAGAAGGTTGAACTGCTGAAAGACGAAGCCGATCTTGCGGTTGCGGACATCAGCGAGCTCATCCGGCTGCAGGCGGCTCACATCCTCGCCGTCGAGGATATAGGTGCCCGATGTCGGAGTGTCCAGGCAGCCGATCATGTTCATCAGCGTCGATTTTCCCGACCCGGACGGGCCCATAATGGCGACATAGTCGCCCTCCTCGATGTCAAGTGACACTCCACGGAGCGCTCGAACCTCGACATCCCCCATTTGATATACCTTCGTCAGTTCATCTATATCGATCAGAGGCATGAGTGAAATCCTTTCGTCGTGGATGTTTATCGCCGTCTCCGTATCATGTGCATGCTCCGCCGCGCATTTCTGGCGGGATCGTTCTCGTCACGCTGGAGCGTGGGAGCCCCCTCCGGGAGCATGACTATCTCGCCCTCTTTCAGGCCATCAAGCACCACGGTCTGCATGTAGTCAGTAATCCCAACTTTGACATCTCGCTCTTCGGGTTGAGCACCCGGACCGGGGAGGACCTGGACGGTCGTTTTTCCTCCAGAGCGATCAATTGCGGCGTCCGGTACCAGCAGCACATCGTTCCTTTCAGTGGTTGCCATCGCCCACCTCATCCGGCGTCACCAGCCACGGCCCCATCGGCGCGAAGGTGTCGCAGCTTTTGCCCTTGGTCCACTGCCCAGAGCGT
>JAWODS010000022.1:0-15556 GCA_046483205.1 Armatimonadota bacterium | reverse complement strand
CGTTTTGAATATATCTCTGCATCTGAAGGTCAAAAGTTTGCACAGGTTGTTACTGATTTTGTAGATGTTTTAAAAAAACTAGGACCAAATCCGATAAATCAAATACTATAGTTTTGTGAATTTATAATTAGATGCTAAGAGGCGTATAATTTATTTTCTGTTGCCTGTTTATAGATATCTATATCTTTGGTTTTTTTAAATTTCTCATATAACTGATATAATATAATAATATACTAAAATAAATAAAAATAAAGTAAACTTATTATAGTCATCTTTGATACAGCACTGGTAAAAAACTTTTTTTTACCAAATTTATAACTGCTATTTGGTGAACATAAATGACTGAAAAAAATAAAATGAAAACTATTTCAAAAAAAGATTTTGATGTTTTTTTAAATGCATTAATTGCTGATACTTCATATGAAGTAATTGGTGTTAAAGCTAAAGAAAATAAATTTGTTTTTGATGAGTTATTTGATGCTTCAGATCTTTGACCAGCCACGTCCCCTGGTTGTGCTCGATGGATATATAAAGATTGGGCATGAGTGTCGAGAGGCTGAACAGGGCGCCGACACCATAGAGGGCAACCCGCCGGGGCCAGGGGGCGAAGGTGACCCTGTCGGGGAAAACCCAGGCGAGATCAATGAGGGTCGTCATTACCAGCGCGGCGATGGGATGTGCGAGTCGCAGAATGATATCCGCCTCGGCGACCGTGTTGACCGCCTGGAGCATGTAGTTGGAAAAGATCCATGCGCCCACGCTGGAGGCGTGGATGGTGAAGAGCCGGTTCCAGACACGGTCGGGTGCCCGGTGATAAACAACAATCCCCAGGATGATCGAAGCGACTGAGATTGCCAGAAGCACAACCTGGTCAAGCTGAACAGTCATCATGCTCCGTCCCGTAGCTGGCATAAGGCGCCAGCATCTGGAGTTTGGCAAACGACAGCCAAACGTCCCCGTAGCTGGCATAAGGCGCCAGCATCTGGAGTTTGCAAACGGCGCAAACGTCCCCGTAGCTGGCGGTACTGTGACTATTCGATGGCGTCTCGTGGAAGACACCAGTGAATCATGCAAAGGTTGCCGTTTGTCCGTGGGTCAGCCTCAGTGCGCCGATACAACAGGCGCCCTTCGACAGACCCCTCCATGACGACAACAACACAGAGCGGCAGGAAAGACAAGAGAAATGTCGTAAGCCGGTGGAGGGGCCTGTCGCAGCGAGGTGATGTCGTGTATCATCTCGCAAGGCTGGCCCACATCCCACCAACATCATTGCCATGTCCCGCCCGAGTCACGTGCATCTCCTGTTTGTTGCGTGCAAAGTCTTCATGAGCCACCAAACTGCAGAGCAAATGTCCACGGAAACTCCCGGACTTGCAGGCGTCGCGCTTATGACGCCTGCAAGTCACTGATTATGAGACATGCATGAGTTCCGCCGAAGCTGTGAGAGTTCATCATCACGGTATTGACCCGGACGCTCCGGGGTTCATTGGGAACATAATCGAGATCGCATTCAGGATCAGGGACGCGGTAGTTGATGGTTGGCGGAACCCGGTTTTCCTGTATGGCCATACATGCGGCGACAAGCTGCCACGCACCACCCGCGGCGAATGACTGGCCGGTGGATGATTTTATGGAGCTCATCGGCACGTTGTAAGCCTGTTCGCTCAGTACCTGCTTGACCGCCCTGGTTTCGGCGACATCGTAATCCCTGTTGGAAATGCCGTGGGCGCAGATGTAATCGACTTCTTCGGGCGCGATCTTGCCCTGCAGCAGTGCGTTGCGGAAGGCGCGGGCCAGCTCGCGGCCACCGGGATCTGCGGTGATGAGGTGGCGTCCCTCGGTGGTCGAACCAAACCCGCGGATTTCGGCGTAAATATGCGCACCGCGGTTGCGGGCGTGATCGAGGGTCTCCAGCACCACGGCTCCTGCACCTTCGGAGAGCACCAGCCCGTCGCGTGTTTCATCGTATGGCCGGCACGCCTCCTCGGGAGGGTCGTTGTGATGTGTCAGCACGCGCTGGCGGCAGAGCATACTCATACCCACCGGGCTCACGCAGGCCTCGGTGGAGCCCGCGACCATGACATCAGCCTGGCCCGAACGGAGCATCTGTGCCGCCGTGTTGACCGAATCAGGTCCGGAGGCACAACCCACACCACTGGTCGTATTCGGCCCCTGCAGGCCCAGGGAGATGAAGACATTGCTCGTCGCCGCGTGTGAGGCCACCTGCGTGGCGGCGATCACATCAATCCCTGCAGGGCCACTTTCTTCAAAGCGGTGGTAGATATCGTCGGCGATATTGCCGTTGCCGGCGAGGCTGGTTCCGAAAACGGCTCCGGCGCGAAAGGGGTCGAGCGCAGGTATATCCAGCCCCGAGTCATTGACCGCCATTTTCGCACACGCAACCGCGAATTGAGAGAAACGTCCCGCGCGGAGAATATGTCGCTGGGAGATGAAGTCGCCGGCGTGAAAATCTGTCACCTGTCCGGCGATTTTGCAGTACAGGTCCGAGGTGTCGAAATCCGTGATTTTTCGTATGCCCGATTTTCCCGTGACAACAGCGTTCCAGAACCTGTCTTTACCGATCCCATTTGGCGCGATCACGCCCAGGCCGGTAATGACCACGCGCTGCCGCGGGTTGGTCAGGTGGAGACCCATTTATCTTCTTCCCTGAAGATCAGGTCGCAAAGCGCCCCGACCTTTGACGTTCAGGCGTCATAACAAAGACGCCTGTAAGTCGTGGAGCTTTTCAGGGACCCGGCCCTGAAAAAACTCCAGTGCTATATCGAGTGCTGTGATGTTTTCTGTTTGCCGATTTTACTGGCGGGTCTCGGTACGGCGTTTGCAGCGGCCGCAAAAGGCCACGACCGCTGCGTGCAAACTCAACGGCTCACCATGATGCGCGGATTGCAAGCTGGTGAGTGGTGGATCCGCCGAGATACGCGCCGGCGGCATCTTCGTTCCAGTCGTCAATGTAGGCGTACTCCATGGAGTACTTTCCGTTATCAAACTCGGCTCCGAGCGAGAGAGCTCCATCGTTGCTCCCGGCCCGAACCGCCCACCACGGGCCCACCTGGGCTTCCACGCCGAAGCGGATCCCGGAGTCGCCGACTTTTGTCCCGGCGCCCTTGCTTTCGAGCTGCTGCCACTCGATGGCTCCCATAACCGTGTCGGTCAGGGGGCGGGAGACGCCAATACCCCATTCTTCGGATCTGAACTCAGCGGACATCCCCGTGCCGTACAGCGGGCCTGAGCCCGTGACATCCTCTTCATAGCGGTCGTACACGAGACCGGCCCAGCCGCCGCCCTCCAGCTCGCGCAGCGCTCCCAGGCGGTATCCAAAACCGGCGTCACTGTGTATCTTGCCGACCTGGCTGCCGTCGGCGGGGTTTGCGAAGGTCGTGTCTGTCTTGAGCTGGGGCGAACCGGCAACACCGAACACCCATCTGTCGTTGTAGCGATGGCCGTAATGAACGGAGAGATCGTTCTCATCAACGTCCACGACCGCCTGCTGGCCGTTGATTGAAAGCGTCGCCTCATCCGATCCGAGCCTGAAATGCGTAATCTGGATCCCCCGGCCGCCGTCAGCCAGCGGAATGGCAAACGACATCTGGCTGCCGGTGAGCTTCAGACCGCTGTCGGTGTCGGTCTGCGAAATCCGGGCCACGGCATTTGATTCTTCGAGCGTTCCGGCAAAAGCGGGATTGGCGAAACCGTTGTCCTTAATGCAGGTAAAGAAGCCACCCATACCGGCGAGGCGAGTCGTGGTGGCGTTCGGGAGTGCGAAAAGATGTGACAGAGCGTAGGTGTTCAGTGGAGGTGGGGCGGGTGGTTGTTGCTGCGCGTACAGCGGTGCGATGAGACACGTCAGAAGAGTGACGACAATAACGATCCTGGGCAAAGCCACGGTCAAAGTCGGCATTCGTCGCATTGTTACAGCCCCCATTGCTGTGGTGATTGCTTCGATGAAAGTTCTATATGAACCGAGCACGCCGCTGCCGGTGGAAGATGCCGATGTTTCGGCAAATGCACGCTGCACCGGATCTTCGGCGCCGGAATGCCGGGCTGCTGTCGCTGTATTGTAATTCCCGGGCTGCGTGGAGTTTTCAGGCGGACAAAACTCCTGAAGCTCCCCAAAACCCCCCGAGATCGGGGAGCCGTGCGACCCGATCTTCTGCCGTCGTATCTGAGCGACAGGATTGTGCAGTCAATCTCCTGTCACTATTGGTAATATTATAACGGCTTGCCTGGCCGAAGGCAATAGCGCAGCCGCCCGGCCGCCGGATGCAGGGGTACAGGGGTCTGCGGCCGGCGCGGCACGCCTTCGGTTAGAGTTTCAAAAGACAGGTGCCTGTTTAGCGTGATGATTGAGGTTGGATATGGCAATGATTTTGGCGGTATGTGGGCCGGCCTTGCGAGCTGACAGACGACGTCACCTCGCTGCGACGCGGCCCCTGCACGGGCATACGGCAAATCCAGGAGATCATTCAATCCGTGCCGGCGCGAACGACCCCCGGGGCGTGTCGAGGATGGCTACTTTTCGACCTGCTCGTCCTCGTCGCCGCTCCAGCGGGCGGTACCGGCGGAGTCGGCGTCGGGCGAGAGGGGGACGATGACTGAACCCTCGCCACCGTCGGCCTGTATCGTCGCGGTCAATGTTCCGTCGCTGACGGTGGTTTGTATGTCCGGGATGCGCTCCTGTTTTCCGGCGCTGATGACGGCGGCGAAACGCATGCGCTTTGTCTTCTCGGGTGTCGCGGCGGTGAAGTGCCACTGGTTGGGCCTGGTTTCTTCGTACTCCTCCGGCTGCCCCGCGGCGTAGGGTGTGTCGAACTCGTCGGTCTGCGAGAAGTCCAGCGGAGCATCCAGCGTCGAGAAGAGCTCGACATCCATCCGGGCGCCCTCGCGGACGAGGCCTATCGACTGCGCATCCTCATCGGTATCCATCTCCTCCAGCGCGTGCAGCAGCCACTGGTATGTCGCGGGTTCGGGGGCCTCGAGGTCATCGACGATGACGACCAGGCCGGGGCGGATGAAGAAGATGTGGCGCTTCCATTGCTCGAGCTTTCCCATGTACGCGTCGGTGGCGTCGCCGCAGACGTAGCTGATCTGCGCGCGGTGCTCGAAATCAGCGATGTGGCCGGCAGCGCGGTGATCGCGGATGACCTGCCCCTCACCATTGACGAGGATGGCGTTTTGGGCTTTCGTTTGCCGCGTCCACAGGTCGTGATGCGGCGCGCTGCAGAACGGCCCGTAATAGCCGCTGGGGATCGCCATCGCGGTGTTATCGACGCTGAGGTAGAAGGCGTTATTGTCGCCGTGCTGGTGGCTGACGGCTCCGTAGGGGCTGGACTTGAACAGCACGAAAACATTGTCCTCAAAATCCGAAAAGTCGCTGTGCATCGCACACCAGCCGATGCCCCTGAAGACGCTGGCGAGGCGGCCATCCTCCGGCGGCTGTGGCTCGACCTTTTTTGCGGCGATCCAGCGGGGGAGGAAGGAATGCTCCGGGCGCTGGTAATCGGCGGAGATATGCCCCGCCCACCATTCGGCTACCGGGTCCTCGAAGCGCCGGGCGTGGTGGCGGATGAGTGCATGAATGTTTTCATCCCGCCGCTTTTTGGCCTGCCTGGGGTCGGCGCCGTCGCCGAAGGGCCTCATCTCGTTGTTGGGGGTGTAGCAGTGCATGAAAAACTTGCGCACGCGCCCGAAGAAGGGCCGCTGCCACAGGTCAATATCGCTCACCGCGCGCAGCGACTCCACCCACGGCAGGTAGATGAGATTATACGAGGTGCCGTAGGAGATGCCCTCATTCCATCCGCCGTCGGGCCCACCCCAGTGGGGGAATATGGTCATGAAGGCCCTCAGCGAAAAGTCGAGCCACTTCTCGGCTTCGTCGCGGGGGGCGAGGTCGTGCAGGGCCAGGGCCTGCTCGCCGATGTAGGCGATCATCCGGCCGGTGTGACTGGCGCCCGGGCGGCGGTGGAAGTTGCCCTGGATGCCCACACGCTCCCAGTTATCGCGCGCGATTTTCAGGCAGATTTGCCCGCCGCGCTCCTTTTCCTCGTCGCTCATGGTGTCATACAGCCAGTCGTAGATATGGTGCATCCCGTACGACAGCGCCATTCCCGGGGCGTCCTGGTGGCCGCTGACCAGTGAGGCGGGACCTTCAGCCGCCCACTGCCCGATGCTGAAAAACCGCTTTTTGCCCTCCTCAGCGTACCGCTCATCACCGCTGAACAGATACGCCATCGCCAGGGCGTGCTGGGCGTAGATGATATAAGGGCGGCAGTAGCGGGCGTATTTGACGGATTCATTTTTCAGAATGATGCGGTCCTCGATATCGCCATATTTCGGCGGCTCGGGGATACCCATCTCGATGGCATCGGCTGCGGCGTGTTGAAGCCGTCTCCAATCGTCCTTTCGCGCCCCGTCGAGCTGGCCGCGAATGGCCTGCAGGCGGTCGGGTGTGAAAATAATCCGCGGGCGCTCATCAGGCACCCCGTCCAGCAGTGCGGCGATATCGGGATACGGCTGCCTCAGCACGTCAGGAGGCACCGTGACTGTATATGGCTCGCGAGTTGCTATGACCGTGTCGGTCCCATCGAGGGCCTCCACCGTCCATTCGTACGTGCCCGGCTGGAGGGTCTTTTTGGGCACGAAGAGGTTATCTTCGATGGTCTCTTCGACCACCGGCTCGTCGGAGCCCTCGGGCCGGATGCGGATGCGGTAGGTGTGGATATTGTTGATCGGCAGCCATGCGAAGCCGGGTGGGTTGGTCAGTGCGGCAGTGCCATTTTCGGGGGTGGGGATGAGGTCGCCGAATTCCTGTCGCTGTGTGGGAAACTGCATATCTTTATCTCTCCCGGTTGTGTGTGCGGGCTGGCATTGCCTGCCCTGCGAGCGCGCGTGTTTTGCAGTGCTTCCATATTGCGAGATACAGCGGCGGGTATCCTTCACCGCAGCATCGAAATTGTGCAGGGGTGCTCCCGTTGCGGGTGCTGGATGATGATAAAAAACGCACCGCCACAGGGACGGTGCGTTATCTGGTGCATCGTAGATATGATATACAGTCTTGACATCAGGTCCCGGTCGCAGTGGTTATACCGGGATGGCGGGATTCTTCTTCCAGCGACAGCCGATTTTAGTCTGTTATGTAGCCGTGGTCGTCAAAGTCTCCGGCCAGGGAGCCCTCGGTGAACCACTTGGCGTGGCCGTCCAGGAAGTTGACGTTCTGACCATCGTTGTGCGCCCATGTGCCGTAGTCTCTGCCGTCTGGATAAGCGCTCGTCGGCAGCCAGGGCCAGTAGGCGTAGCGGCCCCTGTCAAGCTCGGTCATGACCGCCTGTCGCGAGGCGTCCTTGTCAAAGGCGGCGATGCTGTAGCCCGTGGAGACTCCTCGGATGAAATACTCCCACCCGTAGTCACTGTACACCGAGATGCCTGTGTCGGGATGCTGCACGTGGTGCGGACTCGCGCTGGGGCACAGGAAGATCTGGGTGTTTTTGACATAGGGCAGGATTGCGCTGTGGGCGGATTCTCCACCAACAGTAAGCCCGTCATCGTAGCCGGAGATGAGCCGCCGGGAGCTGCGGGGCAGCTTTTCGTCATAGTCCTGAGCGTACATCAAATAGCCGAGTGCGATCTGCTTCATGTTCGACAGACAGTTCGTCTGCCGGGCCTTCTCCCGCGCCCGGGCGAAGACGGGGAACAGGATTGCGGCGAGAATGGCGATGATCGCGATGACCACCAAAAGCTCGATAAGCGTAAATCCTTTGCGCACGATGCCACGTCCTTTCATGATTCAAAGATCTCCTCCACAGACTAATTATACCCTGCGAATACACGACAAATCAACGCTTTACCCTTCCTGGACGTCACAGTCCCCCGGGAGAGCAAGAAAAACACCGCCGAAATGGCGGTGTGAGGGTATCTCATGACACAGCAGTAACCGAGACATTCTCGCAGCCAGGCCGTCGCCTGTCTGTGCGGTTCAGCCACATATTGAAGGCACCCGGCAGGTTCCCCGGCCCTCGGCTGCCTGTGTCATCAGATTGGCTGAAGATGTGGAGGGCCCATCGGGTGAGGGGGCGGATGGGCTGTTATCTCTACAAACCCGTGTATGTCCCCTGGTCGAAGCCCCACCAGGTCAGCTCGCCGCCATATCGCCTGTCACACATCGGCCCGAACTTCATCCATTTCGCATGCCCGTCCACGAAGCCGAGATTGCGGCCACCGTTGTGGGCCTCGATCCACCAGGCCTCCCAGTCGGGATGTGCCCTGGAGCCCAGGACGTAATAAAGCAAATCTCTGTCGCTGGGATCGTGCCAGAATGTTACGGGTGCATCCACGACCCATGGCGTATGAGCGGGATACATGACACCTGCCAGTTCCACGCCCTGATAATGGGGGCCCGTGCGGCCCTGGTAGTCGGCGAAGTAGCCCATGTAGGCGTTGTAGGCGTATCCGTAGCTCTTCCCATGGGGGTACTGTTTCATGGTCGGACAGATGTAGATCCCCGTGTTCTTTGTGTACGGCTCGATGGCCTCCATCCAGTTCACGCCGGTGGCGGGATTGTTGGCAAACAGTGCTACCTCGTCATAGTCCTCGGTGTACATCAGAAAACCAAGCGTTATCTGCTTGACGTTGCTCAGACAGTTTGATTGCCGCGCCTTCTCGCGTGCCCGGGCGAAGACAGGAAACAGGATCGCGGCGAGAATGGCAATGATCGCGATGACGACCAGAAGCTCGATAAGTGTAAATCCCCTGCGCATGATGCCACATCCTTTCATAAACAGACGCAAATGTGTGGAGAATACATTCATCATACTCCGAGAATACTCACAAAAGCAACAAGACACTGCTTTGTGCGATGAGGGTGCGGCAGAAAAAAACACCGCCGAAATGGCGGTGGGTGGGGAAAGTACGCCGTTGATGAGCTGCGGCCGCCCGGCGCGGCGTGATCGGCGCCGGGCGGCTCATGTGCTCAGTCCACGTCCGAATCGCGCCAGTACAGGTCCTTTGTCGGCGGGTTCGGGAACGGCTTTTTGCGCCACTTGGAGTGGCCGTCGAAGAAGCCGATATTCATCCCCTCGTTATGCCGCCATGCACTGTTGCCCGGCACCCAGTCGGATCCGGGCTCGCGGATGCGGTAATAGTTATTGCCATTGCTCTCACAAAAGGCAACCTTGGCAGCGGGGTATTTGACCTTCGCCAGCCGCTTGTTCATGGCGTACTGGTTCACCGCATAGCTGCACATATAGCCGGTGGCGTTGCCGGGACTGTACGGGACGCTGCTGTCACTCGGGCAGACCCAGATTTGCGCGTTCTTGGTGTAGGGGTCGAGCTTTTCGTACCAGAAGTTCTTGCCGATGCTGGGGTCGTATTCGCCGGAGTCCCAGTAGCCGCACCACGTGGGTGACCGTTCGTCGTAGTCCTGGCAGTACATCTGCCACGCCAGGCCGATTTGCTTGGTGTTGCTGAGACACGAGGTCTGCCGGGCCTTCTCCCGCGCCCGGGCGAAGACCGGAAACAGGATCGCCGCCAGGATCGCGATGATCGCGATCACCACCAGCAGCTCAATGAGTGTAAAACCTTTCCCATGCCAGATCATATGACCATCCCCTTTATACCTGAAATAGGTATCCACATTTTCTCATTCGCCAATACCCGCCAGAATCCTTCCCTGTTGCTCTCCATTGGTCACGCGCTCTGGTATAGTATCGTTTCAGATAGCTGCGAGCGGGGGCTTTAAGAGTCGCGCTCGCCGCCACCAATGAGCTCAAACAGGGTGAGGTATCCGGCGGGAATAACGAGAGGGACGAGGGGGAGAAAGAGCCGCACTTCGTAGGGAATGGCGATGACGTAGTGCAATACCACAAAGAGGGGCACGATCAACAGCGCGGGTTTGAAAAATCGCGGCAGGCGAGAAAACCGCAGGTACGGCAGCACCCAGAAGATATTGAACACCACCGCCGGGATGATAATGTTTCGCGCCGCAGAGGTGAGGGAGCCGAAATTGTCCAGAAACATCACCAGAGGCGTCAGGCGGGGGCGGGGGCCGAAGTGCGCGCGGATGGCCAAATACTCGCTCATGCCCACGACCCCCGCCGCGGCCAGAATACCGAGGGTCGCATAATTCAGCTTCCGCTTCATCACCGCATCCGCCAGGGCCCACACGCACAAAAAAAGCACCATCTCGCGATTGGGGACCCCCGCGGCGATAATGGGCAGCAGATAAATATACCGATCGCGGCTGATGGCGATGAAGCCGAGGATGAAAAGCAGCAGGTTCAGCCAGTCGCTGTGACAGCCGACGTAAAAGAGCATCGAAAGCCAGACCATCGGGACGATTGTTGCCGTCGCGAGGATGCTTTCGGCCGTCGTCAGCCACTTCCGGCAGTAGATATGGAAGCTGATGAACGCCAGCCACAGGAAAATGAAGCGCAGGATGGTGTAGGCGACAATGATGGGGAGATCTGTGATCCCCTGCAGCCCTCCCACCAGCCTCTCGGCCATCCACACCATCAGCGGGCGGTACTGCCAGGGGGCCTGGAAGGTCCCCTGCAGGCATCTTTGATGTTCCTGGATGATGTCGAGCGCGAGCCTGTCCTGGTGTCCGATGAAGTAATATCCCATCGCCACCATGGCGGCAAACGCCCCGTACAGCACCACCAGATACAGCCAGTATCCGCGCACTGCCGGTCGCGTGGTTTGGTCCCGCTCAGCTCTGAGGTGTCGCTTTGCTTGGTGACTGCCGCCGCTCATGAGGCTGCTCCCGAATGGCTGGCGCATCGCCGGTGAAATGGTGCCGTATTGAGCCCGGATCATGCCGCGTCCGAAGCACGCAAAGCACAAAAACCCCGCCCCTATCAGGCCTGTCTATGGCCCGGTGGTGGTTTTTTCTTTGCCGGGTCATCCCCCGGGGCCGGTGGCAAAAGTTTCGTCGTCAGCCGCCTGCGTTCCTTGCCGCGTGCCATATTTATTGCCCGTGCCCCGGCCCACCACCCTGATAACGCCAAAAGACATGTGTGTCTCTGAGAGTTGGGTGTGCAAAAGGCAGACGGCTGGTTGTGAAGTAACAGATCGACTCGGGCTGGAAGCTGGCGGCAGACGACGCCACCGCCCTCGGGCAGGAAAAGGCATTCCCTGAGGCCGAGCCACCGGCATGAGCAAGGACTTCGGCGGCTCCTTAAAGAAGAAACTACCATCACCTCATCAGAAACACACACGGGGGACATCCCATGAATTACATCATGATCTGCATCGACAGCCTGCGCCAGGATCACATCGGCGCGTATGGAGGGGTCGCACAAACTCCGAACATGGACAGTTTCGCCGAAAACAGCGCGGTCTTCAGCCGCCTGCGGTCGGAGGCGCTTCCGACGGTGCCGGTGCGCCGGTCGCTGTGTACGGCAAACCGCATTTTCCCGTGGGAAGGCGTCATCCAGCCGAAGGGGCTGTATGTAAATCACTCCGGCTGGCGTCCCCTGCGCGAGCGCGATGTCACCCTCGCCGAACACCTCCAACAGCGCGGGTATGTAACCGGCATGGTCGTGGATGTCTATCACCTGATGAAACCGACCATGAACTTCCACCGGGGGATGTCCTCCTTCGAGTTCATCCGCGGGCAGGAGAACGACCGGTGGAAAAGCGCGCCACTGGCTCCCGAAGATTACGAGCGCTACCTGCCCGAGGGCAAAGAACCCGGTCCGGGGTTTCGGCAGTATCTGCAAAACCAGGCGTCGCGCAGGGGAGAGGAGGACCACCAGTGTGCGCGCGTCTTCACAGCGGCGATGGAGTGGCTGGAGGGCAACGCCGGTCATGACAAGTTCTTCCTGTGGGTGGACAGCTTCGATCCCCACGAGCCGTGGGACACGCCGCGAGAGTACGTGGATATGTACGACCCCGGCTGGGAGGGCAAAGAGTGGATTGACCCGCACTCCGTCCGCTACGGCGATATGACGCCCGAACAGATCGAGCACACGAAGGCGCTGTATAAGGCCGAAGTCAGTCTCGTTGACCACTGGCTGGGGAAGTTCCTCGACAAAATCGAAGAGCTCGGGCTGTACGAGGAGACCGCCGTCATCCTGCTGTCGGATCACGGGAAGATCGTCGGGGAGTTCGACCATTTCGGCATGTCCAACAAGACCAGCAGCCGCTTTTTGTCCGATGTCCCGCTGATGGTGCGGCACCCGGAGGGCGTCGGCGCCGGCGAGCGGATTGATGAATGGGTCTATACGATCGACGTAACTGCCACGGCGCTGGATATCCTCGGCGAGGATCCGCTCCCGCAGACCGATGGACAGAGCTTTCTGCCGATGATCGCGGGCGAGGACCAGCACCTGCACGACTGCGCGATCACGGCCTTTTCGGAGGTCTGGTGCGTGTGGCAGGACGAGTATGTGTATATCCAGGACCAGAAGCTGATGACCGAGCGCCTGTACAACGTGGTCGAAGACAAACACCAGACACAGGACCTGTCACAGGATCTGCCGGAGCTGAAATCGGAGATGCAGGAGAAGCTGATGGAGCTGGTCCGCGGCGGCCCGCATTAGACCATTCGCAACCGACACAGCTTTCAGGCCGAGTCATGACACACCCATCCGCAGAGCCTCAAAGCAAAACCCTATCAGCGGCACGAAAGGCTTCTTTTGTACTTGAGATTGCTCACACAGGGAAGGAGAGTGCCTCGGGCGTAGCTGATTGCAGGTGCAATCAGCATTTGGAGTTTTCGTGAAATCACGAAAACTCCAGCGGAAGCTGAAAACGCTGGATGGCTCGTTTTCACCCTGGCTTTAAACGACAAAATCCAGGGCCGAGCCACGGTCTCTGCTAAGGGTTACCCATGACACAGAACCATACACCGGGCGATGGTCTCTGGTAAGGGTTGCGTACCACAGGGGAATGACTGGGGCTGTGTTGCTGCCTCTTATCCGTCAATCCACACCGGGCTGGGCCAGGCGAGATGTCCGTTTTTCTGCGTGATCCGAAGGTAGTAATACACGCAATTGTGCTCATTGACCGCATCAGCAAACGGTGTCTCATCCGTCCACGTGCCCTGTACGAATCGCGTTCCGGCTTCCGGGGTAATGGTGTGGACGTCCTCGTTGTTGCGGACGACGACGATCTTTTCGATGGCTGTCGTCCCGGCGATTTTAAAGGCAATCTCTCGCTCGTTTTCGGCGCCGATCTCTTCAACCGCCACCTCCCGCCCCATCATCTGGCCGTTGACGGAGAAGTCCACGAGGATCTGCTGGCCGGTGGTGGCGTAACAGCGGCGCTCGCGGATCGCTTCGAAGATCGCCTCCCGGGTCAGCTTTTCACACAAAACGCAGGTGATGCCGCCGGTGACGTATTCATCGTAGTTCAGCCCCGACTGGTGGCTGCGGCCGGATGCGGGAAGCCCCCGGTGGTTATCGGTGCCGCCGACGAATCCCAGCCGGTAATCCATCGCCAGCGCGCTCTGCACCGATGAGCCGAAGCCGCCGAAATAGACGTTATCCTCACCGACCTCCTCCTTTTCGAAGGAGCCGCGGTTCTGGCAGATCTCGATGACGGGCTCCAGCTCCGGGATGATCGAATCGAGGTTCGCCGGCCCCCAGTTTGTTGGATCGGTCTCCGAGTGCGTATTCGGGTGGTGGGTGATGACGATGGCGTCGCGGTCTTTGAGCATCTCGGGCAGATCCGCCGGGCCCGACGGCCGCGGCGCCTCCCATTCATCGGACATCGTATAGACGTTCTTATGGCCGCTGGAGAATCCGAACTCACGGCCCGGAATCGTCACGAACGTTTTGGGGTCGTTGTACTTCGCGAACATCTCGCCATCAATCGGCCACTGCCCGCCGGTGTTGGTGATGGAGGTGAAGTCCATCCCCCGGTCGTCGCGTGCGTAGAGGATGCCGGTCTCCGTGTCGCCCCACATGAAGGTCTTCGGCTCATGGTTCTGGCCGGTCATGACATGCAGGTCGCCGAAATACGCCTGCAGATCACCAAAAAAGCCCGGCTGCAGGGGATTGGAGGTGCCAATGGCCTCGCTCTCGCCGTCCCAGGCGGTCACCCAGACAGGCCCGGTCAGCTCCGGCGCGGGGATCTGCAGGTGTTTGTGCCCCTCGTCGTCGGCAGTGAATTGTACCGTCTCCGGCAGTCCCTCGATGTGGGCGGTCGAGCTCAGCCGCACCCTGCCCTCATAGCCGCGGACGGGGTTTTCGTATTCGTCCTCACAGGTGATGGTCACCCGCAGAGGAGCGCCCGGCTCACCCGGGTTTTTCAGCGACACCCGGAAATACTCCGGCTCGGCAGGCTCCACTTCCACCCACAGGTCGCCGTCCACTTTGTGATACCGGTCGGCATTGGCCCTTTCGATCTCGAATCGCGCATTGCCGATGGGATCCACGGACACCATAAAGGGCGTCCGTCCCGCCCATTCCTGCGCCCGGGTGCGGACGAAGCGGCCGGAGTTATACCCGCCCTGGTCGCCGAGCTTCACGGTGATCGTCTCACCGGCCTCGATCTTTTCGCCATACACGATCACCGTCACCACGGGGTAATTGGAATGGTGCGTGGTGCGCGGCCACATGTTGGAGGCCTGACATTCGAGGTGCACGTTCGGGTTGTCGCAGAAGGCGGTGACTTTCCCGATCTCCCAGTGCACGTATCCGAACACGGGCGGGATAATCCGCACCGATCCGCCGACTTTGATTCCATTGGGTCCGGCGGTATATTCCACCAGCCATGTCCCGTATTCCCCCGCGGTGATCCCCTGCCGCGGCGAGACCTCGGCATGGCCAAAATCATCATCAAGCTGAATGATGCTTTCATTTTTCACATCCGTCATAACACAGCCTCCCGGCAGTCGATCTGGATGGCAGATAAGCATATATCCATTCGCCGAAGAGGCCGCCGAGGCCTTTGGGAGGCCGCCGTTCCGTGTAGGGCCGGGGGCTCGTCCCCCGCCGGTCGTTTGCTGCCCCACCTCGCGTGGCTCGGCTGGAGGGCTGAAAAAATATGCCCGTGGCTCGGCCCTGGATTTGCCGGGGCGAAGCCCCAATCCAGGGTGGCCGCGCTGTTTGCGGCCAGCTTCCAGCCCGAGTCATGGGCCCACCAGGTCCCGACAACTTTCTAAGGATGAAGGAACTGGACTCGGGCTGGAAGCTGAAAATCAGACGACAGATTTTCACCTGCGCTCCGCAAACGGCGCGCATCGCAGGCCGAGCCACGGGGGGGGGGGTGCCAGGCGCCAGGGCCGAGCCCCCGCGTGCAGAGGGAGTGCTCGTGTCAACGCTAAACACCGACCCGCAAACTCCCAATGCTCATTGCTTTGTGCGTTGTTTGCAATGAGCTGCACTTCCTGCCCGAGTCCAGTTCGCAGGATTCTTGCCAATTATCCTGAAGAGGCTTATAATGCGAACACCACATATAATCTGAGGTTTGGAGGGGTTTTACAGATGACGAACAGACGTGGCTTTACACTTATTGAGCTGCTGGTGGTGATTGCGATCATCGCAATCCTCGCAGCAATCCTGTTCCCCGTTTTTGCCAGGGCCCGGGAGAAGGCGCG
>JAWODS010000009.1:0-3505 GCA_046483205.1 Armatimonadota bacterium | reverse complement strand
TGGTAATCTTGAAAAATATCTGCGTGTACTCTTTGCTTTATTTCTTTTCTCTTTTGTACTTACCCCCAGGGGGGATCCTGAAAAAGAAAAAGCACCGGCTGCGCTGGTGTTTGATGGCCGCCTTATGAAACGGCGCCAGCGTGGCCGGTGCTGTGAGTTTTCAAGTCAAAAGCGGCGTGCGCCTTAGCGCTACAGCCTCGCAGAGTGAAGCAACATGTGGGCGAGCTACGGTTGGCATGCCTGCTGCGTAATCTGCCTGCTTTTATTTCACCACCAGCACCTCGGTCCCGTAGGCTGGCATGTCCCGCTTCAGCGTCTCCTCGCCTATCGTCACCTCCGGTGCGATCGGCTCATCCGAGAAGTTCATCAGCAACACCAGCACCGTGCCGTCTTTCTCAAATGCCGCCCAGTTGAAGCCGTCGAGGCCGCTGACTTTCACTTTCTCATCGCAGCGTTGTGAGGGTTTGAAGAAGTCCTCGTATTCTGCGATGATCTGCGCGGCCTTTGAGGTGTAATGGAAGGCGCCACCGTCCATTGAGGCCAGATACCACCACATCACGCCTTCACAGCCGCTGGTGACGTACTGGCGGAGGATCCTGTTGGCGAATTCTTCCTCCTTCATCCACCCCGCATCGTCGGTATTGTAGCTGCGGTACCAGCGCTCGGAGCCGATCAGAGGAGTGTCACCGAGGGCCTCGGCGGTATCGGTGATCAGCTTTTCGTTGCCGCCATATCCGGCCACGCCCATGTCCAGGTTCGGCGCCATCTTCGCCCAGTCAACACCGTAATGCCGCATCGTGCGCTCCGACTGCCAGCCTGAATAGACGGCGAACCCGGCCGGGGGGTCGAAGGTGTGGGCGATGTCGCGGAGGCGCCCGGCGAGCTCGGCATTCTGCGCGGTGCGGAACTCTGTCCACTGCTCCATGTGGTCCTCGACGATTGTTTCAGGCGTCAGCTCGACGTGGTCCGGGAGATCTGCAAACTCCCGGAATGCGACCATGCACCGGTCGCAACTGCACGTTCCCGCGTTGCCGTAAATGGGACGCTCGTGGTCCCAAATCCCGATCTCATACTTCTCGTTGTCGTGAATATCCTTCATGAAGCGACCGACTCCGGCGATGACCTCGTCACCCTCCGCGAGCATCCACGTCGGGCAGGCGAGATGTTCCACGGGCTGGCCGTTGAAATTGTATCCCTGGGCTTCGGGATGCTCCTCGAGGAAGCCGTGCATGTTTGCGGGTATCCCAAACTCCTCGTAATGAAATGGACGCACCAGTTTGACCCCGCGGTCGCGCAGATGGACCATCACATTATTCGACGCCTGTCCATACATCCACGTGCAGCCGGCTTTCCAGCAGTTTTCTGCGTACGCTTCGGCAACCACCGGGTTGAGGATCATGGAGCCGGAATAGAAGGGCATCAGGCGGGCGTGCTGTGGCCTGACGTCCGCGAGCGGCTCGTGCACCACCAGTGTGCTCTTCTGCGGCACCTCTGTCACGGTGCCGCCGAGCGACTGGAAGTACGTGTACATCGGATATTCGCCCTCGGTGATGGAGGCGGGGGCGGCAAAAAGCAGGCCGGCCAGTGCCCGCTGTGCATGGGCGATGAGATCTTCGCACTTGATATCCGCCTCGACGGTGTACTGTGCATCCGGCTCGAACTCCACCGTGTCCAGCCACACCGCCTCCGCCTGGTCGGCATTTTTGTGAACGGAGACGAACTTCACACAGTTTGAGCCGTCCGGTCCCTCGGGCTTGATACGCGACGAGCTTTCCCGGTCGGGTTCATCAAAATCGGTTGCGAAGACCGGCTCCTGTGCGCCTTTTTTGCGCATGACGATATTATCGGCCCAGAAGGTCCCCTCGATGCCCCGGTTTCTCCACTTGATCGGCACGATGGCGCCATTCACAGCACCGGAAGGAATAGTGATGGTGGTGCTGACGTGTGTCCAGTCATGGGTCCCTCCGGCCGCCAGGACCGGGAGATGGCTGAGACGCTGGCCGTAGTAACGGTCGCCCAGGCGAATCGAGATCTCGACACCCTGCGGCGGGCCGGCGTCGTAGCTCACCGCCCAGCGGGTCATCTGCACGCCCTCGCGAGTGACCTCGCCGAGATTTTCGACAGTCATCGGGCCGCCGGAAATCGGCTCACTGGTGATGTACTCAAGCTCTGAGGGCACCTCCAGGATCATCCGGTAGTCATCGAGCGGCGCATCACCGGGGCTGTGCAGGTAATACCGGAAGAGCTGGCGGCTGTCTTTAGGGAAATGATAGACATCCCTGTTGGCGAAAAGCTGGTGCGCGGGATCCCCGGCGTACAGCACTGCGACGAACTGTGCATCGGAGGCGCTGTCGGCGGTCCACAGCCCTTCATCTTTCTCGGCGGCGGGGGCCCAGCCTTCAGCAGGTATTTCACTGAGCCACTGGTCACCGTCTTCAGCGGGACGGGCCAGCCACTGCACCTGCACCGGGCCGTCGGTGGAAAGCTCGGGCGTGACGGCCGGATCGTCGCCGGTGGCCGAGGCTTTGACGCCGATAACGTTCACCCCCCGATGCAGTTGGAGTATTTCGGTATCAGCGAGATTGATCTCGTGTCCATCGAGGAAGGCGGTCGCCCGGGCCTGGTTGGTCTCAAGAGACATACGTACCGTGGCCGCGGCGAGCCGCTGTGGTATCGGAGGAGAGGTAAGGAACTCGCTGTCGCCGTCACTCAGCACGTACGAAACGGTGTACGCCCCGCTCCGGGCTGCTTCATCAGGCAGCTCTGCCACTAACTCCAGATCTCCGTTTCCGGACGCTGATTGTGTATTTTCGGCTTCGCCCGCGGAAATTCGGACAGATAGCTTGGGGCTCTGACCGCCTTCAACCTCCGTGCGCAGGACGGCGTTTTTGTCCTGGCGGGTGAGCTCCACCGCACCGATTGCCGGGCCTGCTTCGGCGAACTCGAGGAAGCCGAACTTCTCCGGCTGGTGGAACTGTCCCGTCAGACCGCTCCAGGTGGACCATTCGGTGATCGCCGAACGCTCGCGGGCGAAATTGACCCGCCAGGTGCCATCTGGAGCCGCATTGAGCGTATTGAAGGGTATCGCCATCTCCACCACGTAGCTCCTCTCGCCCCGGTGTGTAGCGCACTCCCACTGCCCATCCCAGTCCTTATCATCGGCGGTCTTTTCGAGGAACCCGTCGGCGGAATTGGAGGCGAAGTGGTAATAGGTGCTGTCGGGCGGCTGTATGAACAGCTCCACCACGTCATCACCGGCAAAAAGCCGGGCGTCGTGGCCGCTGGCCTCGGCTTTCACCGCATAAAGCATATTGCGCTTCGGCTCCAGGTACGGATCAAAGGCCTCAAACACGACATACAGGTTTGCGTCATCCCAGCAGACCCGCGCTTCGGTTTGTGCGTCAGGCATGCCGGGCTCCGACGCAGACAAAAATGGGGAGGTCACATTAGCCGCATCCCAGCAGGCATCATCCAGGCGGGCGTCTATGGCCGGTGGCGTATCGGT
>JAWODS010000441.1:0-23458 GCA_046483205.1 Armatimonadota bacterium | reverse complement strand
GTGATGGGAGTGTGCGTGATGACTACAGCCTGGGCGGTGCCCGACGAGCCGCTGATGGACTGGTCACCGTGGGAGCAATACCGCGAGACCGTCGAACACCCTGCCGGATACATCAATGCCGAAGACCTCGCAAACGCCCGGGAGAACATCGAGCGTTACGAATGGGCCGCCGAGTATGCCGAAGCTCTTGATGCGCAGGCCGCCGACGTCGTTGACCTGTTCAGCGAAGAGTTTCTCGAGGAGATGGTGCCGGAAACGACGCCATTCCCCTGCTATCAGTGTCCAGCCTGCCGCGACAAAGGCATTTCACAGCATCCGGGCGGGGCGTGGTCATGGTCGCTGGACAATCCCGATGTCGTCACCTGCCGGAACTGTGGCACCGTTTTCCCCAATGAGAAATACCCCGAGACGATTGAGCTGCGGTCCACATGCGAAAAGGGACAGGGGCAGGTTTTCACCTTCTACGAGGGCGAGACTTTCAAGCAGTGGGGCTATTCACATTACCGGCCCAACTTCACCGGCCAGGTGCGACATTCCAAACAGTCATTCTGCAAGACAAATGCCTACCGCCTCGCGCGGGCCTATGCCCTGACCGGTAAACCGGAATACTCCGAAGCCGTCCGCAGGATCCTGCTGCGCTTTGCGGAGGTGTATCCGAACTGGCTGATAATCAGCAAGTACGGTGAAATCGCCGATCTGGACCCGCATATCGCCGGTCTGTGCCTGCGCGATTTGCCCGAAGATGAGCTCGTCTATCCGCCAAACAAACCCGACCGTACGCTGTATGCCCCCTACTGGGCAACCTGTCGCGCGGGCGGTGGGGGGATGGAAGGGCTGAATTTTACCTTCTACATGCTGCAGGCCTACGAGTTCACCCGCGATGCCACCGGAGCTGACGGGACGCCGCTGTATTCCGAGGACGAGCAGATCATCATTGAGCGCGACCTGCTGCTGGAAAGCTGTATCCACCTGTTTGGTGAAAAGCGGATCAACAACAAGTCAGTCGGCAACCGCATCGTCACCGCCATGGTCGGTATCGCGCTGGCCCATCCGGGCTTCGTGCGCTTCGGGCTGGAGGGCTGGGATCTGACGATGAACGAATGGTTCCTCGAGGACGGCTGCACACCCGAATCCCCGGCCTATGCGATGATGTCTCTGGGGGGAATTTACAGGCTCCCACAGGCCATCCGCGGCTACTCTGATCCCCCCGGTTACACCGACGCCGACGGCGAGCGCATTGACAATCTCAACCTGTACGAGGGCAAATACCGGCTCGTCTGGCAGCGGATGTTTGAGGGGCTGCAGGGAGACTTGAAGTATCCTCCGTATGCTGATTCTTATCGGACCAGCGCTCTCGGATCACGGTTCGCCGAACTGCTGGCCGACAATTATCCCGATAACGGGCAGTATCTCGCTCTATTGAAGGAGTACGCCGGGGACGACCTGTCGGACTGTCACGAAGAGACCGCGCTGTTCTTCCGCGATCCCGGGCTGGAGGAAAAAGACGCTCCCCCGCTGCATTTTGAAGACAACTTCTTCCCCATTCTCTGTCTCGGCCAGGTACGGGCGGGCGAACACGGACGGGATTCACTGGCACTGCTGAGCGCCACTCACTGGGGCGGCCATCACCATTACGACAGTCTGAACCTCTATTATTGGAAGGACGGCCACGAGCTTCTGACCGATCTGGGGTACCTGTGGGACCACCCGGACAAAAAGATGACGACCCGCACCTTCGCCCACAACACCGGAATGGTGGACCTGGCCGGACAACGCCGTTCCGGACGTGGAGGGGAATTCAACCTGTTCCACACCGGTTCGCAGGTGAAAGTCATGGAAGCCTCGTCGGAGGCGTATCCGCAGACGGATGTGTACCGGCGAACGGTTGTGCAGGTTGAGCACGCGGACAACTCTTATATCGCCGATATCTTCCGCATCCAGGCTCCCGCATCACGTGACCTTGTGTACCACGGCCCCAACAGCGACTACGAGGTCTCCGGCATTGATCTGACGCCGGGCAAGCTCGACACCGGGGCGGAACCGATCCACTTCGGTCTTCGCTTCCACTGTACGGGCGAAGACGATGTCATCTATGTCGATGATGTCTCGATTGAACTGGACGATGGAACCGAGCTTGCCGTCAATCCCTCGGCGACGGATATCAACCCGGAGACCGGCAAACCCGTTGGCTGGAACCACTACAGCGGCGCCGGAGCGGCCGAATGGGGCGTATCCGAGACCGGACACGACGATGACGCCTGCGCGTATATGAAGACGCTGGGCAAAGACGACGACAACAGTGTCAACCAGGCGCTGATCATGGGCGACACCAACGGCTACAGCGGCGTGAATGCCCCCACCATGCCGGAAATCGCCACCGGTACTGTGAGCTTCTGGATCCGTGGTGACGCGGGTGCGTGCAATGTCGGGATGGTGCGCTGGCCGAACGACCCCACCAGTGCCGGTGACCGTCAACATCCCGGTTTCGGCCCGGTGCCGGTCACCGATGAATGGACGCGCCATGAGCTGCATTTTGAGTTTGGAGACCGGCTGGATCTGCAAACCGTCCAGTCAGCCGCAAGCCCTGACACCTGGACGGCCACCTGGGCCATTGATGACGACTACTCATTCAGCGCCCATCATTGCGGCCAGCCCGGAGAGGCGACCTATATCGGCGACGGCTGGGGCCAGCGCGATCACCGCGACACCGACCGCGGCGTAACCATCCCCTACATCGTCCGCCGCCACGACGCGGATGAGGGCATCTCCAGCTTCTGCACGATATACGAGGGGTCCATGGGAGACAGCGCCACTCTCCGCTCGCTCTCCCGCCTCCCCGTGCCCGCTGACAGTGAGGCAATTGCCCTGTCCGTGGAAACGACCTCGGGCGTGGACATTATCCTCAGCCGATTCGAGCCCTCCGACATCGAGATTGACACTCCTGCAGGCAGGCTGCTAACAGATGCTGCGTTCGCCGTCGTCTCCATGCAGGATGGCCAGGTGACTTCAGCGGCCATCGTCGGAGGAAACGTGTTGCTCCTCGATGGCGAGGACATATCCGCCGAAACGCTGCAGGCGGATCCGAAACTGTGGCACCAGGTCCACGGAGGCCCCTTCCCCACGTTGAAGCCCGACCCATGGAGCAAACCGATGTGGGTGGTTCACCGCGGCGGCGAGGAGCCAGTGCCCGAAAACACCATGGCCGCCATCGAGCATTCTGTGAGCCTCGGAGCGCGGTACATTGAGGTTGATCTCAGGGCGACCGCAGATGACCGGATAGTGCTTTTGCACGATGAAACTCTCGACCGTACAACCAGCGGCACCGGAAAGCTTTCGGAACACACATGGGAACAGCTCAACGGTTTCGACGCCGGTTCGTGGAAGGATCCACAATTCAGCGACGCCCGGATGCCGCTGCTGTCGGAGGTGCTGGCATTCTGCAGGGAGCACGATGTGAGGGTGCTTCTTGATATCAAGGACCCCGCCGCTGCCGGTGCCAGCCTGTATGAACTCCTCAAAGAGTACGATATGGTCGAGGCTGCGCGGGTGTATATGCGTGCCGGAGCATCACAGCCGGATGTGAAAGCGGCGCTTGACCCACGCCTGAAACCGTTCCACGGCAGTCTCGTTCAGCCCTGGGGGGACGAGACACCGGGTGAGAAGATGCAAAAAGCCCTCAATAATCCCAATTCCATGGGCGGTCTTGTGCGAAGCTACCAGTGGGTGCTGGATTTCTATGCCGAGTGAGAGTATGCACCGGATCACCCCGAACACGCCGGCGCCCGGGCACGGGCCTATGAGCTGTCCACGATCGAAGAGTGAAACACCGCCCCTCTGCGATGCCGGCACGGGGCATTCTCCACTTCACATGGAGAATCAGCGCATCTGTGCGTCAGTATCCATGCAGGGAGGCGGACATGCGGCGAGATCAGATCACGGTGATCGTTGGGATCGAGCGCCTCGCTCAGCACCACGTCTCCGGAGTTTGCATCAATCTGCCAGTGGCCGAAGCGCCCCAGGCGGTCGTCAGGCGTGGTGGGCCGCTTGATCTCTGCCACCAGGTCCCACACATTGTGCTGGCCGTCCTCGGTGACGACGACTTTGTGCGTCTCATCGAACCAGAACACCGGCTCAAACTGCTCGTGCGGCACGTTTTCGGCGGCGATGTCGTGGGCGTCTTCGAGAGTCACTTCGCCAGGAAGTCGGAGGCCGTCATCGAACGGGACATGACGCTTTCGCCAGTAGACGATCTTTCCGTCATACACGCGCACCTCAAGATCACCGACGGTCGGCACCTGGACGCCCTTGACGGTTCGCTGCAGGTGCACTTCGCGCCCGCCCCGGCTGCTGATCTCGTCCCCGACAGTCACGTCAACCTCCCCACCATCGGCAAACAGCTCCGGCAGATGCCGCTGAGCGAACTGCTTTGCGATGGCGACTGCATCATCTTCCGGCATCACGTCCATCGGCACAGGGCCGTTGGGCTCGCCGGCGATGAAGCCACGGACGGCACCGGTCTGTTCGTCGAGGATGGCCGAATGCACGGGCTCACCATCTCTGCGCGCCATGGGATTGAGCTTCACCCGAACCACCCCCGGATCCGGCCACTCGCGCACATCCTCCGTCCGCAGACGCTCCCCGACCTCCACCTCCACAACCGCCTCATCCGCCATAAACGCCTCCACCTGCGGGCGGAACTGCCCCTCTTCAACGGCGGAAGCACTACCCGCCATCATCAACAGGAAGATAATGCCCGTCGCTCTTAGCATCATGTGCTTACAGGGTTTCATGGCCACACAAGCCTCCCAGGCGTTGAAATTCTATGGGGCGACTCTACACTATGGTGATTCATGGTGTTTTCGGCGCTCTCACTCGCCGTCAGTCTTTTCGTCCTGCTTCTCAACCTGGCGATCGATCTTCACCAGGTTTTCGCCGGGCAGGTACGTGACGTTCCAGCCGGAGATTGCTTCGACTATCTCCACCGGCAGATGAAGATATCCATTGATCGCGAGGGGTGCCGTCGGGAATTCCTGATTGCCTTCGTCTACGTGCGCCGCCCGCCGACCGGCCGTGAGGCGCCAGGTTTTCCCGCCGTATTCGACTGTGGCCTCTTCCGGCCCTGAGGACTTGACATCACCGGCCCACAGGTAGCTCTGGAAATAGCCGATATACAGGTACAGACCACCATTTCGGATACGAGGCGGGAAAAGGGGTGCAAGTTCATCGTATATATCACCTTCGATGAGCATGACCGGGCTTTGCTCCCCATCTACAGTTCCCGAAATGAACGGATCATACGCTATGTTAACTGCCATTATTCATGAGTTTTTGGTTTGCAGGTATTTTTGGGCAGTTTTGCTCAGTATTCGGGTGGTGCGTGCGGTCGGGCTGTCTCGGATGCCGATTCGGCACCTGTTCGGGCGCCGACTGGAGTGTTTTTGAGCTTAAATCCGCCGTCCAGACACAGTCCTGGCCGGGAGGGACGCTTTTGGTCTGGTCAGGAGGCTGCTACGCCCTCATTCGGTCCAGCAGAAGCGGCCAGAGGTGCTGGACGGGGCAGCTTGAGGCGAATTCCATCCACACTTTGCGGCAGGTTTCGCGTATCAGCACACCGAGTTTCAAAAGTTTCCGCTGCAGCGTGCAGACCTGCGCGTTTTCCAGTTCCGTTCCGGCCAGACACCGACGCATGAAGCTCAGCAGCACGAAGGCCGCAGAGTGGATAAGCAGCCGAAACTGGTTGGCCGCGAAGCGATGGCAGCTGGTCCGGTCTATCGCCAGGTCCCGCTTGAGTTCTTTGATGCGGTTCTCCTGGTCGCCGCGCATGCAATACAGATCGTACAGTTCCAATGGATCGCCGCTCATATTGGTCACGACGAATCTGGGATTGTCGCCGGGATCCAGAACTTCAGCTTTGATCAAAACGCGGCGCAGGCGTGACCAGCTTTCGGCCGCATAGCCATTCTCATGAAGCCGGCGCACCTTCTGGCCGGTTTCCCTGTACTCCCGGCGAGCCGCCTGCAGATGAGGCTCAGCCAGCTCGTACAGCCGGGGATTGGTAATCAGGCCGATGAGATACTCGATCCCCTCACGCTCGCACCATTCGTACAACTCCGGCTTTGCAAACCCGCTGTCGCCCCGCAGGATGATTCGAACCTGTGGCCATGCCTCCCGCAGTCGGGCGACGATCCGCTTGAGCACCGTCACCGCACCGGTTCCGGCGTGGGTTTTGCCGGGTCGCAGCACCGTTGCCAGGAGTTCATCCGGTCCATCGTCAGCTCGAGCCGTCACAATCAACGGCAGATAGCAGTGTTCATGTGGACGTTTGCGCCGTCTGCAAACTCCAGGGCTTTGCCCCATAGTAACCGTGGAAGGCCGCGAACTGCTGTTGGCCGTGCACCGGATCCTCGGTGGCATCCACGTCGATAATTATCTGTTCAGGCGCCTCATCCTGCCCTTCTACAAATACATCCACAAAAGCCTCGCTCATCCGGTACAGCTCAGTCGCGGTCACTGAGTTCTCCAGCCGTGACAGCGTCGGCTGGGAGGCCAGATCTGGATCAGTTTCAGGCAGGCGGCCCACCGCGCATTTGAGGACCCCATCAGCAGCCAGCTCATCGAAATCATTGCAGTCCTCGTAGGCGCAGGCGATGGCAAAAACCCGCTGCCGAAGCATGTCGGCGATGCTGTGGACCACTTTGGTTTGATCGCGCCGATCGGTGATTGCTGTGCTGAACCGATCAACGATGCCCACCTTCCGCTCGGCCCGCTCGACCAAAAATGCACCGCCGTCAGTGGAAATATCACCCTTGTTGAAGGTGCCAGTAATCTCTTTGCCACCAAGGTTTCCAAGCTGCAGTTGGCGAACACTCTGTATCATCGGGGAGACCTCCGGAAACAGGCTCTATGTTGATTACATAGCCATTTCCGCGTCTCTCCGATTTTCCTTGCTTTGCACTCATGAATTATTCAGGGTAGGCATGGCAATAGTGCGTTCTTGTCCCGCCGATCTAAAGGTCGTAAGAATCGCAGAGACCTGTCGCGACCTGTGATGACCGAATTGCAAAGTTCAACCGACAGGTGCGGAAGACATCTTCTCCAATGGCAAATGCAGACTGAAACCGTCGCAACTCTGAAGCAAACGGCAGTGGAAATCAGGCCTCGAAAGTCCTCACGGCCTTCTCTGCGGCTTCGCGTAATGCCCGGCGCCAGGGGATTTGAGGCTCGACATCCACTTCTCCGGCTTTCGATCGAGCCTCTGCGAGAAGGGTAGCGCAATGACTGTGATGTGGGGAACCAAGGTGCTGCAGCGCCCGGTTGGATGGGGCAAGCAGCTCAACGGCCAGGCCGGGATCATCCTCGAGTTCACCAACATTGCACAGGGCGACAGCGATTCCGAACGGATCATCAAGGGTCAGGTATGCGTCGAGGGTCTCACAGTGCAGCCTGCGGGCCGTCTCGCTCTGGCCGCTGAGCCACGCACAGATCGCGAGGTTGTTGGAGGTCTCAGCCATTCCCCGTTGGTCGCCAATCTCCCGACGGATCACCAGTGCCTGTTCATAGAATTGTTTGGCCTCATCAGTATCCCCTTGGCGCTGTGCCACCAGTCCCAGATTATGCAATGCCATGGCCTCAACTCTCCCGTGCGCCCCTGATCGGGCCATCTCCAGGCTCTGGTGGAGTTTTCGACGAGCTCCATCGGGATCGTCCCGGTCACTGATGAGGGCCGAGAGGTTTGTGAAAAGAGCGACATTCTCTGTATCACTAAGACGACGGGCATGCTCGAGTCCGAATTCGCAGGCGTCTTCCGCAATTGCAGGACTGCCCCGATCGTGAGCGGCAGCGGCTCTCAAGTAGAATAAGCGGAGCACCGAGACTTCACCATGCGCCTTCTTTGCGGCCTCAACGCCGATCTGAAGACGCTGGAGGAGATCCTCCCAATGCCCCCGCCGCCATAAGAAGGTGCCCAGAGCCGCTGCGTAGGCAGCGGTCTCCCCGTGCATTTGAGACCTGACAGCACAATCCATTCACTCCCGCATATTCGCAAGATCCCGCTCCATCCTGCTAAACGCTTCCGCCTCATCTGGCCCACCCTCGGAAGCATCCAACTCTTGTGCCAGTCGCAGAAAGTACGAGCAGTGACGCTTTTGGAGTTCGGCAGCATGCGAATCCGTTACTGACCGGGAGGCAAATTCCCGGATGGTCTCCAAAACTGTATATCGCGACTCATCAGCCTCGACGTGGGAAATCAATGAATGTTCGCACAGGTCGAGAACACCTTCGAAGACGTCATCGCTCTCGCAGATGGCCGCCGCTGCATCGAGGTTGAATCCCCCGCAAAATATTGAGACATCGCCGAGAAGCTCCTGCAGATGGCCAGGGAGCAGATCGTACGACCAGGCGATGGTGTCCAGAAGCGTCTGCTGGCGGGTGGGACCGTCAGCCCGGCGCGTCTTCAGCAGAGCGAATCGGTCGCTCAGACGCTTCACTACGTCCCGCAGCGACATCCTCGTCAGTCGCGATGCGGCCAGTTCAATCGCCAGCGGTATGCCCTCCAGAGCGGTGCACAGCTCCGCGACGTTCCCTGCATTGTCCGCGTTGACCGACCAGCCGGGACGATGCAGCCGGATCCTGTCGGTGAGTAATTGCACGCTGTCGCACTGGACCAGATGATCAAGCGGCATCCCCGGGGAAGGCACTGACATTGGTTCGACCGATATCACGCGCTCACCGGCTATCCGGAGCGCCTGGCGCGAGGTGACCAGGCACTGCACGCCCGGGGCGGTCTTCAGGAGGTCTGCGACTATCGGAGCTGCAGACGACAGATGCTCGAAGTTATCCAGCACCAGCAGCATCTCACGGTCGGACAGCTGGGCGACGAGCTCGGTCTGAGGGTCCGAGAGCTGTAAACCCACCGTGGTCGCTATCTCCTCAGGAATCAGAGCGGGATCTTCGATTTCGGCCAGCTCAATCAGCCAGACACCATCCTGGAAATGATGGATGCACTCGGCCGCTCCCTGCAGCGCCAGCCTGGTCTTTCCCGCACCGCCCGGTCCCAGCAGCGTAATGAGGCGGTACTCCGGCGCATCGAGGGCCGCCTGCAGAACCGCCACATCTGCATCACGCCCCACGAAGCTCGTCAACTGGACGGGGAGGTTGTGATTATGCAAATCCAGCGTCCTCAGAGGCGGAAAGGTAATCTCTTCGACTTCGGGCCAGACAAGCTGGAATATTTCCTCCGGTTCCTGCAAGCCCTTCAACCTGTGCAAACCGAGAGAAACCAGACCGACGGCCTCCGGCAACTGAGCTTCCACCATACGCGCGGTTGTAGCGCTCATCAGCACCTGTCCGCCATGTCCGGCATCAGACACGCGCGCGGCCCGATTCACCACAGGACCGAAATAGTCCACCGCCCCACCCGCGGTAGGCATACGGATCGCCATGCCGCTGTGAATCCCGATCCGGACACGAAGCGATCCAGTTCCTGATGACCATTCCAGGTTCGCCAGCTCCTCCTGTGCCGCCAGCGCGAATCTGACGGCGGCGGACGGGGAAGCAAAGGCAAGCATGAAACCGTCGCCCTGGTGCTTGACCTCCCGGCCCGAATTCCGGGTCGCAGTCTCACGTATGATCCGGTCGTGGTCTCTGAGAGCCTCAGCGAATCGAGCACCGTGGCGATCCCACAGTCTCGAAGACGCCTCGATGTCGGTGAAGACCAGCGTGACCTCGGCCGTCTGTCCCTTCGTGGTCATATATTTACTTTTCGCTACCAGAACTAAAGCGCCTGCTAAATCCCCCGTCTACTACCAGCCAGATAAACTTGACAGGCAGTCCGCCGACAGACATAATGGGCCAATTCAATATCTCTTGTGTATGGCTTATTCTTCATATCCATGATAGGTGCCATATGTTTCCGTCGTGATGACATGAGCGCATAGGAGTACCCCAGGGGGGCGACGCTCGATGCGAACCAGAGGATTCACACTTATCGAACTACTTGTTGTCATCGCAATCATCGCTATACTCGCTGCCATACTCTTCCCCGTCTTTGCAAAAGCCCGAGAAAAGGGCCGCCAGGCCGCATGTGCATCAAACATTCGGCAACTCGGCCTGGCCTGTCGGATGTACTCGGACGATTACGGTGCCATGGTTTATCGCTGGTACGGCCCAGGCGGATCCGTTTACAGCTGGCGTACCGCCATTTTGCCATACTGCAAAAACCTCCAGATCTTCCAATGCCCAAACGCGAAATTCGACGTGGAATTCTCCGGTGGCATGGATCTCACACCCGATGCGAAGCAATCGGCGTATGCTATGAACGAGGTGCATTCAATATCCGGCCCCCCAACTCCGCCATGCTGGGTCCACAGCGACTCCGCGATCGCCTATCCATCCCGGTGCATCTGGATCACCGAAGCCGAAGGGTGGAGCAGTGTGACCAGACCCCCGGAAAACGAACACACCGGGGCGCGTCCGAATTCTGCCGCCGCCCGGCGACACAATGGCGGGTGCAACTACTGCTTCGTGGACGGCCATGTGAAATGGCTGAAACCTGAGGCCGCAAAGTGCGAGCCCGGTGAGTGCTGGTGGAGTGCTGAAGGAGAGTAGATCTGCGGCCCTGAGGAGTGGTCTTCATGACCAGGAGCGGGTTTACGCTGATCGAATTACTCGTGGTTATTGCCATCATCGCGATCCTTGCGGCCATCCTTTTCCCGGCATTCGCCCGAGCCCGCGAAAAGGCGCGGCAGACAAGCTGCCTGTCCAACGTAAAGCAGCTCATACTGGGCATTCACATGTATGCGCAGGATTACGACGAGATGCTGCCGTGTCATGCCAACGGGGTCCTGCCAGACTATGTCTACCTGCTGTATCATCTCGGGCATCCCGTCACTCCGAGCCCCCTGACCCCCGATGTGAAGAACGCCGATATCGTCAACTGCCCGTCCGATCATCCGCCGGACAAGCAAAGCTATGGCTGGAACTTCCCCCACGGGCCCGAGCGGACCGATTACGGCAACACCCACGTTTCTCTGGCAATGGTCAGCTATCCGTCGGAGGCGATACTGTTTTGCGACGCCCGAAATCTATGGATATACTGGCCCACGTGCATCGAACAGGGCCTGATCGCACACCCATCGCCCGATGCTGAGTATCTATATTATGTGGACGATCGTCACAACGGTGGCGCCAACTGCGGCTTTATTGACGGCCACGCAAAATCGCTGATACGCAACGACGTTCTCAGCACGGACGCCGCCGGTCGGAGACTGTGGCTGCACGACAACTAATCGGGCGTCCCCTCTGCGCCCGGTTCGCCGCTTGCCGTGTGCGGAATTCATGCGCTGTTTTCGAACACATCATGCACCTGGGAGTGAAGAAAGTGCGGTCATTTCGTCCCACGTCCCTCCACGCCTGTTTCGCGATACTGCTTTTTGGATTCACAATCACGGTGGCCGGGGCCGAAAACGCGCAGCGCCCTGAACTCGCGCTCCAGATAGATCACGGGGATCGTGTTCTCGACATTGACTATTCTGATGATGGGCGTCTCCTCGCCAGTTGCTCCCGCGACCAGACCGCAAAGCTATGGGATGCACGGACCGGAGAACTCATCCGGACGCTGCGCGGCCACGTCACCTCCGTCAACGCCGTCGCGATATCCCCCGACAAAAGCCGTGTTGCCACCGGCGCGGGCCTGGTGAAAGGCAGAGTCTGTGTCTGGGATATTGATTCCGGACAGCTCCTCCGCACCCTTGCGGGACCGCCCGGTGCCGCGCATGCCCTCGAATGGATCTCCAACACGCGCCTGGCCGCCGGGTACGCCGCCGGCTCCGTTGTGCTCTGGGACGTGTCAAACGGCGAGAAGGGAACTGAGCTCACCGTCGGCACTCCCGTTTCGCATCTCTATCTCAGCGCGGCGGGAGATGTCTTGTATGCGGTGGGCAATCCCGACGTGCTGGGCGATTTCGGGGCACTTCTGGGCGTCGGGGGTGTCCGGGCGTGGGAAGCGGCAACCTGGGAGCAGAAATGGGATCCCATCGAGATTGAGACCGGGATCTCCTCTCTCGCCACAACGGCCGATGACAGCATCATTGCCATCGGGGAGCGCGAAGGGCCCACAATTCATCTGCATTCCGCCGAGACCGGCGAGCGTATACGCAGCTTCGAAGGGACCCCGCCCGAGGGCTATGCGCTCGAAGTCGGCGCACTGGCGTTTTCCCCTGATGCCGAGCACCTCATTGTTGGTTACCATCCCGTCCCCCACTACCCGATGGAGATCATCCAGGCATGGGATATTGAGCACACAAAGATGCTCGGGAGCATTGAACTGGACGACGAGATGGGGGTGCTCACCGAGATGACGTATATTCCGGGGCGACCGGAGATCGCCTCAACGATGGGCCTGGCGCTGCCTGCACCCGCGGCAGCTGCGAACACCTGGGGGGTCAGCGCAGAAGGCGGCCGCAACATGTTCAGCGGCTGGCGCGACATCGCTGCAAATGGCACCATTTTCCCGGGCGGTGACCGCCTGGTGGCCGGCACAGAACGCACCGGCGCACACATATGGGACCTCGCTGAGGGGCGAATTGACCTCAGGCTCGAGAGAATTCCGGATGGCGAGATCCGCGGTCTGGGAATCCTTGCGGGCACTGAGAAGGTCGTAGGATCAGTCACGCTCACCTCCCCGAACAATTATGGCGGTAACGTCGCCGTGTGGGATGCAATGACGGGGGAGCTGATTCATCAGATCGAGGGCTGCGGGCATGACCTGCAGGCGGTCGCGGCCTCACCCGCTGGGTCAAAGATTGCCTGCTACTGCCTTGGCGGTCCGGGCAGCTTCTCTGACCACCGCGAGCAGGGAGAGGTCCGCGTCTGGAGTACCGAAAACTGGAAGCTCCTGCACTCTTTCCCCGGGCATACCAATCATGTGCTGGACATGGACTTCTCGCCCGACGGCAGCCGCCTCATCACCGCTGCCGGTGCGCACAGCAAACACTTCTACGGGGGCGAAGCATACCTGTGGGACGCAGACACCGGCCGCAGGCTGGCCGAGCTGCAGCGTGCTGCAATAACGGGCGTGAGTGCTTGCGCATTCTCACACGACGGTTCCAGGGTCGCAACCTCTACGCCACGCAGACTTGCGATTCACAACGCAAGTGACGGCTCGCCTGTTCAGGAGCTTTCCCACCTGTCCATGCAGATCCTGGCGCTGGCGTTTTCGCCGGACGGATCGATCCTGAGCGGTGCGACCCGCGAGGGTGACATTTTCCTTTGGGATGTCGCAAGCGGGGATGTCATGGAACGCATCAGTCGCTCCGGGGGATGGGTTCGATCACTGAGCTTTTCACCCAACGGCAACCGCCTGATTGTTGCGGTTGCGGACGGCACCGTCGAAATCTGGAGCCTGAGTGACCGGCGACTGGCCGCGACGCTGATCACGGTGGAACCCGCTGACGGCGACCAGGAACGCCAGCTGTGGCTCACCGCCACGCCCGAAGGCTACTATGATTGCGCTCTCGACGCAGACCATGCCGTCAAATGGCGGCATCTGGGGAATCGACTGGTCCCGTTCTATCAGTTCGAGGAGACTTTCCGGCGACCCGACCTCGTGCGGAAGGCCCTGCGGGGCGAGAAGATTACCGAAGAACCGCTTACGCTGCAGCGCATTCCCCCGGCCTGCTTTTTTTTGGAGCCAGAAGAAGCAGCGACCATCAGCGGTGAATCCGTGCGCGTTCTCGTCCAGGCCACCGATGATGCGGAGATCAACCAACTGAAGCTCTACGTCAACGGTTTTCCTGTCGAAGGCGCGAAGCCGATCTTCACCGAGGCCAAGCCGATCGCATTGGAGGCGAAGGAATGGCCCCCCGGACACACGGTTGAGAAGCTCCTGACCGCGGCAGTGCCTCTGCCGGCGGGGCAAAGCGATATCACGATTCGAGCAAGTGTGTACGATGATGAGAAAAACCGCGCGGATGCTGTTGTCAACGTTCTGCGTCCGAATGTCGAACCGGTGCTTGGCGATCTATACGTGCTTGCGGTCGGCGTCAGCCAATACCGCAATCCGAAATACAACCTCAAGTATGCGGCCGACGATGCAGCCGCTATTGCCCGTCTGCTTGAGCAGCAGCGGGGCACGGGTTACGAAGATGTCCATGCGACCGTTCTGACTGACGAACAAGCCCGCGTGAAGGACATCGGCGACGGACTCGCGGCTCTCAAACAGGCCACCTCGGCCGACACCGTCCTTGTCTTCCTATCCGGACATGGAGCTCAGGCCGACGGAAGCTTCTATTTCGCCTCCCACGACCTGTTTATCCGCGATCCGGCCCGCACCTGCATCCCGTGGGAACAGATCGTAGAAACACTGAATGACATACCGGCCCGCAAGCTCATGTTTGCCGATGCCTGCCATTCGGGTACAAAGCTCGGTGAACGGCAGGCCACCAACGAGCAGCTCGCAGAGGCCACGCGCCGAACGGGAATCGTCGTACTGGCCTCATCCCGCGGCGACGAGTTTTCGTTTGAAAACACCGATCATGGTCACGGTGCCTTCACCGTGGGGCTTATGGAAGCCCTGCAGGGGCGAGCGGATCTCAACGACGACCGGATCGTCACCCTCCCGGAACTGGAGATCTATGTTCCCCGGCGTGTCACCCAGCTGACGGGAGGCCTGCAACACCCCCACATCGTTACGGTCCAGGATTTCAATCCCCAGCACGCACTAGCACGGGTGCAGTAAGACATAGTCACCCCGGACCGGTCCGTCTGGCATCAACGCCGGCAGTGTCACAACAGGCACGGATACAGCTGCCAGAAGATGTGTGGGGAACGAAGGGTCTCGCATCTTTTGTGTTTGCAAGAATGGGCCTGGCTCGCTCAGTTCTCCCCACGAAGCGTATCATCGGTTTCGAACAACCAGCTCCATACGAACGCGTCCGTGTGGAGCGTTCCATGGTCTTCGCAAAACACAGAGCGCGCAAGACCTCAAGCCTGTCCCCAATGCGCCCGCACTATGTTAGGAGGAATCATAACTTTCATTCTCCATTCTACCTACTCATCCGCACTCATCGTTTTATATTGATGAGAGCATTCTCCGCCCCGTCCGTCTTCATAATCCGTCTTATGCCCACGCTGGTTAGGTCCTGGAGATCTACGCCGAGGAAGGCAACACAGCCACCGTCGCCGACTATCTCAACATAAGCGAAAGCACTGTGTACGTCCACCTGCACCACATGTGCAATAGACTCGCCGTCGCCAACAATGACCAACTCATCGAAGCCGCCAGGGGCTCTGGAATGCTTCCCGCGCCCGCGGTGCAGTTGTGACGTCCAACAGCAGTTGCGCGGGCCCCCGCAAATGAAGACTTCACTGTGACCAGGGTGTTCCCACCCCAAGCATCTATCAACACATAGAAGTCACGATAGGCGCCCGTGCCACCGAGGGACCGGTGGCTGCTACTGCTCCCGCACCAGCACGACGAAGTCCAACCCCAGGCCATCGTGCAGGTTCGTCATCGTCAGTGTGTGCTCGCCGGCGCTCAGCTGCAGCTTGATTTCGTTGCCCCCCGCGTCGGCCAGCGTCATGTACTTCCAGTCATCCGGGTGGTGGCCGAAGCCGCCTGTGGGCGGGAAGATCACCGCCTCCGCCGCCTCGTGCGGCACCGCGCCGTCGATCTCGACCCTCCGCCGCGTGTTCTCGCTGCTGGTGGCGTAGCGGAAAATCACCCGGTAATGACCGTCCTCCGGTATCTCGAAGGTCCAGCGCAGCCAGTGCCCAATGTCGGCGTGCCACTTGGTGATCATCGTGCCCCAGGTGGCATGACGGTCGTCCATCACGCCGACGCTGCCGCCGCCTTCCTCGGTGAAATCCTCCGCCTGGATCACAACCATGCGCTCATCCGGCATCTCCTTCATCCACTGCGGCTTCGCGAACTTCACAAGCTCCGGTTTTTCGCGCTCCTCCAGCGTCAGCCCCACGGCCGCCAGATCCGCAAGCAGCCTCGGTGCAGCCCGATAGTACATCGAGAACCCCTTCCCGTAGCTGGAACCGCCCGCGCCCAGCGCGAGGCCGTGTGTCAGCGGATCCAGGAACTTCTCGTCTCCCGTCCACCGGTATGCCCGCGCGATGCCCTCGACGTACAGCGGCGAAACGCCCGTCCGGTAGCGCATGTTCGGGCAGGAGGTGTATTTAAAGCCGTGGGTCTCTGTGGAGTACATGTCATCCACGAGGAAGTGCGCACCGCGGATGATTGCTTCCTTCACCGCGGGCTCGTGGGTGACGTCATGGTAGTAGCTCAGGCCCGACAGCAGGATCGCGACCATGAAGTTGGCGTTGCCGCGGTGGCGTGGCTCACAGTGGCAGTGGCCGGGCACCATCTGCCGCGTCCACCCGCCAACCTGGTGAGTGTAGTTCTCTGTCTTCTGATAGTCATGCAGCTCCCGGGGCTCGACGTCCTGCGTCTCCAGCACCCGGTCCACGATGATGCGCGAGGAGTTCAGATAGTAGGGGTCGTTCGTAGCTGCCAGCGCTGCGGCGTTCATGATCAGGTGCCAGCCCGGGGTGCGGCAGCTTGACCAGTCGTACGGGCGGCTGAACATCTTGTGAGCGAAGAAGTCCGCGACTGCCCTGCCGGTCTCCAGCGAGCGTGGATCGCCGGTCAGGAAGTAGTGGTCGAAGTGACCCTCCGTCCACGCGTGGCTGACGGTGTATCCGGCGCGCGGGAAGCCCAGGGTGCCCGGTACCGACTTATCATAATACCCGCCCACGTGGCACATCTGATGCACGTAGACCGCTCCGACCTCCGTGGGGTCGGTGGACCACTGCACGGTGTCGATGTCACGGTTATGCACTTCGGCTGCGTCGCCCAGGAAGAACGCGTCCGGATTGCCTGAGCGGATATACTCCAGGAAAAACGCGTGCTGGGTGTCGTACTCGATATTGCCCCAGTTCGAGCCCCGCTCGCCATACCAGTCGCCGTAGTTCATCATGCCGAAGTCATGCTGGCGCTCGCGTGCCGCGATGTAGTTCTGAATGTTGCGATCCACGGCCTCCTCATAGGCCGCGAAAAGCTCCTCGTTTCGTGGCGCAACATTGTAAAACGCCCGCGAACCCGTGTACCAGTCCGGCTGTGCCGTCAAAAGCAGGGGGCGCTGGAAGATCTTCGCGTTGGCGGCCGTGCCGTCCGCGAAGTCCAGCAGCATGTCATGTGTTTTGGCCATCCCGCGCTTGAAGGTGTACGTTCCGTCGCGCAGATAGTAGTAAAGCTGGTGACCCTCCTTCTCAAAGGGGAATTCGTCGTAAAATCCGGCATCGAAGTCTGGTGCGAGATTCACGCGCACAGAGTTGTCGGTTATCGCGAAGCCCCCCGGATAGTTCTGCCACAGGTCGCGCAGTGAGATGCCGGTGGAGCTGTCCGCAGCGATGAGTGCCCCGGTGATCCGCCCCTCGGCAGGCTCCGCGCCGGGGCCGATAAACTCGCGGTCGCGGCGCTGCCAGAGGCTCTGGCCGGCCTGCAGCGTCACCGGTTCACTTTCCGCCATCTCTGCCTGCCAGGCGTCGGCGCCAGCAGGTACCACGTAGCTCATGCGCTCCACGTTCGTGAACTCGCTGTCGGCATTGTCATTGATGAAGGTGTGCTGCACTTTCACGAAGGAATGGCCCTGATAGGCCATGATGCGCTGCTCAATGTGGAAGCTGTTGGAGCCGTCCTCAGAGACGAGATCGCTGGCGGTCTTCACCACCGCACGGATCGGCCCGTATTTCTCGATAGTGATCTCCGCATCGGCCAGATCGGAGGTGAAGAGGCCTCGGTGCAGATCAACAAGCTCGGTCACCATCGGTCCGTTCGGCCCCACGATCTGCCCGTGGCGGTCGATGGTGAACTGCATCTCGCCGGTATTGAGTGTCACGTGGTCGCCTTCGTCCCGGGCAATGGGCCTGACGCGAGAGGTCATGAGCATATTGTCAACTTCGCTGCCGTATTCAACAACAAATTCTTCACTATCCCCGGCCGGCACGTCCGCCAGGATGGTCACCAGCACCCACTTGATCGATCCGTCCGGCCAGGTGCCGAGCGGCTTAAGCTGCGACATCACTTCCCGGCCCTCGTGCATCACGCGCATGTCATCCACATCCGCGAGATGCCCCTGCGGAAAGGGCACGCCGTTACTTACCGGCCAGCCCAGAGCGTCAACATCATGCCAGTTTCGGACGGTCAGCGGGAACTCATGTGTCCCCTCGATGGTGGGCGGAGGCTGGATGCCCTCGGCGGTGAACGTGATGTCCGGACCGACATACGTTTCACCTTCGGGCGTGATTCCGACGCCGCGCCCGTGGTAGGTCGTTCCGGGGTCCAGACCTGTCAGGTGCGCCCGGTGCAGCAGCATGTGGTTCTCGCGGTTCACAACCTGGCCGTATTGCGTGGTCTCCCCGTACTCAAAGCGTGTATCCGACGGCCAGGTGGTGGTCCAGGAGATGCCGACTTCGCCCTTTGTGCCGACCGGCGCGATCCAGTGCGTATTCTCTACTGCGTACTCGACCTCGCGTACCTCCGGAGGGGTAGGCATCAGTAGCACCCGCGCGATGCCGTGCTTGCCGCCGGAGCCGACCGCCTCGAAGCTGACGGTATCGCCGGCCTCCAGCTCACGCGGGTCATCCAGCCAGTAGATCCAGTGACGGTTGTTGTTCACTTTGGCGGCTGCGAGGCCCTCGAACTCGTCATTCACCCGAATGACCACTCGCTCGTCATGCCCGTCGTCGTACATCAAAAAGCCCACGTGATATGTGCCCCGTTCCTCGACGGTGTAGCTTGCCGTGGAACCGTTCCCGCGGGCGATCAGGTGGCCGTAGCGGCGCGAGGTCTGGATGTCCACCTCATAGCCGTCAAGCTCCAGCTCATCGTAGCGGACAACGACGTTGCTGTCGTCTCTGAGTGTGGGCCGAATAATGTCCAGGCCGAAGGTGGCGGCGACGTTCGTATTTTCGGTCAAATCGCCCGGCCGCATGATCTTCTCCCGGTCATTGAGCGGGATTCCCTGCACGGTGAAGCGTCCGGTGCTGTCGGACATCGGTGGCTCACGCGTGGCGGTGTGGGAGAGCACCCACATATCAAAGCGCACGCCCTGCTCGTCATGGCCCAACTCCACATCGGCGCAGGTCAGGAGGCAATTGCCCTCGGTCGCGATATAGACGACCGGCCCGGATCCCGCACGGGTCCCGTCGGGCAGATAGTAATTCGACCACGGGCGCCCGCTGCTCATACTGAGCATGTAGTCGGTGCCGGTTTCGTTGGGACGACCGGTCTCGCGGTTGGAGTCAGCATCCACGTAGATGTGATGCACGGCCTCCTCCAGCACCGGCGGGGCGGCGAAGGTGGTCCGCCAGACGTAGCGGTCTTCGGCCACGTGAGCGAACTCCACCCTCACGACATCCTTGGACGAGTCGTAGCCCTCGCCACGATCGGCCTCGACACCGTCCTCATTGACAACGACGAACTCCTCGGCCTGCTCAACAAATGTGCCGAGGTGCTTCTCGGCATCATCGGAGATGCCGTCACCGTCGGTGTCGTCGGCAAGGCATGGCATAACGGAAACAATCAGCAATGCGGCAACGGCCGCGAGTGTGCCTGAACGCATGGCTGCGCCTCCTGATCGATGAGCGATGGATACTCGTGGGCACTTTCTTCGCGCTGAGAGGGGAGTGGACCTGCTGCACAAAGGTCGTCAAAAGCCCCCTTACTAACGCAAGCGGACAGGGCGCGGTTCGCGCTCGAGTCGTTCGGCTACCCCCTGACCACAGGTCTTCCCAGGGGCACACTAAACCGCGCCGCGCGCAGCCCTGGCGACGCTCCCCCCGGCATTTTAACGGACCACTATAGCTATTGTGCTGAGACATCCAGGGTCCGCTCGCTGGTGCTACTGATTTGCGTTAGGAGCGTCCGGGCGGCGGTGGCATAAGGGCTGACAGTATGGATTTTGGGGCCCATCGCTGCGCTAAAAGAGGCACAAGTGTTCGTTGAACGATGACGAAGGCATTACAACACTATGAGACCACACAGTTCACCGGGTTACAGACCGCCTGCCCGGGAAGCGCCAGCCTTGCACTCCGGGTTCAGCTTTGCTGAGACCTCCACCCAGGGCTGTATCTGCAGAGGACGCTCTGAGTACCGCATTACCACCGGTGTCACTTTAAGTATGGGGCAGGTCAGTCACGTTTCCCAGTACACCTTTACGTCGAATTCGCCGTATCCATAACTCCCATGGATATGTGCACAAAAGCTCAGGATTCTGCCGTTTACCTCGAAGCAGAACGCGGTTACAGCCATCTCACTGCCACGTCCTACGGCTAAGATCATGGCCGCTTCTTTGCATTCATCGAAAATGACGGTATCGAGCGCGAAACCGACAATGCCACCAGCAGGATCGTGCGCGGATAGGTGGTGGACATGCACCAGCAGGAGCTCTCCAACGCCACCATTGCGCGGCATCTGCACCGTCTGCGGAGCTTCTGGCGGTACCTCGAAGCCTACGACTATGTCGAAGAAGACCCGCTCAGCCAGGTGTCCACCCCCAGGCAGGATCAGAAGCTCCCCAAGTACCTTGGGGCTAATGAACTTGATGAGCTTCTCAGGGCCTCTCAGGAGAGCTGGTCGGTATTCTGTGCTGTCCGCAACCACGCCACGATCGCCATGCTCATTTACACCGGAATGCGAAGAGGGGAACTCATCGCGGTCCGTACCGGGGAGGTAGCGTTGAAGGAGGGTTCAGTGACCTTCCGGGGTAACGGCTCGAAGATGCGGGTGGTCCCGCTGGTAGAGGAAGCTGTCGAAGCCGTAACTGATTGGCTGGAGTTCCGACCCGACGACTGCGACCACGATTACCTGTTCACCACCACACATGGGAACCGGATCTACCCGTCTCGCATGCAGCGCATCTGGAAGAGTGTGCTAGGTGCCAACGTCGACTCTGAGAGTGTGACCATGCAGACTATTCGCCACTCCTTTGCCACATTGTTGCTGCAGAGCGGAGAGTGCAGCCTCGTAGAGATCCAGCGCATACTGGGGCACTCGCGCCCTAATAGCACTGCCATCTACCTGCACGTGAATGAGGGAGAGTTGCGTGGCGCAGTCAGCGCGCATCCGCTGGCAACGTAAAAGATTGAACACGCAAAAAGGGCCGCCCTGTGAAGGCGGCCCTGAGGTGCGTGTTGCGGATGCGACTGTTTAGCGCCTGACCTGCATGGTGCGGGCGGCGGTCGTCTGGGTGCCGTCGTCCGAGCGGGCGGTGATCGTGCACAGGTAGGTGCCCGAGGGGACCACTGCGCCGGAGGTGTTGCGGAGGTTCCAGGTGGCGGAGTTGACGCCAGCGGTTTCCGCGCCGCACGGGATCCGGCTGATGGTGCGGCCGGCGATGTTGCGGATGTTCACCGTCACGTCCGCATCTGCAGACAGCGTGTAGGCGATCGTCGCCTGGCTGCCGGCCTGCTGTGTGCTCACGCCGCTCACGGTCAGAGTGTTCCCGTTGCCCTCCGTGGCGGTGATGGTGAGTTGTGCGCTGCCCCGCAGCGTGTAGGCATTGGTAGTGCGCATGTTCACAGTCCTGCCGCAAGTCTCATCGACCAGCGTCAGACGGTATTTGTTCGGCACCGCCGACAGGTCCGGGAAGGTCAGGGTGACCGGGTCATCGGTGGCGCTGGTGACCACGACATCCCAGCTCATCTCCGCCGCGGAGGCCTGTGTGCTGGCGGCCATTGGCTTATCGGCGGCGATGTGCAGGTCAACCGCATTGCTGAGCTGTGGCGGATTCGGGATCGCGAGATTGCTGGTGCCCGCGCCGATCCAGTTGCAGGCGTCAACATCACCATCGGCCTGTGCGACAAGCTGCATCAGCCAGCCGTCACCGTCGGTCACGGTCTGCACACTGCTCGTCTTTGCGGTCTTTCGGAAGGTGAGTTCACCGTCAGCTTCCGCATAGACCCAGTAACTCTGCCACGGCTGCAGCATCTGGCTGATGCCCGGCAGATCCACGGCCGCAGCAAGCTCGTATCCGTCGCCCTGGTCGGTCCAGGCGTACGGAAGGATGGGACCCTCCGCCCCATCGAAGCCGATTGGCTCCGTGAACGGTGAGGCGACCAGGTTCCAACCCTGCCTGACCGGATACGTCACAACGCCGTTGTCGGATACTGCGGCTGTCTCGACGGCCCTTTCGAACTTCGCGACATAGCCCTGTCCGGCGACTGTGCCATCGGCGGCAATAAGCTTTCCGCTTTCGGCACTGTAGTATGCAACAGAGCCCGTATTCACCGTCGCGCCACCCGGCAGGCCAATCATGTACGGGTCAGCCTTCGCAGCGAAGACGTGGGCCACGGATGCTGTCTCTGTATTGACCTGTGCGTAGGCCTGGTCGGAGCGGTTGTACCCGTCGTGGGCCTCCAGTAGGTACACGCACATCACGCCGTCGTCTGCCGTGCTATCGGTGTAGGTGTAGTTTGCCGAGTCGGTGGCTTCGACGCTATCGAGCAGCTCATAGTCGCCGGTGCCCATCTTTCGCCACATCCGGTACGTCGCCACATCATCAAGCCCGCCGCCATCATCCGGCGAGGCGTCCCAGGTCAGTTCCACACCGCTGCCTGCGCCGAGATAGGTGGCGTCGAAGTTTGTCGGGGCGGCCGGTGGGTAGGTATCTTTCGTCCGGTCCTTGTCATAGCCCGCGGTGGACTGGTTCTGGCCGTCCCACGCGCGGATGTAGTACTCGTAAACCGTATCCACCTGCAGGTTCTGGTCAAGGTACACGTAACTGGCGCTGTCGGTGGCTGTGAGCTTATCCACCAGCTCCAGCGAGCCGCCCGGGATCATCCGCCGCCAGTACCAGTATTCCTGCACATCATCGGCACCGGCCCCGTCATCTGGCGAAGCGTCCCATTCCAGCCGCATGCTCCGGCCGTTGCCCTGCGGATTCCAGCGGACGTTGAAGCTCGCGGGAGGTTCCGGCGCGACATCATCTGTCGGCATGAACTCATCAAACACCGGCACCGACTGCTTGTTGCCGTCATACGCCCGCACCGCGTACTGCAGCACATACCCCGGCGTACACCCGGTGTCGGTGTACTGATAGCTGCTGGAACCATCCGCGAGGACCTCGTCAACGAACACGAAGGCACCGCCATAGTACCTGCGGCGGAAGATGTAGAAGCGCTCGACGGGATCGGCGGCTGCTGAAGTGCTAACCTGGTCGCCGGAATACTCCCAGTTGACCACCACACCGTTCCCCTGGTCATCGGGGACGTCGGTGCAGACCAGATTCAGGACATCGTCGGGCGCGTCCATGGTGTCGTCAACCGTCTTGCGCCATTTGCCCACGGAGGTCGAGGGGCCGCTTTCGGAGGTGGCCGTGACCGCGTAGTAATACAGCGTCTGCGGCTCAAGTCCCGTGTCGGTGTATTCGTATGGCCCCTCGTCATCGGCATC
>JAWODS010000399.1:0-5782 GCA_046483205.1 Armatimonadota bacterium | reverse complement strand
CAGGGGAATCAGAGTAAAAAGTATGACCAGTTGAAAAAACATAATTTATATATATATCCTGCGGGACACGCAGCTCAAGCGCACCGACGCGGGTGATCAGCGTCCGCGGATACGAGCCGCTGCGATAGCCGGTGCGGGTGGGCGCCCGCTCGTAGCGGCCGGCTCCCAACAGGGTATCCATCTCCGATTCGAGCACCTCCTGGGCAACCTGCTGGGTGGCGGGTCGAAGAAACTCTCCATCCTGCTGCAAAAGCTCTTTTACCTGCTCGATCGTTACAGTATACTTCTCCTGAGCCATGGCCAGTCATCTCCTTTGCCTGCTTGTCACAGCGCTTCAGGAGACTCTACCATGGCTCATCACCTTTTTGCAGAAAATACGGTACACGATCTTCTAATGCCATTCTTGTCGTTGTGCCCAAAACCGCGGGGCCGGAGAAGCTGAGGGTCGAGATGTCCACCGCTGTCGTTGTCTCCGTCCGGACGTTTGTCGATGACAGGGGAAATCTGGTGGAGGCCATAGAGCTGCTTCCCGGTCGAATAACCTGGCGCTACAATCTCGAGGGCGGCGGCACCATCGAGTCACACTGGAGCAGGAGCCGAGACTGAGCCGGGGCCACACACGGCTGCTGCAGTGCCTCGGGCTGGAAGCGTAGCTGATTGCACGCGCAATCACCATTTGGAGTTTGCAAGCAAACTCCTACAGGCGACAAACAGCGTCGCCACCTGCGATTTGTAACGACCAACGAATCAAATCGCAGGCCCAGCCACGGCGAATTGGGCTGTTGTTTGCCAGACTCCAGAGGCCGAGTCCAGTTGCTTTTTTGTGAGGCACTATTGCCGCAGATGCACACGGACCAGCAGCGAGGTAATGCCGCCGGTGCCGGCTACCCCTCCGCTTTCTGCTTGATTGCAGCCAGCATACTCTGGCAGTTTTCGTGCATCTTCTTTTTCAGGATGCCCTTGATCAGGTTGCCGATCAGGGGAATGTCGTATTCATAGGTGACTTCAAGGCGGACCTCGGTGGCGCCGTCGGCGTTGTGAAACTCCCAGGTGCCGGAGTAGGCCGAAAAGTCCCCTTCCGTCATGGTGAAGTCGCATGCGTACTTTTCATCGTCCCAGAAGTCCTCTTCGGTCCATTCGATGGTGCGGTTGAACTCCCTGACCACACCAACCCACCGGCTGACCTGGCGGTCGTCGGTCTTTTCGAGAATCTCGACCTCTTCGACATCGTCCATAAACTCCGGGAATGCCTCGATATCCCGTGCAAGTGCGTACACCTCGTCGAGAGGGGCGTCAATGGTCACTGTGCTTTCAACCGTCGGCATGGCAGCTTCGCTCCTGTCTCAGCTTTCGGGATCGTCATTGATGATGTGCTTGATGCTGCGCGTGAACTTCTTTCGCGGGAGGGTCACGATGCGGTCGCAGGTGGTGCAGCGGGCTTTAATATCCACTCCGCCGCGCAGAACCTCCCACCGGGTTCCCCCACATGGATGTTTCTTTTTCAGCTCCACGACTGTGCCGGGCCGGAGCCGTTCAGGCCTCATCTGCAGCAGTCTCCGATGTGTCTTCAGCGCTCTGCCCGCGATACACGGGGATGGTGAAATAGAAGGTACTGCCCTCATTTTCGATACTTTCGACCCATATCTCGCCGCCGTGAGCTTCCACGAGATGCCTGCAGACGAAGAGCCCCAGGCCGGTGCCGGGGATGCGTGAGGCCCCGGCCCCGAGACGCTCGAAGCGCTGGAAGAGATTCTCACGTTCCTCCTCGGGTATCCCGATCCCCTCGTCACTCACGGAGAACCTGACCATACCGGCCGACGGTTCAGCAGCTATCTGGATCCGCCCTCCCTGGGGGGAGAACTTAATAGCATTGCTTATGAGGTTTGCCAGAACCTCCTCGACTTTTGTCGGGTCGGCCCACAGATCCGGCAGGCTGTCCGGCAGATTGACCTGGATAATGTGCTCATCGCGAACGTGGGAGTACACGTCAACGATGTCGTGGATCAGTGTTTCGATATCGCTGATACGCTCCTGCTTCACGGGCAGCTCCCGGTCCGCCTCGAGCCGCGAGACGTTCAGGAAGTCCTCGACGATGTGTCCCATGCGCACTCGCTGGCGTTCGATGACCTCGGCGATTTCGCGCAATTCCTCATCCCCGTCATGGATGTGATCCTGCAGGAGCAGTGAATACAGGCCGATATTGGTCAGCGGATTCTTCAACTCATGGGAAACGAAGCCGATGAGATCAGTCTTGAGCTGATCGATACGCTTGAGCTCGGTGATGTCACTGAGGATCATGCACTTTCCGCCAATCTCCTCCTCGTCACCATAGCTTGCGACGGACACCTGCAGGGCCATGGGTCGGCCCTCACCGATTTCAATCTCCTCCGTATAGACGCCCCCGTAAGACTCCACGGGTGTGGCCATCAGGCGCGCCAGGTCGGGATGCTGCAGGACAGTCATGACATCCTCGCCGACGGTCTCGGCCTCCGAGATACCGAGAATGCTTTTGGCGGCCTCGTTGATCAGGACCACGAGGCCCTCCCGGTCGGTGGCGATTACACCATCGACCATCTCCTCGACCATCGTCTCGATCTTCGCTTTTTCAGAGGCGAGCTGCTTGTTGGCCTCCCTCAATTCGGCGTTGGCGTAATCAACGCGGTTGCGCAGAATCGAATAAAGACGGGCGTTTTCTAAAAACAGCGCCGCCTCCTGGGCGATGACCGTCAAAAGCGCGCTGTCCTGGTCGGTGAAGGGCATGCCATCGGTTCGATTCATCACCTCGATGACACCGATGACATCGCCGCGCAGCAGCATGGGCACACACAGGACATTGTCCACCGGGTAACCGATCTCCTGCGCAATCTGCTGGTGATGCCGGGGGTCGCGGACGGCGTCGTTAATAATCACCGGCTCACCGGTCTGGGCGACGGTGCCGGCGATGCCCTCGCCGATGTCCAGCACGTAGTCCTTCACCGCCTCGCCCTTTTCGCCCAGGGCCACTTCGAAATGCAGGGTGTCGGTCTCCCTGTCCACCAGCAGCATGGAAACGGCTTCGACCTCCAGATCGGTCTCCACCCACCGCATGATCTCTTCAAGCAGGTCGTCGCGTTCCAGGCTGGAATCAATGAGCCTCCCGATCCACGTGATCGCCTGCATGTGGGATTGCAGGGAGATATTGGCTTCCTTACGCTGGCGGTCGGCGATGGTCGCCGAAAAGATGATGAGGACGGAACCGATAAGCAGTGTCGCAATAAACGGGCCCCCCATCGGAATGAGCAGGCCGGTACCGAAGCGATAGTACGCCAGTCCCATGCTGATCGCCAGGACAGCAACGGTCAGAAGGGTCCCTCGAAGCACCCCTGTCTGAAGCCCCACCAGGGCCAGCAACAGCGCGATGCCCGCCATCAGCAGGATGACCGACCAATCCGGAGCCCGCCGCAGGACTGATCCGGTCAACATGCTCGCAACGGCGTTGGCATTCAACTCCACCCCGGGCAGACGCGCATCAATGGGGGTTCCGAAAAGTTCAGTCATATCCGACCTGATCGGACCCACGAGCACGACTTTGCCATTAACTCTCTCCGCCAGCGATTCCGGGGAGGACGAATAGGCGGAATAATACGAAATCGTGTCAAAATGCAGGTGCCCTCCGCGGTAGTTGACGAGCATTTCCCCCGAGGATAAAACAGGGACGGCAAAATCGCCGACAGCCACCTTCGACGCCCTGAAATCTAAAGCGCCCGGTGGCTGGCGCCGGAAAAGCCTGAAGCTTTCCAGACAAAAAGACGGATATATCCTGCCGCGGTACGACACCAGCAGCGGTATCTCGCGGACGGTGCCGTCAATGTCGGGAAACACGTTCAAAAAGCCGAGACCGTCGGCGACGTCAATCAGCGCCCCGGGCGGAAGGCTCATCCTGCCGGGCTGCAGATTTGGGGGCGTCGGTAGCCGACCGGCCCCCAGAGAACGTCCTTTCATGCGACTGACGGTGGCCTCCGGATCCGGATCAACACCGGATTCAAGCACCGCGGGAAAAACGGTTGCACACGTGGACCTGGCAACTGCGTCGGCAAACGTGTCAATTCCGGCAAATGAGGAGGCGTCAGCACGCAGGGTGGCCAGGCTGGGGATGTCGAAGGCGACAACACGGGCGCCGGCCTCATCAAGCTTTCTGAGAAGCTGCGCGTGCCGGTCCACCCCCCACGGCCACGAGCCCAGCTCGGCGACGCTGTCGGTGTCGATGGCACAGATGATGAGATCGTTGCAGGGAGCCTGCTCGCCGCGAAGATGAAAAAAGATCCCGCCCAGCCAGTTATCAATACTTTGCAGGTGGCCGGCCTCGAACAGAACGACCAGCCCCAAAAAGATCATAAGCGCGACAACGAAGCTGATACGCCGCTGCCTGGCAAGATCTGCCGCAGATGATTGCATGATTGTCCCAAAGATAGAAAAATGATGGACACGTAAGGGGAATTATAGAGTAACCGCCCGGTGATGACAACCAGTCGCACCGGCGGCCGTGTCCGTGCCATCAGGGGAAAAAGTCAGCCCGGGCGCCCTGCCAGCCGCCGGAGCTGACAACCCGCCACGAGCTGCCTTCTTTGCGCCACTGCACGGCCATGTCGTAGCGCTGCCGCACGTCCGGGGTGCCACTCGGCCACACCGTGGCGGTGATCTCTGTGAATGCCGCACCCTCCTCGATACGCAGGTCGTGAAGCTCGACGCTGACCTGCCAGTCGGCTTCAAGCAGGGCTGCGCGGGCCAGGCGGGCAAGCTGCCGCTTGTTGTTATCGTTCGCGTCCGTGTAGTCGTTGGAGACGATGTGCAGAAGGCCGGAGACGCTGCCACGTTCGGCCGCCCGCTCGGCGCTGGTGAGGGCGTTGATGATCTGCTGTCGGTCGCCCGGCGGCTCGGCCGACAGCCAGAAATATGCCGCCACCACAACAGCGGTCACCAGCACCACCGGCACCACTATCTTCAGGATTCTTCCGGACATTTATCTCACAACCCATCTGCAATATACCATACGTTTCCCACATTTGCAGGCAGGGCAATCACCTCCGCGCGGTTAATTATGACCGTACGGACCGCATTTTCGATCAAATATCACGGAGGTCTGGCCCATGAAACGCACCCTGGCTGTCGCCATCGCCCTCATACTTGCAGCAGTCACTTTCGCACAGGATCTGCCGGCTGTTGACGCGCTGAAGGCTGAGGAACCCGTGACCGTTGACGGCGCCCTTGAGGAGGCGGTGTGGGCCGAAGGTGAATGGTACAACGATTTCTCGCTGCTGGGAAAGCCGGATGCGGCCGCATCTGCGCAGACGCGCTTCAAAATCGCCCTCGACAGCGAAAGCTTCTATCTCGCCGCAGTGCTCGATGAGCCGAATATGGAGGATCTGAAGGCAGCCATCACGGACCGCGACGGCCGCGTGCACACCGACGACTGCCTGGAGTTCATGATCGATCCCGGCGGCGACCGCACCGATTATTTCCATTTCACCGTCAACAGCCTGGAGACACTGTATGACGCCGAAATGCGGCAGGGCGGCAATGTGCGGTCCTCCGCATGGGACTGCCCGTGGGAGGCGGCGGTGACGAAGCAGGAGGATTGCTGGACGGTTGAGGCGCGCGTCCCGCTGGTGCATCTCGGCCTCAGTGGCGCCTCCACCGGCGACTGGGCCCTGAATGTCACCAGGGAGCGCTACGCCGGGACGAAGGAGCTCTCCAGCTTCACCGACAGCCTCGGGGGCTTCCACCAGCCGACCAATTACGCCGT
>JAWODS010000305.1:0-5264 GCA_046483205.1 Armatimonadota bacterium | reverse complement strand
TTGGGGTTAAAAATGAAGTGTAGCATGAAATATTTTCCCACCGCAAATAGGAGATGATCGAATCCATCGATTCCGTCGAATCCCGGTCATCGCGATAGCCGCTGTAGCAGTAGTGAAAATGCTCGCGGCGCTCCTGGATCCAGGTGGATGACAGCTCCTGCAGTCTCTCATTGTCGGGAAAGGTGCGGTTGATGTATCGCGCGGAGGTAAATGCTCCGAGGCTCCCCTGAGTGGTGTGGCGAGTCCCGGCGTACCTGGCTCCCCGGCTGCCACACCGCTGCATTTTGAAGGCCGTTTCCACCATCCGCGGGATGGTTCCATCGAGGTCATCTTCAGTAAAGACAGGATGCTCGTCAATAAAGTCCCACGCCCGAAACCACGGGTCGAACTCGTAGTCGCTGATGGGGTACTGGTCCTCATAGACCTTGTTGAAAAAGTGAATCACATCACGTGCGGCGGCTGCCCATTTGTCATTTCCCGTCCACTGGTACTTGATGGCGGGGCCGTACAGGTGGATGGCCACATGGTCGCGGGCGGCAAACGGCTGAAACTCCCACCGCTCGGCCTCGGCGTTCCATGCGTCGAATCGGTCCTGAAAGCTCTCGCCGGGCTGGATATCGACGGTGTGGGGCAGTATCGCCTGGCCGTCCTGCAGATCCGGGGCGATTTGCAGAAACCTCTGGACTCCGCTGCGAATGCCCGCGGGTGTGGAGGCTCCGACGATGAGCACATTGTGGCCGTTTCCCCAGGGGTTGCAGATACTGCGGATTTCATAGCCTTCGCCGCCGGGATAGTGGCTGTCGGCGCCACAGCGGAATCCTGCGTAAAAATGCAGAAACGCGCGGTTGGTATGGACATTGCCGAGGAGAATCAGGTTTGCAACGCGGAACTGCTCGCCGATGGGGGAGATCCGCTCCGGGCAGACCTGCGTATCGGGCACCACCTGAAACTCCGTGCCATACCGCTTCTGCAGACCCTCTGCAAGGGTTTCCGCGGCGGCTGCGTACTCATTTCCACCGGAGGGCCGCACGATGATGCAGGCGGCCGCTGCGTCCCGCACGAGTGCTGTATCGGGATATATCTGCCAGTCCGAGCAGTCCGGTATTTCCTGGGCCAGTGCGGGGATGACAGCGACGAGGATGACGGCAGCAGCAATGCTAAAGTATCTCATTGGAACCCGCCCATCAAACGGCATTTTTTGTTCGAATTCCCTGCAGCCTTCTACAGCGAATTATAGGCTCCGGTTCGAAGCAGGTCAACGTGAAACCATCTGTATGCAATTGCCAGGTGAGCATTGGAGAGATGGCGCCGCCCGTCGGTGCCTCCCGGACAACCCATGGGGAGTTGAAAGTCATTAGACAAAAACAGTGCCCGGAAACACACCTGTTTAATAGGAGGGTGCGGGGGGGGCGGCGAAGGTGTACCACACGTCGAAATATTGGACCGCACACGAGCTGCATTCGACCGGAGGCGATGGCGATGAAGTTGAGCGCTGTTTTGGTACTTGCTTTCATATTGACCTGTAGCTGCGTATTCGCGGCGACGATCACCGGGACTGTGACCGATGCTGATGGCGAGCCGGTGCAGGGAGCGCACGTGTGGCTTGCACGTACGGTTTTTGCACGCGAAGCCGAAACAGAGCGCATTGATGAAACTGTCACGGATGCGAAGGGGGCGTTTTCGCTGCAGGATCCCGAGTATGACGAAATAGACAGGCATGCCCGGTGGAGTGTTGCGGCGTACCGCGAGGGGCTTGCGCCCGATGGCCTCGCCTATTTCGCAGACGCAAAAGAGCCGCTGGAGTTGACATTGCACCCGCCGGAGACGCTGTCTGGAAAGGTACTCGATGAAAACGGCAAGCCGGTCAGCAATGCGACCGTCCACCTGACCAGTTGTATCATTGGGCGGTACGGCCACGACTATCATCGCTTCGGTCTTGTTGAACCACCCGACAGCGGCTGGTTTGAAGTGAGGACCAATGCATCCGGAACCTTCAGTTTTGAATGCATTCCGCCCAATGCCCGGGTCTTTATTACGGTCACGGCGGAGGGATACGGGTCTGTGAGCCTCGACGATGTATCCGAACTAACCGTGGGCCTTCAGCAGCCGGGCAGCATGGAGGTCACCACCGACATGCCAGAAGAGATCACCGCTCTAAAGAACGGATCATTGAAGGCCTACGGGAAAGTCGGTGCAGATACGAGTCACGATGGGCGCATGAATGTGGTGGAGACGTGTGAGTTCGAGGAGGATGGAAATGCAGTTTTGAGCGAGCTGCAGCCCGGGACCTACCGGATCGCGATCACACAGCAACCGTCGGATAGCTATCATCTCCGGTCGCAGAAAAGTATCCGGGTTGCGTCAGGCAGGCGGACCACAGTACAGCTTGAGGGCGGTCCAACAGCTCCCGTAACCGGTCGGGTGGTGGCAGAGGACACCGGTGAGGGGATCGCCAACGCCCGGATCCACATCTCCGATGGCATCTATGCAACCGCTGGCCGCACCGATGACACCGGCCATTTCGATGTCCCCTGCCTGGTGGGGGACGCTGAGCTGCACGTCAGTGCCCCGGATGGATATGTCAGTATGGACTGGGATGAGCGGATCAACGTGGCCGTGACCGAAGAGGGGGCGGATGTCAGTGAGATTGCCCTGGAGCCTGCCCAAACGCTTCAGGTACTGGTCGTTGATGAACAGCAGCGGCCTGTCCCCGAGGCGGCGGTGCGTCTCTCTATGCCTGACCTCCTGATGCCGATACGGGGAAACGAAAAAACCGACAGCGAGGGGACGTACAGGCAAGCAGGACTGGAAAAGGGCACGAAGGTGACCCTGCGGGCATCGAAGGGCGACCTCGCCAGCGAGCAGGTGACGGTGACAGCCGGAGAGACCGATGAGCCCGTGAAGCTGGTTCTCAAAGAGGGCCTCAATGCGAAGGTCGTCGCAAGGGTCGTGGACGAGACCGGCAGTCCTGTACAGGATGCCCGGGTCATCTGCTACGAGCGTACGGAGAATATGGCGCACGACCTCCATTGCGATCCGCCGGGCGAAGACGGCACCATCGAAAAGGACGGTCTCATCCCCGGGTTGGATTACCGGTTCCGCGTGGAGACGGAAAACTCCGACCGCGTGAATACGGAAATCTGGACGGCGGTCGCCGGGCAAACCCATGACTTCGGCACCATCACCCTCACCATTCACCGGGGGACACTGGCAGGCACAGTTGTCAACTCCGATAACGAGCCAGTCAGTGGAGCGATGGTCTTCAACCGTGGAGATACTCCCGGAGAGACCGAGACCATCACCGATGATGCGGGGAAGTTTGAGCTCACCGGTCTCGTGGAGGGTGAGGCGTACGCATTTGTGGAGGCCGACGGGTATGAGTTCACCGCCGGGGCCGCCCCGACCGGCACCGATGACCTCACAATCACGCTGCAGCCGCAGACGCCGGTATCAGTGACTGAGCCACCGCCGCCCCGAGAGCCACAATTGCCCGAAGCCGAGGCACACGAACTGGCCCGAAAGCTGCTTCTGGAGGCCGCACAGCAGACGAAGGGAGCCGGCGGATACACGCGGATGGGGATCATCCAGGCGCTGGCGAAGCTCGATGAACAGGCTGCCTACGAGGCCGCCACCGGCGAAAAAGACAGGGTGTGGTGGGTTAACGACATCGTCGCCAGAAAGCACATGCCGGAGGATTTCGATGAGGCCCTGGCGGTCCTGAAGTCAGACATCGGTGCGTACGATCTTGTCCGGTCGCTGATACAGGCTGCTGAAAAGCATCACGACGAACACCCCGAAATCGCCGTCCGGTGCGTCAAAGAGGCCCTGAAGGTCACACCGACCTTAAGCATTCCCAACAAGCAGGTGCTATATTCCGTCCTCGCAGCGGAGAATGTCGAAGATCTTGCCCCGGAGCTTGCCTGGAGCGTTTATGACAAATACGCTGATGCTGCCATGAAGCTCGGTGGTGCCGACTACGAGGCGTATGTCCGGGGCTATGCGGCCGAGCACATCTGCGATAGAGACATGGAGAGGGCGATGGAGCTGATCGATGGCATCGCGGATGCCGATGAAAAGGCCCGGCACCTGGGAAATATTGCCCGTCACGTGGCGAAGACCGATCCGGACCGTGCGTTTGAAATCGTGGAGATGATCGGCTCGAGCGACCGCGACAGGGCGCTGACGGCCATGCTCCCATTTTTCCCGGATCATAGGATGGACGATGCCATTGATGCCGTCAGTGGCATCGAAAGCGACTTTTACGTTCCGATGGCGTATGCCCGGCTCGCGTGGGTGGTGCCGAAAGACCGCGTCGCTGAGATGATCGAGGCCGCGCAGGATGCCCTGCTGAAGCGCTGGCAGTCAACAGGTGTGAGCTTCGGCGATTCACACACCCCCCAGGAGATGGTGCGGCTGGCGATCTGCGCGAGATACCTGGGCTACTCGGAATACGAACAGATTGCGCTGAGGGCCCTTTCACTACGCACGCGGGGCGCCGGCAACTACGTGGACACCAGCCTCAATGTGAGGGAAGACTTCCAGCTCGCGATCTACCTCGCGCACACCGATGAAGAAATGGCGAGGCATGTCATTGAATCAGGCCTGACGTACGCCGGTGGTCTGGAGAAACTCAATCCAGAGTGCTGGAATTATCTCGCAGCCGCGGCGGCTGAGGTGGACATCCAGTGGGCGGTGGAACTGCTGGAGCACATGCCCCCGGACGATCCCGATGCTGACGATCTTCACCGGGCCCAGGCCGTCCGTGCCGTCGTCAAACGCCTGACGGAAAGCCCCAGAGAGCGCCGCATGGACGTCCTGACACGCTACAGCGATTTGTATCCTGTTGATGAAGACTGGTAGGTGGAACCAATGCGCAAAGTTATGATAATCATGGTGTTTGTCGCAGTCACGTGTGTGGCACACGCCGGAGAAATACAATTCGTAGATGCGTGGGATTTTCAGGGCGTGCCCGCTTACGGCCAGACCCGGGCGCCACTGCTGTCTGCGGAGAGTGTGCCGGAATTCATAAAAGCCGATACGGTGAAGCAGGCAACTTTCGAGTTTGGCAGAGGGGAACAGACCGCCTCCATAAAGACGCTTCTGTGCACGATGCAGGACGCCACCCCGGTGCTGTATGTGGATAGCAATGCCGACGGGACTATTACGGCCTCCGAGAAAGCAAAGCCGGCAGAGGTCGACCAGTACCCACCGGATTTTGGCGACCCTGATGATACCGTTTGGCTGGTACCGGTTCTGGAGCCCTT
>JAWODS010000107.1:0-3435 GCA_046483205.1 Armatimonadota bacterium | reverse complement strand
GAAGGCTCCTCCTTCTCCCACAGCTCCGGGTCATGCAGGCAGGGCACGCGTTCGCCGTCTGGAGTAACTTTGGCATTTCCGGCTTTTGTCAGACGCGCGGGCCGGGCGGTCGAAAAGCCCTGTTCAAGCGAATCCCAGACCGCTCCCAGTGGATGGGTGGCCTTCGCACCGACTTGATCGTAAATGCGCATATACACGGATTTGCAGTAGTCGGGACACTCTCGCGCCGTGTACACCCCGCAATGAGGGGTGAAATCGTCCACGATCACTTCCTGTGGACGGGTGAAAAGCTGGCGGAGCCGCTGCTGTGGACCGCCCTGGCCTGGCACACGCAGGCGCATTTCAACCAGCCGCTCAAATGAGGGGATGAGGGGCACGGTGATCGTCCTGTGATGCCCGGGCTCGAGTGTCTTCGCCGCGCGGCCAAGCAGGCGGCCGTGAGAGCCGTACACCTCCGCTACCACCGTGAGATCGTTGTCCTCACCGTACACATCGAGCCGGGCCTCGGCCTGCGAGCCGTCGTCGCTGCAGGTGGCGACCAGGTTCATAATCTGTGTGGGATGGCTGATCTCATACTGGGCAGAGCCGACGCCGACGGCATCTCCGTCTGCGTCGGTGCAGGTGCATACGAGATGGTACTGGCCCCGCTCGGAAGCCGCAGGCAGCGTAATGGTGGCACTGCCTTCCCTCACGGGCACGGGATCCAGCAAAACAGGCTTATCGGCAAACGGTTTCAACCACGCCGCGCGAACATTCTCGGCCTGGCCTTCCACCCTGACGGTCGCTGTGAGCTGCTGTCCCGGCTCCACATTATCCGGCACCTCGACAGCCTGCACGGCCGCCGTGTCGCGCCCGGCCGCAGTCATGAGAAGCTGCACCCATCGCCCGAATTGGTACTCCCAGTACGGATACCGCAGCTCGTGGCTGTTGGAAACCCTGCCGACCGTGCCCCACTGCATGTACGGCAGCACGATCATGCGCCCCTGTCCATACTCGCGCACCTGCGGCTCATCGAGAGCACTAAATTCAAACGGTGCCGCTACATGCGAGACGTCCAGCGGCTTTCTCTTCTCAAGCAGGTCGCCGATCTCTGTGGGAAGCTCAGTCTCACGCGTCGGACGCACGACGATGAGCCCGCCACCGTTTTCAACGCGTTCAACGAGCGCCTCCAGGGCGTATCCGGGAAGCTGCGCAAGACCGGCCCGCACGAAAATCACAACATCCGGGGGATCGTCGCCGATGAGGGTCTCGTAGATCAGGTCACCGTCATCCATGCTCAGCGAGAGGTTCCCGAAAAGCCCTCCGCCCTTATAGCGGACGGGTGTGGAGATGCTTTGTGCCTCCATGTCGATGCGCTGCTGCAGCTCGACGATCTCTCGTTCGTTGATGTCGCCACAGATCCACAGCGTCTTCAGAGGACCCTCCGCCAGCGGTTTGGCCCAGCGGATTGGGTTGTCGGTCATGAACAGTCCCGGCTCAAGCTCTGTGATATCTCTCTCAGGCCCCTCGACGAGGCTGCTGACGGTGGTCATTCGCGGCAGCGGGTCGGATACATCGGGGAGAAAGCCGCTGTCGGTGGTGAAGACCAGCACATCGAACATGTGGCCGCATTCGCCCTCAGTCTGAAACTCCACGACATGCTCACCTTCGCCAAGGTGAAGCTCTTCCATCTTCAGCCATTCCAGCTTCACGGCTGTGTCGGATGAGAAGTCGTGATCCGAGCTATCGTAAATCTCGTCGCCGTCAATGCTGAGGGTAAACTCACCGCCGCGGAAATCGTCGGCCCAGGCCCGCAGCCACAGCGTCCAATCGGTGTCCACCGGGAGGGTGACGCTGAAATTGAAGCGCCCGTCCAGACCCCATGCCAGCAGATCCCGGGAGGGGGCGTTTTCGCCCTTCTCCCATTCGATGGCCTTGAAGCCTGAGGAGTGCAGGGTCTCGGTCGAGAAGAGGTCTTCGAGCTCGAGCCAGCCGTAGTGCTGGCTGTCGCGCTCGATGAAGCCGGTCTCGGGGGCCAAGGGAGCCTGGTACTGCAGCCGCACCATGTATTCGCCGCCCTGAGGCTTTTCGGTTTTCATGGACGGCTGTCCGGGCCGCCAGGATTTGCCTTTGTTGCGGCTGGAGGCGGAGCGGCCGTAGTCATTATCCCGGTCGATGCCGAGGTAGATGTAATCGCCTGGCTCGGAGACGGTGATAGTGACGTGATTCGCGCCCCGTTTAAGCAGCTGCGGCTTGATCTGAACGCGGTGCCAGCCTTCACTGGCGTATTTGGGGAGAGTGCCGCGCACGATCTCCGTCCCATTCAGCGTCACGACGAGGTCGGTGAACTCCACGCCCTCGACAGGATGGTCGTACAGCTTCTGTGTCACCTTGTCGTAGGGGTTCACCTTCATGTAGTACTGCACCCACGCATTGGTAATCTCTGCGGGATCGCGATCCAGGATAAGGGTCTTGCGGGCGATGTAGTAGGGGCTTCCCATCTGTGCCCGGCCCTCATCCGCGGTGCCGTCATCGTCGCGGATTGTAAACATGCGGGTGTCCTGGGCGAAGGCGGGAAGGGTGATGAACACGATCAGCAGCGCGACCATCAGCGTGAAACGTTTCATGACCGAAACCTCCGGTTGCGTGCACGTGTGTCACTGGCACCGCCGGTAAATCGCTCAGCAGGGGGTATTGCGTGGTGCTGTGGATGGTCCCCCGGCGGTGAGTTGTTGTGTCCAAAAACGGGCATCCCGATGTGGTGTCTTGCGGGCGTCAGGAGCACCGTGGTGCCGTGGCAAAGTGGGCCGGCGAAGTTGCATCCCCGCGACAGCCTGCACCGGCGGCGACTCACAGTACCGCCACTGCCTATCCGAACTGCACCATATAGCCGTTGAAAATATCTCCGCCGAATATTCCCATGATGACCCACGAAATGCCGCCGGCCAGCAGGTCTCCAAAAGCCACGCCGAGGAAGAATGGCATCAGCTGACGGTACAGCCGGGCGCCTCCGAGCCTGTGAACGATGCCCTTGATGACCCATGTGACGAAGAACGGCGCCCACAGTGCGTAGCCGTACCAGACGCAGCTTGCGTATCCAAGCGGATGAAATGGTGCGCGGAGCCACCGCCAGCGGAGGGCGACCATCCCGATGGTCCCCAGAAATGCGATAGCCATCGTGAGAGCTCGATTGACATCCATCGTCCCGGCCTGCTCAACGACGTTTGACGCAGATTGCCACTGCCGCATCGCCGTTTGAACGTGGTATCCGCCGGAGGCCCGTTCTCCGCCATGAAGCAGCGTGGCCCCGTATTCGTAGTAGGAGCCGAGTACCAGAGGATAGGCAACCACACAGCCGATGACGAAGGCCACGATCATCACCGGGGGCACAATCCTCTCGCGCAGCTTCACACGCCTGGCGAGTTCCTCGTTTTCGGCGTGATAGGCGCTCATGGA
>JAWODS010000082.1:0-9323 GCA_046483205.1 Armatimonadota bacterium | reverse complement strand
GCTCGTCCGATTTCGAATATCTCACGCGTGGTGTGGGGTATCTGTGTCTTACTGATCAAGAACTGTGGATTATTGCCCTTTCGGAGGCGGGCATTTTCACGTGGCCGACGTCCCCGGCCGGCACGAGCCTGGAACCGGTGAGATCAACTACCACAATGTGTTCGCCGCGATTGCACAGACAGACTATGACGGCTTCGTCGGCCTGGAGTTTCGCCCCGCCGGCGCCACCGAAGACGCCCTGGAGCAGGTGAAGCGAATCGCAGGCTGTTAAAAAAGAAGCAGTAGCCCTACTGCCATTGGCGTTCATACTCTATGAGGGGAAGCGAGGAGGAAGTGTAATGAGGAGAGCAGCACGGGGTTTTACGTTGATTGAGTTGCTGGTGGTCATCGCGATCATTGCGATCCTTGCCGCCATTCTTTTCCCGGTCTTTGCCCGGGCACGGGAAAAGGCCCGCCAGACCTCCTGTTTGAGCAATCTCAAGCAGATCGGTCTGGCATTTCGTATCTATGTAGGGGACTATGATGATATGATGCCCGGTTATATCATCTATACGCCCGAGAAGGTCGTGGGGCCGTACACGGGCGATGAGCGGTCGTATCTTTTCTGGATGGATGTCCTGTATCCGTATGTGAAGAACAAGCAGGTGTTCATCTGTCCCAGCTACAGCTACAGTGGCGGCTACTTCGGCGGATACGGGTGGAACGTGTACGGTATCGGCTACGCGCTGAATCATCCCAGCCGCAGTGGCCCGATCTACGACGGCATCAACCTGGCGATGGTGGAACATCCCGCCGAACTGGTTGTTGTGGGCGACACGCCCGGCCCCAGTATGTGGGCCAACCATTTCCGGCTGTCGGACTGGGAGAATTATGTTGCACGGCGGCACAACAATGGTGACAACTTCTGCTTTGCAGACGGTCACGCCAAATTCTACGCCTGGAGCTACGCGAACGCCTTCAACTACGGTTACTCGCAGTAGCCGGTCACGAAAATCGCATAACAAAAGAGCGGCTCCCTGTGGAGTCGCTCTTTTTTTGTGTCACGACGGAGGGAACTCCCCTCTCATCTGGAACAGTAGTTGTAGCTTTTGTAATGCGGCACGGATGGTATGAACTGATCATCAGTATTGCACCCCGAGAAGTTCGAAGCCCGTCTGTGTCTCTTCGATGCGGTCCGCCACTGACCCGACCTCACCGGAGCATATCAAAATTATGCCGATTGACTGGAGGCAGACCGTGACAAATCCATTTACCAGCGACGGACAATGGTTCAAAGGAAACCTGCATTTGCACACGACCGAATCTGACGGCGAGATGGAGCCGCAGGAAGCAATCGATTCATACGCCGAACGTGGCTATGATTTTCTCTCGATTACCGACCACCGGCGCGTGACCGACCCGGGACCCTACGATGACCGCGGAATGTTGCTGATCCCCGGCATCGAGTTCGACGGGGCCAGAAGCGATATGAACAGCAGCTACCACATCGTCGGCATCGGAGCCGAGCCGGGAACAGAGCATCCCTCCATGAGCGGTGACAACGCCATGGAAATCCAGGAGATGGTTGATTACATCAATGAAAACTCAGAGTTTTGCTTCTCCGCTCACCCCTCCTGGAGCAGCCTGACCATCATTGATCTGGTTGATGTTGAGGGGCTCATCGGCGTGGAGGTCTATAACACTACCTGCGACCGGGGCGTCGGACGTGGGTATTCGGCTGTGCAGTGGGACGCACTTCTCGCCAGGGGAAAGCGGCTGTACGGCTTCGCTGTTGATGACGCCCATAATCACTACGACGATGCGTGGACGGGCTTCATAATGGTCCGGGCCGAAGAATGCACTGAAGACAGCATCATCAGCGCCATCAAAAACGGGCAATTTTATGCATCCAACGGGCCGGAAATACATCATATACAGATAGAGGACACTGAAGTCATTGTCGAGTGCTCACCGTGCCAGCAGGTGAATGTCGTGTGTCCTTATCCGGGGCGCGGCTCAACGAGCTGGCGTGTCTCCGATGCCCCGCCATACGAACACATACGGCTCCCGCGGAAAACTGATTCGCACGTGTTTCGTATCGAGTGTATAGACAGCCGTGGACGCGTGGCCTGGAGCAACCCGGTGTGGCCGTGATCTCATCGGTGCATGTGCGGCTGAAATCTTTCTAAAAACTGGAGCGATGACCATGAAACAGCGAACGATTATCTGTGTCGTGCTTGCGCTTGTGGTGGCCGGTGCTGTGTGGGCGGCCGAAGGGGATGGCTATCTGCTGCGCTATAAGTTCGAGGCCGGCCAGGTCCTTAAGACCATCGAAACCACCACAGGAACCATACCGATGGACATGGCGGTCCAGCGCCCGGCGGGTATGGCGGACCAGGGCGGGGACGCCTATCAGGGCTCGACGACGATTGATGTCATGGCGACCAGAGTGCTGACCATCGAGTCTGTTGACGAAAACGGGACGGCCAGCGGCTCGCTGAAGATCGAATACTTGTTTGTGGACACCAACACCAGGATTGTCAACCAGACGATCAATCAGCGCATCGAGTATGAGGATGGACAGCTCACCACCTCCGGCACCACGCAGAGCCAGATGTCGCCCGAAAAAATGCTGGAAATGGAGGAAATGCTGAAGCGCACATACCATATCAGTATCGATCCCCTCGGCGCAATCGAGCCAGAGAGCGAAGAGTATGACGCAATGTGGCGCCAGGTCATGGGAAAAGGCGTCATGGGCGTCAACCTGCGGGAGCTGACCCAGGCAACCGGCGGGCTTCCGAAAGAGCGGGTCAACATCGGGGATACATGGGAGCAGAAATACACCGCCGGTGACGAAGACGAGGGCACCACGGGATCATCGGTGATGGAGCTCACAGAGGTCAATACCATTGATGGCTGCGAACTCGCCGTCATCACCGGGACCTCTACATTTGATGTGCAGAATACGGATACAGAGCCGTCAGCCGCACCGATGATGGGAAACTTCGCCGCGGGTATGCAGACAGCCGTCCAAAACGTTCAAACGCAAACCGACTTTGAGATGCACATGGATATTGACCGCGGGCAGGTCGTGCGCCAGTCGGCCGATATCACCCTCGGCATGGAGCAGACGATGGTCATTGACCTGCAGGCGATGTTTGGTGGCAACCAGCCCCTGGAGATCACCTTTGATATGACCGTTGAAGACGCAAAACTGCACAGTGAAACCAGCACGGAAATCGTGGAGGTCCAGGCAGCCGACGAAGAAGGTTGAACGGGACCCGCCGTTGAAACAAACAGCCGGGGAGCATGTCTCCCCGGCTTTTCATTGAAGCACTCACATAATCATGCGAAACGGTGATCTTTATGGACACTGATATAAAGCTCGTTGAGATTCAGCCGACGATTGATGAAATTACCCTTCGCACACCCCTGAAGTTCGGAACCGGGGTCGTCAATTACGCATCATCCCTCACCGTCGAGGCAACGGTCGAAAACACGAGGGGGCAGACTGCCACCGGTTTCGGGCACATCCTGCTAAGCGTGGTCTGGGGCTATCCCAGTCGGAAGGTTTCGTTTGAAGAGCGTGATGAAGCGATGCGGGAAGTGGGCCGCCGCTTTGCAACTCTTATGCTACAAAACGCACGGTACGCCCACCCTATGGACCTGTACCTGGAGGCCAAGCCGGAGCTGCAGACCCTCGCGGACGATATCTCTGAGGAGATGGATCTGGCCGACCCGATGCCGCTTCTGGGCGCCCTGGTCTGCGCCGCCCCGACTGACGCCGCCATCGCCGACGCCTTCGGAAAGGTCAACGGTATCAGCACCTACGACGGCTACACGGCGGATTTCATGGAACACGACCTCAGCGCATATCTCGGGGATGAATACTCCGGCAAATATCCCGGCGATTATCTGCATGACGCGTACAAGTCCGAGCTGCCGATCTTCCATCTCGTCGGGGGCGCCGATAAGCTCACGGCCGAAGAAATCACCGATGATGACCCTGACGACGGCCTGCCCGTGAGCCTCGACCAGTGGATCGAGCGCGACCGTATCCGGTGCTTCAAGGTGAAGCTGAGCGGTGATGACAACGACTGGGATGTCCAGCGCACGGCCGACATCGCGCGGGTGATTCAGCAGACCTATGATCGCCTGGGTATCGAGGATCAGTTCTATCTATCCACAGACTCCAACGAGATGAACCCGGATCCGCAAAGTGTTGTGGACTATCTCCGCCGGCTTGAGGAACAATCCCCGGCGGCCTATGAGGCGCTGCTGTATCTCGAACAGCCCACCGAGCGGGATCTGACGGCCCATAAGTTCGATATGTCGCCGGTTTCTTCGATCAAGCCGGTGGTGGTTGACGAGGGCGTGACCAGCGTTGAGATGATGAACCTCGCCGTGGAGCTGGGCTGGTCCGGCGTGGGACTGAAAACCTGCAAGGGGCACCATTCATCGCTGCTGTACGTCGCCAAGGCGATGGAAAATGACCTTGTGCTCACCTTCCAGGACCTGACGAATCCCGGCCTGTCTTTGATTCACGAGGCCGGCTTCGCCGCCCGTATTGATACTCTGAAGGGCTTTGAATACAACGCCCGGCAGTATATCCCCCAGGCGATGCCGGAAGTGCAAAAGAAGCACCCGAAGCTGTTTGAGGTGACCGAGGGAACTGTGAACACTGATTCGCTGGCAGATACAGGACTGGGGTACGGCATGTAGCCCTGATGCAAAGCTGTAGCTCTCAACATGCAAAAAGGCCGACCGCTGTCACCGCGGTTGGCCTTTTTGATTGCCGTCAATCTCTCTGCTTCTTAACTGTCGCCGTTTTCTTCCGTCCTGTTCCCGCCCGTTTTTTCAACGCCTTCAAAGCTCTCTTCAACGTCGTATTCAGCGCGGTGGCTTGGAGCGAGTGTTTTCAGCTCCCCGGTTTCCATGTAGGCGACGCGCTCGACGATATTGACGGTGTGGTCGGCGATGCGCTCAAGGTAGCGGGCCACCAGTACCAAAGCGACACCCTGGTCAACGGTGGAAGGATCATCCTCCATGATCCCGATAATCTCATCACGGAGATTATGCCACATTTTATCAACATCATCATCCCCGTCGATCACCTGATTGACAAGTTCGAGATCGCGCTCGACGAGTGCATTAAGGGCTTCCCGGAGCAGATCCCGCACCCTTTTGGCCATCCTTGGGATGTCCACCAGCGGCTTGAAATATTCTGTATGTGCCAGCTCTATTGCGGTCTTGGCGATATCAACCGAGTAGTCTCCGATCCGTTCAACATCGGCAATGACCTTCATGACGGTGCCGATGGTACGCAGGTCTCCCGACATTGGCTGCTGCAGTGCCAGTAGCCGCATACACTGCTTCTCGATCGCCAGATCCATATCGTCGGCCACATCGTCTGACTCGATGACCTCCTGGGCGAGGTCTATGTCCTGGTCGGTCAGCGCCCTGCTGGACTTATCGAGCATCGCTTCCACAAAGGCCCCCATCTGCAGAAGACGCTGCTGAAGCTGTTCCAGTTGCTCTTCGAAGTTTCGACGTACGTGAGTCATACCAATGCCGCTCCTTAGCCGAACCGCCCACGAATGTAGTCGTCAGTCCGTTCATCACGCGGGTTCTCAAATAACTGCTCGGTGAGACCAAACTCGATATGTTCGCCCATCAAAAAGAAACCGGTATATTTGGAGACACGTGACGCCTGGTACATGTTATGTGTGACAATAACGATGGTGTAACGTTCCGCCAGATCCAGCATAAGTTCCTCTATCTTGAACGTGGACAGCGGGTCGAGGGCGCTGCAGGGCTCGTCCATGAGGATAACTTCCGGTTCAACGGCCAGCGTTCGGGCGATGCACAGGCGCTGCTGCTGGCCGCCGGAAAGCCCGGTCGCATTCTGGTTGAGCTTGTCCTTGACCTCTTCCCACAGGGCGGCACCCTTCAGACTATCTTCGACAATCTCATCCAGGGAGGCCCGGTCACGGGTTCCGTGCAGGCGCGGGCCGTAGGCGATATTGTCATACACCGACATCGGGAATGGATTTGGATGCTGAAAAACCTGTCCGACTCGCTTGCGGAGTGCCACAACGTCGGTCTCGGGAGTGTAAATGCTCTTGCCGTCCAGCGTCACATCTCCCTCGACTCTGGCGGCCTCAATGGTGTCATTCATCCTGTTGAGGCACCGCAGAAAGGACGATTTTCCACATCCCGACGGTCCTATGAGAGCGGTGATGGCTGTGTCCGGGATGGCCATGGTGATGTTTTCGAGAGCCTGAAAATCATCGTACCACATGTTCAGGTTTTCAACTTCAATCTTGATTGGCCCGTCCGGCCGTATGATGCGGTCTTTCTCAGCGACTTCGTTTTCGACGGTTACGATATCGTCTGACACATCTTTCACCACCTGTGAGTTCGACGCAGCCGTGCCCTCACGACAATCGCGCCGAGGTTCAAGCCAAGAACCAGCAGCACCAGCACCAGCGCCGTTGCCCACTTCATTTCCTCGCTCACATCAGGGGCCTCTGTGGCCATGACATAAAGATTATACGGGAGTACAAGAATTGGGTCCAATAAGCTGTCAGGATACGGGTCTGTGAGCGAGAAGAAGGCGGCCGTGAACAGAATCGGCGCCGTTTCACCCGCCGCCCGCCCGATCGACAGGATCATTCCCGTGATGATGCCCGGGAACGCGTTGGGCAGCACGATCCTGCGGATCGTCTGCCACTTCGTCGCTCCAAGCGCCCATGAACCCTGCCTCAGCTCCAGCGGCACCGTCCGCAGGGCCTCCTCAGCCGTCCGGATGATCACCGGCAAAATTAAGAGCGCCAGCGTCAGCGCACCGGCCAGCAAGCAGCGGTCAAGTTTCATCAACATAACAAATACGGCCAGCCCGAACAGGCCATACACGACCGACGGAACGCCCGCGAGATTGATGATGGCCAGCCGAATGGTGCTGACGAGAGGGCCCTTGCTCGCGTATTCATTGAGATAGATGGCTGAGGCGATGCCCAGCGGCGCCGACACCAGTGCAGTGAGCGCAACGAGCAGAACTGTCCCGGCAATTGGCGCAACTAGCCCTTCGCTGCCGGTGCTGAACATGCCGAGATTCAGTGCCGTAAAGCCCTTGTAGAACATGATGCCGATGATGAGAACGATGGGCAGGATAACGACCGCCGCTGACGCCCACAGCAGTGAATAGGCCATCTTCTGAACCGTTTTCGGTGAAAAGAAATACTCCAGCGTCACGTCTTCACACCTCCGGCTCGACGCACCACAATATCGGCAATCGTATTTATGAGGAAGGTGATGACGAAGAGTATCAGCCCGACCATGAACAGGGCGTGGTAGTGCGGAGAACCGTGAGCGGTTTCACCCATTTCGGCAGCAATGGTGGCAGTCATGGTGCGCACGGGACGCCAGAACCCTTTCAGTCCCTCCGGCATGACGGCGGCGTTGCCGGTGACCATCAGGACGGTCATCGTTTCTCCGATGGCCCGTCCGAGCCCGAGCATTACCGCCGCGATGATGCCCGACCGGGCTGCGGGGAGGGTCACCCGCGATATCGTCTGCCACCGTGTGGCTCCCAGCGCCCATGAGCTCTGACGCAGGGCAAACGGGACAGCGCGGATGGCATCCTCTGACACAGATACAATGGTCGGCATCGCCATGAATGCCAGGATCAGCGACCCGAGGGCTGCAAACTGTCCGACCGGCAGGTTCAGGATGTCAGCGAGCCACGGTCCCAGCATCAAAAGACCCAAAAATCCGTACACAACCGAGGGAATCGCTGCTAAAAGCTCCACCGCCGGTTTGAGGACCTCCTGCATCCAGCCGGGCGCGACCTCCGCCACAAACACCGCACAGGCTACACCCAGCGGTATCCCGATGATCATGGCGCCAATCGTCACGTAAAGCGTCCCCAGCATCAGGGGCACCATGCCGAAGTGCGACGGCTCGAATGTCGGCGACCACCGCGTTCCGGCCAGAATGTCGGCCATGGTCGCATGCTGCAAAACGGCCAGGGAGTCACGGAGCAGGAAAAAGAAGATAAGCAGGACGAAGACAATCGTTGCAATTCCAGCGATCTGGGTGATCCGCTCGATTATCCATTCCCACGCGTTGCGCAGTCGTCGTTGCATAGAAGGTGTAGTCACCCACGAGCGCACGAACTGTAATAACTTTCTATCGGGGAGAAACCTGGCCCGGTAAGAATCCCGGGCCAGGCGTTCAGCTTATCGGACAAGCGGATCTAGTTGATCGGGACGTAGCCGACCTCTTTGGCGAGCGCCTGGCCTTCGTCGCTCTTGATGAACTCCATGTAGCCTTTGAGCTGACCGGTGGGTTCGCCGTCGGTGTAGCAGTACAGGGCTCGTGAAATTGCATAGGAGCCGTCCTGCACGGTTGCGTTGCTGGGCTTGGCGGCGTCGCCGCCGCCCATCGGGGCCACTGCAACAGCCTTAACCTCGTCGTCGAGGTATCCCATGCCGATATAGCCGATGGCTGTTTTGGTCTTCGAGACTGTGCTGTGAACGGCCTGGTTCGAGGCCTGCTTGAGAGCGCTGGCGGCGAAGTCGCGGCTCTCGTCGGTCTTATTCATCTGGACAACCATTTCCTTGAAGGCCTCATAGGTGCCCGATGAGGAGTCACGGCTGACGATGACAATTTCGCCCTCCCCGCCGAATTCGCTCCAGTCGGTGATATTGCCGGTGAAGATATCCGACAGTTCCTCGATGGAGAGCTCGTTGACGGAGTTGGCCGGATTGACGACTACGGCGATGCCGTCATAGGCAACAACATGCTCGACGGGATTGACACCGGCGTCTTCGGCATTCTTAACCTCTTTGTCCTTGATCGCACGCGAAGCCATGGCAATGTCGGCTGTGCCTTCGACCAGGGCGCCGATGCCTGTGCCGGAGCCACCACCGGAGATAGCGATGTCGACGTTCGGGTGCTCATCATTATATGCCTTCTGCCACTTCTCTGCAGCGGGCAGGACTGTGGTTGAACCGATCTGTGTGATCGTTGTGGCTTCGCCTGTGGGCTCATCGGGCATGGGCGGCTCTTCCATCGGCTCCATGGGCGGGGGTGGCGGTACGTCGCCCTCACCGGCCTGCTGTTTGCTGCAACCGACAGTCGCCGTCAGCATGCCAACGACCACGACAAGCGCCAGAGCCAGCAAAATGCTCTTCTGTGGGGTCAGCGGTTTGCCCGGTTGGTTTTTGTTGATGTTGTGGATTTGGAGAGGGAGTTGAATTCTGGTGAGTTGCAGGATTTGTTGGAGTATGATACTCGAACGGCGGGTGGTGGTTATTATGAGTTGCCTTTGGGTGATTTGA
>JAWODS010000463.1:0-6117 GCA_046483205.1 Armatimonadota bacterium | reverse complement strand
TTCGATACGCCCGGCCCGGCGGCTTTGTATCACACCGTTTTCATCCACGGTCGCGAAGTTGCAGCGGAAGGCCACGTCGCCGGGTTTGACTTCCAGACCGACGCCCCTGGCCTCAAAGGGCCCACGGCCGCGATAGTGCTTGAAAGGATCGTACCCGAGTATCGCCATGTGGCCGGTGTCGCTGCCCACCGCGATGCCGGGAGATATCGGGCTCATCATCCCGCAGGCACCTCCGGCGGCCATCTCGTCCAGAACCGGTGTGTTTGCGGCTTCGATTGTCGTCTGTCCACCCAGCGATTGCAGCGGTCGTCCGCCCATGCCGTCGCCGAGGAAAATGAGCATCTTTGCCTTGCCAGCCATGATTATTGACTCCCTTGTCGTAATGGTCCACTGGCATTCTACCGCGGGAGTCAGAAGAATTCAAGATATCACTCAGGCGGCCTGGGCTGCAAATTTATACCCCACACCGGGGACGGTGCGGATATAAAAGGGATCATCTCTTTCCGGCTCAATCTTGTTGCGAAGCCGGTTGATATGCACGTCCAGGGTGCGCGTTTTGATACTGTCATCGTAGCCCCAGATGTTCAAAAGTAGCCACTCCGATGAAACCACCTCCCCCGGCCGCTTCGCCAGGGTCAGAAGCAGCTCGAACTCCTTGGGGGTCAGGTGAACGGTTTCGCCCCGTACATTGACATCATAATCCTGCGGCCATATCGTCAGCCGGGTGAAGTGTAGCACCGGCGGCTCCTGGCCGGTGGCGCCTGCTCCATACGTCATCTTCAGCAGCGCCTCCAGCCGGGCCATGAGCTCAACGGGCCGAAACGGCTTGGAGATGAAATCGTCGGCGCCCAGCTCCAACGATACGATGCGGTCAATATGGCTGTCGCGGCCCGTCACGATCATAATTGGAATCGCTGAATGTCGTCTCAGCCGCCGGCACACATCAAAACCGTCCATGTCGGGCAGCATCAGCTCCAGTATCATCAGCGCAGGTCCGTGACGGCCGGAAAAATCCAGCGCATCCTGCCCGCATTCGGCACAAACAGGGTGAAAACTTCGCTGCTGCACCAGCTTTTTGATCACGAGCCTGCTCGCGGCGTCAGGGTCAACAATGAGGATTGAATACGGCACTGCAACTCGCCTCGGTCTCCCGGAGTGTATGTGTTGGTACTCAAGACTTCAGGCGGAAGACAAAGGCGACACAATCATCGGACGTGGTATATGCGCTTGGCTTCCACCCACCCAGTCTCTTTCAATATCGGCTGGATACGGGGGGCGGCTGAAGGGGCGGGGCGTAAACTTGTTGTTTCAGGCGTGGGAATGTCTGCCAGCGGGCGCTGTTGATAATCACCCGCCAGTATGGTTTACTGCAAATCGGTGATACCCTCCACGATCTGAAAGGATCCATGAACCGCATCCGTGTCGGATACGTAGATCATGCAGTTGATGTGGGCGGCGGCGCGCAGGAGATGCTTCTGGACATCCTCCGGTATTGCGACCGCGATCTCATCGAGCCGGTGCTGTTCGTCTCCGGCGAAGCGAAGTGGCTGCGGGACATTGACCTGAGCGACATTGAGTGCCACGAGGTCTTTCCGGCAGCGGGCGAGATCTATGATGTGTCCCGCGACGAAGCCGGGCGAGTGACTACGGTGCTTCGTTCGGCGCTTCGGTCAATTGGACCCGTGCGGACACTCCGGAGAGCCTTCGTGACAAATGACATCGACATCGTTCACACAAATACGCTGAAATGCCACGTCCTGGGGGGACTGGCGGCTCGACTGGCCCACACGCCGCTCGTATGGGATCTGCGCGACATCCTTTCACCGGGACGCAGCCGGAGACTCCTGACGCACATCGCCCGCCTGACGCGCCCGCATATCGCGGCGATGTCTTCGGCGGTGGCCGAGACGATGGAAGCAGCCGGGGCCGATACGACGGTGGTGCTGGGTGCCCGTCCGATGGAGCGCTACGAACCGGTGGATCCGGACCTGCAGCTTCGACAGCAGGTGGGTCTGCCTCCCGACGCCCCTGTTCTTTCAATCATCGCCCGACTTTCTCCGTGGAAGGGACACCGGGTGCTCCTGCGGGCATTCAGGCAGGTGAGGCAGCAGGTGCCGAATGCCCATCTGCTGGTGGTCGGCGATCCGGGCTTTTGGGAGGCCGAATACGAGGATGAGCTGAAAGCACTCGCCGGGGAGCTTGGGCTGGCAGACACCGTACACTGGCTGGGCTTCCGGGAGGACGTCCAGAAGCTGCTGGCACTGACGGATGTTGTGGTGCTGCCCTCGGAGAATGAGCCGTTCGGGATGGTGCTGGTGGAGGCGATGGCGGCCGGAAAGCCGGTGATCGCCACACGCGCCGCCGGGCCGCTGGAAATCGTCAAAGACGGCGAAACGGGCCTGCTGGTGGAAATCGGCGACGAAGATGAGCTGGCGGAGGCCGTAGAGCGACTTCTGTCGGACGCTGCGCTTGCCCGAAAAATGGGGCAGGCCGGACGCAAACGCGCCCTGGAGCACTTCGACGTCACTCGCCTGCTGCAGCAGCTCTACGACATCTATCGCCGCCTGCTTTGAAAGTGATGATGTCACCACCGACGAATCAGCGGTGATCTTCCGTAAGGCGTCCCTCTCATTATCCCCAAAAAAGCGTGAGGAGACCAGTCCGCTGTAATCCTGAGTGCTGGATGATGAGAATGATGGTGATAAGTGCGGCTGCAACACCCCATGCCTTCAGGAGTTGGCGTGGAGGTGTGGTGTCTTTGAGCAGGTCTGTCTCCTTGAGGGCCAGCAGCAGGAAGGCGACCGGGCAGACCACGAACAGCCACGCCCCTGGAGACCGTATCAGTGCTTTGATGACGCGCCGCTGCATTTCGCGTTTTGCTTCACGGATCTCTTCATTCATCCTGCGCTCCAATCCGCGTATCTGACCGGCAAACTCTTCGGCCCCCGGGATGCGGTGGTATGACGGTGGCAGCATAGAGGGCTGGCTGTATGTCGCCGAAGCCGATGGTTCTCCCCGCACCATGCCGGTGACTATCATAAACACCACGTATATCATCATGGCGACCGGATACAGCCCGATCAGCGCATGAACACAGACCCGCTGGATACCGCGGTTCCACACGGCGATGAAGGCACCGGACAATGCCAAAAGCAGTATCATCGGCCATTCAGATGTCATGTCAATCACGGCCGCCGTGAGTTTGATGTTGCCGCCCAGGTCCATTTGAATGAAGGGGAGAAACACCGCAATCGCCAGCAGCACACCGGCGCCCACACCCGTTCCTTCCACCCAGGTATATTCCCCGGGCAGGCCGAATTCCGGCCCCGGCAGCCCCGATGCCGGGTTCACCCGTATTTCATCAATCTTTGTGTCAAGCGGCACATCCACGAACCCCCCGAGGTCTTCGGAGGTTTCTGCAGTGCGCAGATATTCAAGATCATCCACGAGACGCACCAGGCGCTCTCGTTGGCGCTCAACGCGTCGCAGGACTCCTCTGGCGGAGCTGTCACCGGTTCGGACCGCCTGCTTCGATTGTGTGACCTGCTCCTCGGCGACATCAAGGGCATATCGCTCGGAGGCAATCTGCTTATCCAGCTCCTGATGAATCGCACCGATAGTCTGTTCTGCATGCTTCAACGCCCGGGCAGCGCCATCCGCAACCTGCTGTGAGGGACTGTCTTCCACCAGCGCAGACGCTTTCTCCTTCAAAGACAGCGCGTGGAGGAGGGCCTTCGTTTGCGGGAGCGATTGAAGGCGGGACATCCGGGAACGACGTTGCTTTTCCAACTGTGCGCGCACATTCGACAGCAGCTCAGAAGCCTTTGGGTATTCCGGGCGAAGCCGCAGCGCCGTCTCCGCGCAGGTGATGGCCCTGCGGTAGTCCTCCTTCTCGAAGGCGATGGCACCACGCAGATACTGGTTGAGGGGATCGTCGGCATCCATGGAAAGGGCTTTGTCGGCGACCAGCGCGGCCCTGTCGAGCTGCCCCTGCTCGAGAAGCTGGCGGGCCTCGTGTCCCAAAACCTGTGGTGATTTCGTGTCATTTTCACGCCGCTCCGGCGTTTCAGGGTCTGCCGGTGGACCCGCCTGTGACGCCTGCCGGGAGCGGCGCTCCCCTCCCAGGGATGCCAGCACTGCGCCGACACTCTGGGTCTCATCGGTGCTCGTGTCGGTCACCCGCGCCTTGCGGGGGATCTTCCCGGCCTCAACGTGTTTTTGCACGGCTGCTGCTGAATAGGGGCCGTACCGTTTTCCGTCCCTGCCGTGAAGGAGATACCGCTGTTTAGACGCACCTGCGTCAGAGGTGGCTTCGTCGTTTTCAGCCTCGCTCAACCTGGTGCCACATTTGGAACAGAATGCGTCGCCGTCCGGCACCTCATGACCACAATTGGGGCACTTCATGGCCGCTTCCTCCGCAGGGATGGATCCTTCTGTCTGCCTGTTTTGCATATTCGTGGTATCGATACAGTGTCCTTCTTTAAGTTTTCTTTATTGGATATGTTTTCTGCGTCATGCCAGAAGGCTGGCTGCGGGTGAGTGGAGAGCACATGGTGGCCAATTTCCCGCGTCCGCCGCAGGAGTTGGCGCGTGGCTTGATGAAGAAGGTCAAATGAGCGGCATATTCTCATCACACGGAAACAGGGGAGCATCATGATCGATTTTCATGCGCACATGGGACGGTTGTATCGCGAGGATTATCCGGAAAAGCACTACCTGACTGCAGAACAGCTTGTTGACCGCATGAACCGCGATGGCGTTGATATCTCGGTGCTTTTGCCGCTGGAAAGTCCTGAGGGAGGCTGGGGATACCTCATGACCGAGGAATGCGTGGCCGCCCGCGACCAGTTCCCCGACCGCCTGATCGCCTTCATGTGCATTGACCCCAGATACCCGTCTGTCGAGGAGCTTTTTGATGTGTGTGTGCATCAGCACGGGTGTAAGGGGTTCGGCGAGCATGTGCCGGGGTTGTCTTTCGACCACGAGTTGAACCGGGTCATCTACCGAAAGTGCGCCGATTACAATATGCCCATTGACATCGAAATCGGGGGCGTGTGCACGGATGATCCCGGCCTCCCGCGGCTGGAGGCGATGATGAAGGAGTATCCGGACTGTATCTTTGTGGGTCACGGGCCGGGTTTTTGGGCGAATATTTCGGGGGATTACAACAACGAGGGCGGCTATCCGTCGCATCCCATCGCTCCCGGTGGCGCGCTGGACCGCCTGATGGCCGAATATGCCAACCTGTACGCTGACCTGTCCGCCGGGTCCGGCTGGAATGCCATGAGCCGGGACCCCGAGTTTTTCGACGGCTTTATCCAGCGCAACTGGAAGCGGCTGATGTACGGAAGCGACATCTGCTGGGCCAGCCATGAGATCCCCCAGGTCCAGTGGATGCACGAGCTGGACGTGAAGCCGGAGATCCATTACGCCATCGCCGAGGGCAACGCCCGGCGCATCCTGAAGCTGGATGAGCAGTAGGGGAGAGCCACCAGCCAGCGGTTCAGTTTCCCTTAAATGCGTCCTGTGCCGAAACGGCGGTGAAACCACCGATCTTTTAGCCCCGCGCTGCCGATGACAGCACGAATAGAGCCCTCACGCAGGGATAGGGGCGCTATATGACGAAAAATACAGTAAGCGTGTTACAACGTATCGGGCAGCCGTGTGTCCGGATCCACAGATGGCCGTGCATTCTCAATCTTCGCGCAAAGGATGACTGCCGTGATTATCGCACTTCTGCTGCTTTTTGCTTCAGCGTCCATCGCTTCACCGATCAACATCATTGACAATCCCGGCTTTGAAGCAGGGATGGCCGCCTGGACTTCCGGATTTGCGGAGGAACCGACAATTGACACGACAGAGGCACACTCCGGCAATTCCTCAGCGAAGATTGCGGTGGATGGGGCCACGGCGGCGCTCGACAGCATACGCCTGGGAATCGGCCCGGATATAGACCGACAGGGCAACTATGAAATCAGCGCGTGGATCAAAAGTGGCGGTATCGAGAAGGGTGATTTTGGCGGGCGCGTGTATTTCTACGCGGCGAATGGCGAGCACGTGGAAATGTACACCTTCGGCAAAGAGACACCTGATGCCGCGGCACATGACTGGCAGCAG
>JAWODS010000036.1:0-5177 GCA_046483205.1 Armatimonadota bacterium | reverse complement strand
CGCCAGGCGTCGCGGATAGTGGGCCAGCATCGGGCGAATATGGCATCAGCGACACTCGCATCCGCGGCGCCGGTGACAGGTCCGGCGTCGCGACAGGAGGCCCGGAGGCACTGTGCGTAAACGATCGCCTCCAGCTTGCGCTCAGACTTGAAGTGTCCAACGAGGTCGGGCAGGGTGTAGCTCCGGCGCTTGTCCGGATCGATCATCACACGGCCCTCGGCCGAATAGATACCGGCCATCAGGTCCCAGGCTTCCTGCGAGCCGGCTGCGAGGTCGTAGCCGCTGGCCTTGGATTCTTCGATGATCGCAGTCGTTATCTCGGCCATCAGCAGTGGCCCGAAGCCCTTGATCCACTTCAGATGCTCGCAGGCGGTGCCGAGGGTTTCCATGACATTGCCGCGCCCGGCGGCCTGTGCAGTCGCGTGCGTGCCGACGGCGAAAGTGATGAAGTTCATCGCGTTTTGGGCGTTGACCCAGTCGGGCGTTGCTCTCATAACTCTGTCGAGAAGCTTGCCGACCTGGTTCTTGGCGGCCACGCCGTCCAGCATCACACGCATATAGGCACGCCGCACCGGGCCTGCGTTCTCAAAGCCTGCAAGAACCGCCGATTCGGCCTTCCCGCGCATCAACAGCCGCGTTACGTCGTCGGAGACATCGACGAGTTTGCCGGGGTTCTTCTTCAGCAGATCGCGCATCTGGCGTAGCTCTTTGCGGAAGGCCATGTCCTGCGGGAGACGGCTGAGGCTGCGGGACTTTACGATGTCGCGCTCCATGCGCTCAAGGTACTTGGCCACCTTCTCGGCCCGCCCCCCCGCCAGCTCGTCCATCCCGTGCATCGCCCACTGCCCGGCGGTGGTTGCGGTGCCCGCGGCGGTGTATTTCGGAGCGCCCTCGCCGAGGTGCGCAAGTTCGGACAGACCGGTCACGCATTTTCCGTTATTGTTGTAGAAGAGCCGGCCCGCCGCTTTCTCGTACCCCTGCACGTACGTCTGTGATCCCGGCCCGTACAGCCCTTCGGCGTACTTTGCTGGCGTGGCGGCGGTGACAGGCCCATTATGCGAGAGGTTGGGAACCGTGTTGAGCTTCCGGAACCGATCAATGGCGTCAGCAGTATCCTCCACGCCACGCATCAACTGGTTCGGAGCATACAGGTTCGTGCGTGCGAGAATATCGTCCGCACTACTGCCGAACTCCTGCTTGATCAGCTTTGTCAGCCGACTTCGCGCCTGCTTCCACTGCTGCAGTTGCTGGCCCGTAGATCCACCTTTGGGCGTTACAAGACGCATGTCGAAATCAGAAGTGGCCGCGTTGAAGCCCTTTCCGCTGATCCATGAGCCAACTCCCATGACAGAATGTCCTTCTCTCTCCACAAACTTCATCAGGACCTTCTGCATTCGCACATTCGGCGCCTGGGCCATCAACGGGGTCGAACACAAAAAGACGGAAATAAACACGACAATTGCGACAGTGCACCTCGGGAAAACTCGTTGCATCGTTCACGCTCCGACCGGCAATCACGGCCTCCCTGCAGCCGTAATCCCGTAATGATTACTTCTGATATAGACGTTCTTACCAGTATAGACGTTCTTACCAGGAATACTTGTTCGAGTATCATGCTACAATGGTGCAGCATTGTCAACACAACAGGGGAATAACAGCGAAGAATCGGCGATATGGCCCGGTGGCCCCGTTCGCTGGATGAAGAAGTTTTTGCACTTGAAGACGAGGCATCTCTGCGACGGCGGTAGCCGGGCTAATCTATGAAAACGAAGTAAGACGAGTGCGGGACCATTTCAGGTTGGCGATATGCCGGTGAGTGGGGGAGAGTCCGGGCGATCTGTCTCGCAGCGTGGACGCTCAATGGACAACCCGGAGGCCGAAACTTTCGAGCACCTGTTGTGCAGCGGCCATCGTCGCGTCGTCGGGCGGCGCAACATCGGGCATCGTATCCGGACGTCCGACGAGGTCATATTTGTGCCGTGCGAGGTGATACGGCAGCAGGCGGACACGCGCAATGTGCGGGATTCTCTTCAGGAAACGGCCCATCGCGGCCATGCTCATTTCATCGGCGTTAAACCCGGGAATTGTCGGAATCCGGATCTCTATGGGGATACCGCATTCCGACAGGCGCTGGAGGTTCGCCAGAACAGGCCGGTTCGAGCTGCCTGTCTGTTGGCGATGCAATCGATCATCGAGATGTTTGAGATCATAGAGGAACATGTCAGTGGTGGGCAGCACGGTGCGGAACTTCTGCCACTGCACCGCCCCGGAGGTGTCAATTGCACAATGGATGCCCTCATCCCGGAGACGTTCAAAGACCTCTGCGCAAAAACGAGCCTGCAGTAATGGCTCGCCGCCGGAGATGGTGCACCCACCGCCGGACTTTTCGTAAAATGTGCGATCTTCGAGCACCTCTGCAGCGACCTGTCCGGCCGACATATCTGTTCCATAGTATTCAAGGGCGCCCGGCAGACAGGCCTCAACACACCTGCCACATGCCGTGCAGAGTTCTCTTTTCAGGAGATGGAGACCGCCGACGAGCACATGCACTCCGCCTGGACAAACGTCCACACACCGGCCGCACCCAATGCACTCTTTTGCACGGAAGCCGATCTCTGGCTCTGGCGAAATGCTTTCCGGATTATGGCACCACAGGCAATGCAGCGAACAGCCCTTGAGGTAAATGGTGGTCCTGATCCCGGGACCGTCATGCACACACAAGTGCTCTATTTGCAGTACGCGCCCCTGCATCAGGTGGCCTCCGCTTTGGTGATAAACATCTCCTGCTCCTCGTGGGCGAGGTCAATGAAGCGCACATTCCAGCCGCATACCCGCACCTGCAGGTTGGCGAAGTTCTCGGGGCTGCGCTGGGCCTCGCGGAGGAGATCTGCATCGAAGATATTAAACTGGATGGCCATGCCACCGCGGGCGAAATGGCTCTCTATGATGGAACAGAGTACCGCTATGCCATTGGCGCCCCCGACCACGCTCGGATGCAGCATAATGTCCAGCACAGTCCCGTTGGGAAATCCCGACAGGTCGAGCTTGGTGACGGAGTTGATGAGTGCGGTGATCCCTCTTTTATCCATGCCTGTGGTCGGCCCGGTATTCATGGTCAGTGGTTCGCCTGCCAGACGGCCGTCAGGCAGGGCTCCCGTGGCGCTGCCAAAACGTTTGACAATGTCTATGATCCCATAGAGTGCTGCCTGGAATACGCCGCCGCGTGCGTTGGGTTCATTGTTGATTCGCTTCGCCAAAAAATCAGTGATTTCAACGGCTATGGCGTCCACGCGATCATCGTTGTTTCCCCATTTCGGCACGCGATTCCGGGCGACCAGACGGAGTTGCTCATGGCCGTCCCAATTGGCGGCGAGGGCGGCCCGCAACTCTTTTAGAGTGCAGCAGCCATCTTCATAGAAAACGTGTTTGATGACAGCGAGCGAATCGACTGCGTTTGCGAGACCGAGGCAGAGACAGCCGGTTGTATTGTATTCGGCTCCGGCCTCAGACACGTCGAGCCCACTGCCCATACAGGAGGCCATAGTTCCCGACAGCAGCGGCGATGGATTCACCTGCGGCCACAGTCGCTCCTCCCGCCGGGCTCTGTCAACGGCGCGCAGGATCTGGGCGTCAAGCACATCGAGATAGGCGGCCATCAATTCACCGAAGGAGCCATGATCTCCGGATGAAAGAACCAGCTCGACCGCCTTTGCCAGATTCACTTTGCATGCTCCCGAGCAGTTGAGTTCCTTCCCCATTACCGCCGGTTCGTAGCAGCCGATGAGAATGTAATCCTCCGCATCACGACGGGTCTTGCCATTGTCACATAACATCTGAACCTGCGCGGTGTCATTGACTGTGACAATACCCGTACACCCCGCCCTGATGCAGGCGACGACCTGCTCGAAGAAGTCTCGCGGCGTGTCCCTGGAGATGCGTACATGCAGCTTGGGATCGACGATCTGCATTTCCCGATAGACCTCAAAGGCGAGATGCGACATTTCATTGGCATCCGGGCCGAACAAAAATGGCTTGCCATAAAGCTTTCCCTGTGTCTTTGCATAGAACTTTATCCAGAAGTACTTCAGCAGCTCTTTTGCCTGGTCGCGGCTGATGCGCCCGGACCGCAGGTCGCTCACATAAAAATCGTTGTAAAGCACGTCGAATCTGCCCATCGAACGGACGGAGTAACCATCCTCCATCTCCTGGAGCTCATGATAAAGATACGCCAGCTGCAGCGCCTCCTGAAATGTCTGTGGGGGACGCTGGGCGAGGGCTGCGACGGGTGAATCAGGCAATGCCCGGGCAAACCGTTTGCACAGGATGACAGCCGCCTCGTACACCATCGCCACAGCCTGATAGAATGGGCCCGAGCCAGCAGTTGCGCGGTCTCGCAGCCCGGTGAAGCCGTGCTCGAGCAGGCTGTGCCAGTCCGGGCATGTGTGGCCGGTGTCCAGAATGGCCGACCATGCCCCTTCGATTGCCGGAGGATCGTCCGCAAACTCTCTGCGCTCTTCTTCCGCCCGCCACTGATTGCGCAGGTCGATAAGCAGATCATGATGCTGAAGCTTGCCGGCGAAGTAGTCGTCGGGTTCCATGGCGATGCGGGCTCTGGAGCAGAGCAAATGGAATAGCCATGCCCTGGTGATGATCCGGGGCTCATCGGGGTTGTCGGCGCAGTGGCGGTTGAATTCAGCGAGAAGTTCGTCCCGGGACAGCCCCGAGGCGCGATCGAAATCCGCATCGAGATATTGCCGCTCCAGCCGTTCGCGGACTTGGTCAAAGGGTGCGGGCATCATTGCAACCTCCGTCCGGGTCAATCGCCCGGTATCGTGGCTCTCTGAGCGCTTCCTTCAGCATTATACCGCGCACGCCGCCGGTGGACACGTGCGCCCAGTGGTGCTGTGGGGACAGTAACCCTCCTCACGCATGACCCATTCTCGGCAGGTGTCGGTGAGTGAGTTGTGATGGATGTGTATGGTGCGTGCAACCGGGCAGGTGCAAAGGATGCGGAATGTCGCTGCCAAATCCTTGTCCGCGAATTACACGGTGATTTCCGCAAAATCATCGATTGGGTCCACGTCAACCACCCGGCGGGTGCAGCCTTCACCATCGTTTTCCCAGATGGTCAGGGGTGATGGTCCGCCAGTTTCTCCGACCAGCTCGCATTCGAGGCC
>JAWODS010000375.1:0-6952 GCA_046483205.1 Armatimonadota bacterium | reverse complement strand
GCACAGTTCAGTAGTATATCCACACTTCCGTACTGCTCCACGGCAAGCGCAACGGCGGCTTTGACTTCATCATAGCAGCGCACATCCACCTTCACGCCGATCGCCTCGTTGCCCTGTGTACGAATCTTTTGCGCGGCTTCCGTGACGCTTTCCTCATTTACATCAGTGAGCACGACACAGGCACCATTCTCGGCGAGGCGTTGTGATGTCAGCAGCCCCATGCCTGAGGCTGCGCCGGATACAATTGCGACCCGATCTTCAAATTGCATTGTTTGCCTCCCTGTCTCAGTGAGCAAGAAATGCGGTCATCGCTACATGGGCTATGGTGCCGGCGCCACTCAACGGGGTACGGTAAGGACGACCTTCCCTCGATTCTCGCGGCGCTGCAGGATGGTGTGAGCGGCTTCCGCCTCGGTGATCGGCAATGTTGCGTGGATTATTGGCCGGACTGCACCTGAGGCGAACGCTTCCCACAGCGTGGCCTCAAGCCCGCTGAGTATTTCCGCCTTCACCTCGGGCGAGCGACTGCGGAGCGTGCTCCCTATGAGACGGATGCCCCGCCTGAAAAACAGGTTCATGTCGAGTTTGGTCATCGCACCACCGAGCGTGGCAATCACGATCCACCGCCCGCCGGCCGCCATCTTCTCGATGCAGCGGCCGAGCTGGTCACCGGCGATGCAGTCCAGGGCGATATCGACTGGATGCTCTTCCAGCGTTGCAAGGAGGTCATCGGTGGCGCGGGTGACGGCGACATCGGCTCCGTGATCGCGCACGTTCTCCACTTTTTCATCAGTGCCCACCGTCGTCACCACCGTCCCCCCAAGTGCCTTCACCACCTGGATTGCCGATGTCCCGAGGCCGCTTGCCCCGGCATGGATGAGCACGGTGTCGCCCGCACGCAGGCCGCCTTCCATGCACAGGTTCAGATACGAGGTGGCGAATGTCTCCGGGATAGCCGCCGCTTCGGCCATTGACAGACCGTCCGGAACCGGTAAAGCGAGGCCTGCGGGGACGGCAACCTTCTCCGCGTATCCACCGCCTCCGAGCAGCGCACAGACTCGGTCTCCGATCTCCCAGCGGCAGTCATCCGGCGCATGGCTGACCACTCCCGCCGCCTCGAGCCCCATCCATTCCGGCCAGCCTGCCGGGGGCGGATAGTCTCCGGCGCGCTGCATCAGGTCCGCGCGGTTTACTGCGGTCGCATGAACGTCGATAATGATCTGATCGGCCTCAGGCTCCGGATCGAGCACCTCGACCCAGTTCAGCGTCTCGTCTTCCTCTACAAGTATTGCGTGCATGATCTCACTCCCATATGGCTGCGCGCGGCGAACTCAATAAAGGTCCATGGCAAGTCGGCCCGGGCGCCTGGAATCGTCCTCACGTGCATTTCCATGGATCGTCAGTGTCGTCCCTTGAGCCCAAGACTCCATCCGCCGTCCACGACGTAGTTCTGACCCACCACGAAGTCCGCTTGGTCCGAGACGAGGAATGCGATGAGGTTGGACACAGTCTCGGGTGTCGCAATTTGTCCCAGGTAGTTCGTCTCAGGAATGTCGTCGATGCTGGTGCCGGGGCGTGGCACCAGCCCGGGTGAGACGCAGTTCACGTTGATATTGTGCGGTGCGACCTCCATCGCCAGCGTTCTGGAGAATGCGATTACTCCAGCTTTTGCGGCCGCGTAATCCGCATGTCCGCGCTGTCCTTGAAGCGCAAGGGCAGAGGCCACGCTTACAATCTTCCCGCCGCACTGCTCGATCATGTGCCCGACGACAGCACGTGCGCAGAAGATCACGCCGCGCAGGTTGACATCGAGGACGTGCTTGATGACCTCCTCGCTGGAGCCAGCGACCGTGGAAGCTTGCTCCCTCGCACTGCCTCCCGCGACGTTGACCAGTATGTCAATCTGCCCATGCTCCTCGATGGTTTGCGCAACCATGGCATCGATGCTGTCGGTGCTGCGGACATCCGTTTCGATAGCCGTTGCTTCGCCGCCATCGGCGACGATCTCCTCGGCCACCGTCCCGGCGGACTCACCATTGATATCGCACACGACCACTGCTGCACCGTCAGAGGCAAGTCGTCTCGCCGTTGTCGAACCGATATATCCGCCGCCACCAGTTACTATCGCCACCTTAGTTTCGAGGCTCACAGCTGTTGCTCCCTTCGCGAAAAACGCTCCTTCGGCCCGTTAGCTCGCGACATGTTTGTCTCCCATGCACTATAATCCGGCGGCCGCCATGAGTGTCTCCTGCACCGCCAGGTCGTGCTCGTATGGGTATGGATTGTCCATTTCTCCGTTGATAATTCTGGCAAGCTCGATGAGCTGGTCTTCGTAGCGGCCGTTCATGACACCCACGTTGACCGTGTGGGTCCCCGCCGGGTACTCCGGGGTGTCTTCGCGCAGTGTCAGCCGCACGTGCAGGGGAGCCTGCCGGTAGCCGATCCACGGCTTCTCCAGCGGGCAGATCTCCACCGTCCCTTTCGTTCCACAGACAAGCAGCCGCCGATGCTTCATGCCATCCACCTCGACGATGGAGGAGCGAATGGTGGCTGTGGCCCGGGGATATTCCAGCACTGCCAGCCCGTTGTCATTCAGGCCGTCATCACGGGTCGATTTCTGAAATGACGTGACATCCTTCGGGCGGCCGAGCATCGCAACCACCAGGTCTATCAGGTGGCTGCCGAAATTGTACATCGCTCCACCGGAAAAGCCGGCTAAAAAACGCCGGTAGGACTCACCGTCGTAACGGCTCATCACCGCGTCGATCTGAAAGATATCACCGAGCCAGCCCTCGCGCACTGCCCGGAAGCAGAACTTGATCGCTGGATTGGTCCGGTACATGTAGCCCATCTGTATGGCCAGCGAGCGCTCCCTGCAGCCCTCGATCAACCGCTTGAAAGGCTCCAGGGATTCTCCTCCAGGCTTGTCGAGGTGCATGTGCAGGCCACGCTCCATACACCGGGTGGCAGTGGGCACCAGCTCGGGCATATTCGTCTCGACTGCTACCGCCTGCAGCTCCGGCGTATCCAGCAGTTGCTCCTCCGTCATGCGCTCGACGCCCTCGTAGGCCTCGCTGGAGTACCATCGGGGCTCATCTTCCTCGACAACACCAACAACTTCGTACAGCTCCGGGAGCCGACGGAGCGCCATCATCTTCCCCGAGGCGTGCTCGTGTCCGACACCGATCTGTCCGATCCTGATTCGTTTCATCATATCTGCTTCCAATCGAAGACGATCCCGAGGGGCGGGTGCTTCTCCTCGGCGAGACGTTTATAGATTTCCGGCGCGCTCTCGGGTGAGACGATCTCTGAAATGATCGGCTTCACCTGCAGCCTTCCGGCCGCGATGAGCGCCAACAGCGTGCGGTAGTCATCCCGCGTGGTCCAGTAGCCGGGATATGAATCATGCTTTGGCCGCACGAACGTATGGGCACCGATGAGCGTTACACCGGGCTTATGGATATATTTGTAGTAATCTATGTTGACATCAGAAATGCGCGTGCAGCCCAGGAGACTGATCCGGCCCTGCCGGGCTACATATTTCAGTGCATCCTGAAGGGCCGCAGCGGATCCGGTCACTTCCACAATCGCGTCCGGCCCATTGCCGTACGTCAGATCCGTGACCTTCTCGAGAATGTTTTCCTCGTCCGGTGAAAATGCATGGTCTGCTCCCAAATTCAGGGCAAGCTCACGCCGCTTGGGATCAAAGTCTGAGACGATGACGGGAATGGCGCCGTCAATTTTTGCGAGCTGGGTGGCAAAGATACCCAACAGTCCAAGCCCTATCACCATGGCCGATTCTCCCAGCTCGAGCTTGAGCTTGCGGACCCCCTGCAGGCCCATCGCCGCGATGATAACGAAGGCCGCCTCGATCGTCTCGATGCGATCATCGGAAACGATAACCAGGTCTGCCGCCCTGTGAATGGCATGGGAGCGGTGTCCGGAAAACTCCGCCAGAGCGCGGTCGCCGATTGCAGCGTTTTGAACTCCGTCGCCGACGGTAATCACCCGCCCGACGCCGCAATATCCCGGGCGATAGGGGAAGCCGCCGGAGGTGTTTGGCAGGTTCATCAGGTTGGCCCGCTCCGTCCCGGCGCTGATCACGGTGTACTCCTTTTCCAGGAGCACTTCACCCGCTTGAGGCTCCGGTACCTCAAAAGGCTTCAGGACTGCCGTGGCAATCGATTCAAAAACAATGTAATGGCCTGTCATACAGGTGTCTCCCCTGTGAAGTTATGCACGGCACTCTTGCCCAACGGCCTGGTTGTGACGTCATGCATGCGTACTCACCTGTCGGGCGGCTCGTCAGGGCGTTCGAAGTCTGCCGGTATCTGACTTGATCTCCTGCGGACGACCTGTCACGATGGGCGCTGCCAGGCTCGCGACAGCACGCATCCAAATTCCAGATTGGTCCGCCTGTGCCCTCCCAAATGAGAAACTTTCCGGGTGCATCTGCTATCCCGCATTATTCATGACAGCTCCGCAGCGTGCATTTTGGTTGGTTTTTGCCGGTCTGGGAATTGTAGCGTGATTTCTCTGGTTTGCGGTCGGTCGTTTGGTCGTGATGATGCCGATTTTGCTCATTTTTTGGTCTCAAATCCATCGCCCAGGCATACTCCCGTCTGGGAGATGGCTTCTTTCCCGTCCAGGTCTGGCTACGCCCTCATCCGGCACAGCAGAAGCGGCCACAGGTTCTGGAGCGGGCAGCTTGAGGCGAACTGAAGCCCCACACGCTCGCACCATTGGTATATCTCGGGTCGGGCGAAGCCGCTGTCCCCGCGCAGGATGATGGACACCCCAGGCCATGCCTCTTGCAGACGCGCCACGATCCGCTTCAGCACCGTCACCGCCCCGGTTCCGGCGTGCGTGTTCCCCGGCCGCAGAACTGCCGCCAGAAGCTCATCTGGACGATCGTCGGCCCCGGCGGTGACGATCAGTGGCAAGTAACAGTGCTCATCGTAATAGCCGTGGAAGCCCGCAAGCTGCTGTTGGCCGTGGGACGGGTCGTCGGTCGCATCGATGTTGATGATGACCTGATTCGGCGCTTCATCGTGACCGGAGACGAAGGCGTCCACAAGCACTTCGCTCATCCGGTACAATTCCGTCCGGCCGATCAAGTCTGCAAAACGCGAGAGCATCGGCTGGGCGGCCAGGTCCGGATCCGATTGCGGCAACCATCCCACCGCCGATTTGAACACCGGATCGAAGCGTAGATCATTGGCATCGTTGCAGTCTTCGTAGCCGCAGGCGATCTGGAAAACCCGCTGGGGGAGCATCTCTTCGACGCTGTGGCGGACTTTGCGCGGATCGCGATCATCGGCGATCACCGACGCCAGTTTCGCGACCACTCCCAGCCGCCGCTCAGCCTGTTCAACCAGCATCACACCGCCGTCCGAGGAGATATCGCCCCATTGAACGTCCCAACAACCTCTTTACCATGAATGATTCCGACCTCGCAGCGGCGAATACTCTGTATCATCGGGGAGACCTCCGGAAACAGGCTCTATGTTAACCACATAGCCATTTCCGCGTCTCTCCGATTTTCTTTGCTTTTTCCTCGTGAATTATGGCAGTGTGGAAAGCGGGGAGCTCTTCGGTTTGGTGGCATAATGCCGGGACCGGATTCGGCACCGGTGGTCGCCGTGATGGCAACCGCCCTGGCGGGGGTGCTGCTGATATTCGTGCTGCTGTTCGCGCTTGATGCTGTCATCTGGGAGCGTTGGATGGTCCCGCAGGTCGTTGGCGATACCGAACGTGTGCGGGAGATGATGGAAACCGACGGCTACTGCTGGACGTGGTGGGGGGGGATGGATCAGGAAGGAGGACAGATGGGCGACACCGGGCCAGTGAATACCGACAGCCATGATGCGGTTGACACAAACACCCCGGAGAACAGCGCTGACTCCGGAGAAAACCGGGGGTGGCACATACTCCGGATTCTGCTGCTCTATGGCTGCGTGGCGCCACTGCTTGTGTTGTGGAGCGTCGCAGCACTGTATTTCACCTGGCTGTTCATCGTGGACCTCGGGCCTGACGAAGTGGCGCCATTCGAGGAGATCAGAGCGGGTATGAGCGAAAAGCAGGTGCGCGAGCGGGTTGGATCTCCCGATATTGTGTATTCGGCAGATGACGCGCCCGAGGATTACTACATCCCCGGATACGCGCACGAACCCCGGCAGATCACCAACCGCGTGCTTATCTGGGAGGGCATCCCCGCACAGGTGCCCATGGGGTGGTACGTCGTGTACGTGTACATCGGCCCGGCAGGTCGAGTGGAGCATGTGTTCATCGGGCAGGACTGAATGGCTGCAAACAGCTTTCGCGTTGTGGCAAAGGACGATGACAATGGCCTCCGGCAAACAGAAGAAAGAAAGCCTCGGCCCTTCACAAATCCTTCTGCGTGCGGTGATCTGGACGCTCGCGGTGACACTCCTGCTGCTGCGTGGTGAGCTTCTGGTCGCTGCGAAATGGAGAAGTGTGAATGTCCTGGCACCTTTTGCTATCGGATTGCTGGTGGGCGGTGCGACAGTTCTGTACTGGCGATGGCGGCCCGAAGCCGGCCAGAGTACCATTTGCAACGTCATTATCGTCGCTCTGTGGTGGGCCGTGGTGGGCATCTTCAGGGCGTTCGCCCCGGCATACCATGAATACGCGTATTTCACAGGTGCTCTAGTGCCGCTGGTAATGTTGATTGTGTTCGACATGAAAGACCGGGCGCCTTAATACCTTTCTATTGCTGGTACAATATCATCGATATGGTGGTTGACGCTTCACTGACAGTGGCGGCGCACAACGGTCGCAGCGGGGCCGCTGGGCGATGGCGGTGGCTCTCGTCGTGGTTGTCGGCATCCTCGTCGGCGGGCGATCGTGACGACGCGGACGCGGTCGTCGGTGCGGGTGCGGATCACGGTGTCGTGTCCCGGTCGTTTCCAAAGGTCTTTGCCCTTCGCAT
>JAWODS010000284.1:0-5763 GCA_046483205.1 Armatimonadota bacterium | reverse complement strand
ACGTCGAAGAAGCCCGAAAGGCTGTCTGCACCTGCATTCTCAGCATGGCCCACAGCGCACGCAACAGAGGCAGCCAGAAGTACGCACAAAAGACGGCAGGTGCAGACCGGTGATGGTCTGGCGGCATCTATCCGGGGCTCCAAGAGGCGGCATACCATGTCCCGACATCTCCCGCGCGCCGACGCACGGCTGGGTAGGAAATACGCATGTGCGTTTTGGAATCATTTTTTCAAAGCCTATCGAATACCTGTTTCATAATATTTTTTCTATCACATCTTGAGCATTTCTTGAGGCTCGGACGAAAGAATCCTGCAGTATGCATCCGAACTACCGTTGTTCGTAGGCATGGGTGGCGGTTGCAATAAGCAACGTGGAGGAGCCTGCAATCAGCATTCGCGGCAGATTTTAGTCGGCGACAGTGGCCGACTCAATCTCCCGCTGAGGAACTTCGCAAACAGGCAGTATAACCGTAAAAGTCGTACCCTCTCCCACTTCGGTGGTCAGGTTGATACTGCCATCGTGGAGGCTGACGATGCGTTTGACCAGGGCGAGGCCGATGCCGAGTCCATCCCCGAAGCTTCGCCCACGGCCCGATTGTAGCGTGTTATGGCCGGTGGTGAACTTATGGAAGATGGTTTCGCGGCATTCTCTGGGGATTCCGGGACCGGTATCGGAAACACTGCACTCGACAGAATCTCCCTGCTGGCGCAGGGACAGCTCGATGGTCTCCCCGGCCGGGGTGTAGTTAACCGCGTTTTCACAGAGGTTGATGAAAACCTGTTCGAGACGGTCTGCGTCACATTCGACCTGGAGATTTCTCTCGCAGAAGTCGGTTCTGAAGGTCAATCCCGCCTGTTCGGCTCTGGGTTCGAACAGTTCTGCCACATGTTCCAGCAGGGGCAGTATATTGGTTTTTGTGCGATCGAGTGTAAAATCAGGGCGGTCGAAGCGTGCCAGTTCGAGTATAGAGGCTACCAGTCTGCTGAGGCGCTCTGTTTCAGTGGCCAAACGCTCAATAATCTGCTGCCGCTTATCATCATCCAGCTCGCCGGCCACACCCTGCAGGACTTCGATGAGCACCCGCAGGCTGGAGATGGGCCCCCTGAGCTCGTGGCTGACAACCATGACGCCCTGCTCCATCGCCCGGACGGTCTGGTCCACCTCATCCATGACCTGCCACGTGATCACCCAGCCGGGAGGCTCACCAAAATCCACCTCGCACGGAAGGATTCGACGGACAATACTCATTGTCCCCTCGGTATCGTCGGCCAGTGTCAGCTCCTGCTCCTGGGGCTTGACGTCTTTGATTAATGCAGCCACACCCGACAGCAGCTCACAGCAGCGAGATGTGCAGTTATCACCTGTAAGCTCGCTGATGGTTCGCCCGATGACATCGGACACCGACACCTCGGCGAGTCTCTCAAAATGGGGGTTCACCAGGACAATGCGCCCCCTGTCGTCAACCACGCACACCGGCCTGGCAATATCGTTCATGATTCTCTCATTGGCCGCGCGCTCCAGTCGCAAAACGCGCCCCAGACCACCACTCAGCCAGGCGATGATGATTGCACCTGTGATGCCGGTGAGTACCTGCCACATTGTCGTGGGCGTAAAGCCATACAGCAGGCCGACATTGGCAAACGAAAATGAGATCATGCCCACAATGAAAACGAGTTCGATACCATGGAAGAAAATGCCGGCGAAGACGACGTCACACAGCAGAAGAGTGAGGAAATGACTGTACGTGCCGCCGGTGGCCCACATGAACAAACTAATCACAAAGACGTCTCCGATGATGGTGAGGGCCACCGTGAGCCCGAGACGCCCCAGCGCTCGCTCTCTCTTCCAGTCCGCTGCAAAGTAGCTGAAGGCGGCGAGCAGGGCGGCCATCGCCACCGAGCCGTACGCCACCGCCGGATACGTCAGAATATTTGGGGGCGCCAGATAAAGGCCGACAAGCAAAGCCACCGCGAACAGAATCCGCACACGGGACATTTGATGCAGAAGCCGTAATGTCACCCCGGGGCGAGCTTCGCAGCCTTGGAGCATTCCCTATGCCTACCCTCCCACAGCACAGTCTGAACGATCGTTGGCTTTCCGGCTGTTCAGGCAATGGCCAACGATGGTCGTGCCTCTTCTGTATTGTGTTATATATATTTACGTTTTGCAAGCAATTTGAAACATTATTTTGCTACTGCCTTCAGAAATGTCGTTTGCAGCATACCTTCTGAAGCAGAGAAATGACCGTTGTGCGGCCATATCATTCAATAGATTGCCCCACCAAATGAGCGGGCACAATGAGAATGGAAGGGTAAAAGCAGCCGGAATAGAGGTTAGAGCAACACCGGCCGGGGAAATCTCTTGCGACAAGCGATGCACGAAGACGAGGCAGATTATGCTGAAGTACCCAAAAACGCTTTCATCACAGCTTTCTAAACGCAGACGGGGTTACAGGCTGAGGATTGGTACCTGTGTTGCCGCAGTGGTCGTGCTGTGTGCATTCTCGTGCTTGGGCGCCACTGCCCGCAGCACTGAAGGCGTCGTCCGGCTGACGATGCTGCCGCCGTTTGGGAATACCTCTGAACAGCGCTCTGCGCACATCCACCGCACCTGGGGCATCATCGAGGGTGTGGGGGTAAACGTCGTCAGGATCAATCCAGCGCCCCCGAGGGTGCGTATTATGCCCGGCTTTGCCCGTGATGCAGACCCCCAGCGAGGGTATTTCCCCTTCGAAAGCTTCCGCAATATCGTCGAGCGCTATAAGCCGCGCGTGGCGATCAACGGGACGTATTTCAACATGGTCAACGGGCAGCCGACAGGCTCCATCGTCCGCTTCGACACGTTCCTTTACCAGGGCCAGTGCGGGACGGCCATCCGATTTTACGAAGACGGCCGCATAAATTTTCGATTTCCCAATGAACCAGATCATTACAGCTTCCAGGATGTCCAGCACGCCATCTGCACCGGTCCCACATTGGTCCGGGACGGAAAATTCTACCTCTATCCCAGGGCCGAGGGCTTTTACGATCCCGGAGTGCTGGGAACCGCCCGCCGCAGCGCTATCGGTCTGACAAAAAGCGGCAAGGTGCTGCTGGTGACGGTGCATACGGAGATTCCGCTTGAGACGCTGGCCCGCATCATGGTGCGCCTGGACTGCCGGCACGCGGCAAACCTTGACGGCGGCTCCTCGTCGGCGCTGTACAGCAACGGCGCGTATATTACCGTTCCCGGCCGCAAGCTCAGCAACGTCATCCTGGTGTATGATTGATGACATCTGCCACCGGCGCTTCGGGCCGGTTTTTGCGGTGATCGGTGGCTGATCTAACCGCCGTCATTGAAGTCAAAAACATGTTCGGGGACCAGCGAGACCACCGGCGGCAGGTTTGGGGCAAGCGTGAGGCTGCTGTCCTCCAGCACTCCCTCGTCGGCTTTCGTCACCTGCAGCGCCCAGACTGCGTCATGATAATCTCCCACCGGCACATCAAGCGTCTGCCGGTGCTGGTCGAAGGTCGTTTGTGCGCTTTCGGCAATCTCTCCGGCGGGGCTGATGGCATTGATCCGCACGGTCTCCCGGCCCACGCCTTCAAACTGACACGTCAAACGCTTCACTCCCGCCGGGACGTGGAGGTACAAATGCGGGGCGCTTTCGATAAGTGACAGCGTCTCACCGGTGTATAAGCCCACCGGCACGTTGGCGCTCGATACCGCGAAAGAGCACCGCCCCGCGGAGGCATCCAGCAGGTAGATACCGCTGTATTCTGGCGTGAATGACACCACCTGGTCGCTGTCGTGGGCAATCTTGCCCTGTGCGGCGATCTGCATGTCTCTGTCCACCACCGCCCACATCATCGGACACTTATAGCTGCCCACCGGCACATTGGACAGCGTGACCGTCACCGGTTTATTCTTTTCACACACCAGAAGGACCAGGTTCTCCCGCCGCATGGTCACACGCGAAAACTCGACCATCTCACCCGTGACTTCCGGCAGTGACAGGGCGTCCCAGTCGTCGAACTTTCTGAATAGCTTCAACCCGCAGGTGTCGGGTGTCTTCCGGGGGGCGTACTGGGCGGCGAAATTGCGCTTTTCGATGGCGTCATTGGCCCACTGGAACCACCGGAAATAGTCACGATGATCTTTGTCATATTCCGCACATTCATAGAAAACCCAGTAGCCGTCGGAGAGGTCTGAGATGAGCACAGCATCTTTTCCGACGAACTCCGGATCGGCCCCGCGCACACACGGATCAATACCCCCGACATACTGAAACGGGATTCCGGCCTCCCGGGGAACCTGCACCCGCTCTGCAAGCCGCTCTCGGTTTGCTTCTACAGCGTCCGCTTCGGGGATGACCTCAGAGGGCCGGCCGTAGGTAACCGCATCGGCGAGGATCAGGGGCGCCTCTTCGGTCGCCCATTCCGGGTAGGTGGCCTGCTGCATGAACAGGGTTCCGGGCGCCGGGTAGATGCAGAACTGGAAACGCGGATTGTGCTCGTCAACTACCTCGCGCAGATTCCGGCACCGCTGCCGCCAGTGAGCGATCTGAAACTCCTCGAAGGCCTCGTGCAGCTCGTGGTCAACCAGCCACTCTTTGCGCTCATCGAAGGCGAGGTCAGGCAGCTCAATATCGCGGGCCTCCGCGAACTTTTTGAGAATGATGTCATCGTACGACAGCGCGTAGGCGTTGCCCTGCTTTTTTGGTGCGTAGATTTCATAATCGAGGAAGACGCCGATGAAGTTTTCGTTCTTCGCGCTGATTTTGGCGTACTGGACGATATACTTATTCGTCCATTCCCAGAATTCGTCGGAGTTGGGGCTCCACAGCGGCTGGTGGACGCCGTTGTCCCACACCAGCTTTTTTCCGTCCGGTGTGTCCGATGGGGCACGGAGGGTGCCGCGCATCCACGGCATGTAAAACATGCCCCGCCGCTTGCACCAGTACGCCACCCGCTTGACGTTGTGCAGATCATCGTGATTGGAGCGGGGGACGAAGACATTAAAGCCCGCCTGTTTCGCCTCTTCTATCATCCACGGCTCCGTCACCCAGTCATTGGTTGGGAGCATGGTTTTATCGACGAGGATACGCATCTTGACACTGCGGCCGAGATCGTGGTGGGTGATATCCCGGGCGTGGCAGATAATCCCCAAAAGGAGCAGTACGGCAACGCACACACAGGCACCTTTGCGCATCATCATCCCTCCAGTTATCGCAGTCTCTCACCAGCGCAATAGTCCGTGAGTATCAATACTGCAGTCGAAGATGCGTGCTCCCTCATCCCTGAGGGCCTTGCGGACGGCGTATTCACGCCCGGGTGCGGCAAAAAACAGCATGGTGCCGCCCCCACCGGCTCCACAGACACGTCCACCGGTCGCTCCGGCCTTCATGGCCATCGAATACAGCCTGTCAAGCTGCTCGCCGGTGACATCGGGGTGCAGCCTTTTGTGAAGCTCCCACACTTCCGTCAGCTTTCGACCGATTCCTTCCACCTGCCCGGACAGCAGCATAACGCGGATCTCCTCGGCCCGCTTACTCATCCCCTTCAGGGCTTCAACGACCTGCTGTTCGCCACTCTCCACGCCCTGTGCGACGGCGTCGAGGATTGACTTCGCCGGACGGGACAGCCCGCTGTAGCACACCACCATGCTTTTCTCCAGCGCCGCGAGGCGGCACAGGTCCATCTCGATGGTGTTCACCTCGATACCGCGACCCGTGGAATCAGGCCAGTATTTCATGTACTTCAGCCCTCCACCGGTCACCGGGCT
>JAWODS010000193.1:0-3890 GCA_046483205.1 Armatimonadota bacterium | reverse complement strand
TGAAAGCAAACTCACGGCGGTGGGTGGCCAGGTGCACGGCCGCCTCGGCGCCGAATCGATTCACCCAGCCGGTGTACTCTGTATAATCGACCCACCGGTCATCGTATTCACCCCACGCGAGATCGAAAACATCATCGGAGTGCCAGTCATCGGTGCCTGGCTCGTCGATGTAGAGGGTCTCGCTCGCATCCGCGGCACGGTCCTGGCTCAGCCCGTCCACCAGCACGACATTATGAGCGGGCGAGGAATAGAAATAGTTCTTCCAGATGCTGGTGGTGTAGCTGTGAGTGCTCATATCCGCGATGAGCCGCTGTCCGTAGGCGTAGCATTCGAAGTTTGAGAAGTCCTCGTGCCAGTGCCCGGCCCCCAGTGGGCCCAGATCGGCGCACAGATACAGCGCATCGCGGTCCCACCCGGACCGCATGGCATAAAAACCCGCCCACGGCATCCGCGTGGAAGTGAACTCCGGTGCATGCCCCTCTGCGCCTTCGGTGCTGAACCATTCAAACACCGGGTCGGTTATTGCCTCATCAATCTCCGGCGTATCGTTGTATTTGTTGCAGATGTCCTTGAATATGCGCACAACGACGCCGTCTTTAGGCCCCCAGGTATCGCCGAAATCAGGCAGCCCGCGCAGCGGTGTTGTAATTTTTGGATAAATTAGGTAGGTCTGCCTGAGTATCTCAAGTACGTCCATCGGCGGCGCGTAGCCGAAGATTTCCGCAAAATCAATGAGACGTGTGATGGCCCCGCGGCTGCCACCGTGATACCCCGGGCAGAGCTCCTTGGACATGCCGTCGGGATAGAATTCGTTCTCAGCGGCTTTGCGAATGCCGAGTTCGCCGAGTTCTCTAAACCCTTCGGCCTGCTTGAGCTCCGGGAAATACGCCCCGGTTGCATACACGCCGGTGAGTTGCGCCATGTAGCGGTTTACGCGATCGGGCGCCACGATCGCATACCGCGCCTTTTCGATGAAGCGCCGCAGCATCATCGCATGGGCTTCGGGCGTGAAATGCTCTGAGGGCAGAAAGTAGTTGTAGGCATTCAGCCACGAGCCGTTCAGCGGCACCGCTGCCGTCAGCCGCGACCATACCGACGTGTAGCGTATGTACTCTTCGGGTGCCGGATTCTTTTCAATGTGATCGGTGATCTGGTCAACGAATTCTCTGGCGTATTTTTCATCATGTGAAAACCAGTACAGCTTGCCGAGGGTGTTCAGGTGCCCGAAGCGATTGATGTAGTGAATCACCGGGTATTCGGTGTCAGGCTTGCCGTTCGGCAGCTTTTTGGGGAAATAGTTCCAGTCAATCTCATCATCGAAATCAACCTCATATCCCCCACCGGAGAACTTATGCTCCAGTATCTGCTCGCCCTCGCCATAGGCGCTGTGGTCCTCTGCATTGCCGCGCGGTTCCTCCGGCATTTCCCAGTGGCTGATCCTCCACTGCGGCTCTCTCCGCTGCAGGAAATACTCCTTCAGGGCAACTTTCGCGGCGTCGTAATCTTCATTCTCGACGGCAGTCTTCACAGCTTCAAGACCGGGATACTCCAGATTCCAGGCGGCAAAGAACTCCGCGTCACCGTCAATGGCCACCTCCGTGACAACCTCGTCGGCCACCTTTTTGACCTCCGGCGGATGTGCCGCCATAGCAACAGCACATATGAGACTGAGCAGGATAATTGCGATTTCGCGCATCTTCATCACTCCCTGGCATTTCAACGACTCTCGCTCACCTGCCGGGCATTTCAATCGTCCGGGAGGCCGTCAATAACGCTGCCGATACTCTCTGCGATCCATTCGGCCATCACCCGGTACCCGTGCTCGGTAAAGTGGATATTGTCCGGTGGCTGGATTTCGTCGAGGCACTCCAGCGCACGGCTGTACATATCATTGATGGCGACACCGTTTTCTTCCATGACCTGTCGGGCGATTTTGTTGTACAGCACGATGTCCTTACTGTACCATCCGGGCTCGACCTTTTCGGGCACCGGGGTCGTGTTTGCCCAGATCAGTTTCGCGCCGGTCTCCTGCAGTCGTGTCACGATTTCCCGCAGGTTTTCCTCATATTCATCAGGGCTCACAGACCGGTTCTTGCCGTTGCGGTACCACGTGTCGTGCAGGCCGAAGTTGAAGTGGATGATGTCCCAGTCCTCGTCACCGAGCCATTTATCGAGGTTTGCCAGGCCTCGCGGGGTCGGCCCGCCGTTCATGGGGATGCGCCGGACGTCCGCCCCATCCTTCAGCAGACGCTTGACGGGCTCTGAATATCCCATCGAAATCGAATCACCAATCAGCAGCACTTTCGGCAGAGAAAGCTGGCGGGGCGTCCTGGTTCTTTGAGTGAGGCTGTATGCGTAACGGTTGATTGTGACGGTATCACGCCCCTTTTCGAGCCGAGTGATCGCAATTTCCTGCCCAGCCTGCACCCCGCTGTAATCGTCGGTGACAATGCGATGCAGGCGATGCATCTCTGTGCCGAACTCGTCCCTGATGACCACATTGTCAATGTCGCGAAGCGGCCCGAGCAGGCGCATCTCATCACCGCCATACACCTTAAAGGTGCGGCGTTTATGATCCAGCACCGGGGGAGGCTCCACCACGATCCCCCTGTCATCCACCTCCCGAACGAACAGGTAATTCTGCATCAGGTGTGGGGCGTCATCGAGGTGTAGTTGAACGTTTCTGTCTTCCAGAATCTCCACCGAAGCAATTGTGTAGGTTGTGCGGTCCTCGGTGTGCTGCACAACAACCGGCTGCCCTGCGACGGCCTCCCCGGTGATATACTTCCAGCCTGCAGCGTCGTCCGGCTGGATCAGCAATGTGTCGGCGGTGTCATCAAAATCCAGGAGCGTGCCGGTCACCTGCGCCGGCCCGAGTATGCTGAGTTTTCCCTCATTACTGCCCAGCGAGTTTCCGCCCGCCAGAAACAGCGTCGGCTCGCCCTGCGGAGGGAACGAGAAGACAGCAACATCACCATCAGTGTTGATCTTATGCCCGGAATCTGCGACATGAACTCTTTTCGGCTCTCCCGGTCCTCCGTAGCAGATAATGTAGTCCTCTCCAAGCTGGTGCTCGACGACGATCGCCACCGTGTATTCATCATCTGTATCCACCGGGATGCGGCGAACGTTTTTGATGAACGGCTCATCACGGTACGGTTCGATGACACTGACAAAGTTGTTCACAGTCTCACTGTTTTCACGGCGGACGGTGACGATCTTCATCTCTCGCCCGATGTCCTCGTTGTGGAAATGCCGCTGGGCGGGGCCGTCACCGGCGATGACCTCGCTCCCCGGCTCATCCAGCATCCACATGCGCAAAAAGACATCTTCGGCGATGCGGGGCTCTCCAGCCGGCTGGCCCCGGTAATCATCAATCTTCGACCACGTCGCCTGCCAGGGCCCGGTCGATTCGCCGGCCTCGAGATTGTGGATATTCTTCGCGCCCCAGTTTTCGCCGGAACTCCAGCTCCATCCGCTGTATTCGTACAGATTCTGGTCGGGATCCTCAACGGATGTAAGCTCTATCCCTTCGGTCTTAAAGCCCAGGCCATGGGAGTGCAAGTACAGGTCGTGGCTGGCGCCGCCTTTCGCCCGGGCGATGTCCACAACGTACTGGTGATCATCCGAGGGACTCATGAGAATGAGCTGCCTGCTGAGCTCCCCATTTTCCCCAAAACCCGAATCCTCCCACGCCTCGGGATCGTATTCAGCGGTGTCCACGACCTGGCAGATGGGGCTTACGGCGAAATGCCGTCGGAGGTCGCCCCTCAGGTGCACCGTGCCCCGCGGATCTCCGTGCTCATCCCGAATGGTCAGGCAGTTGTGGGCCGGATATGTCTTTGTCCAGTCTTTGACCAGATAATGATTGGATCCCAGATACCCGAGGT
>JAWODS010000077.1:0-27159 GCA_046483205.1 Armatimonadota bacterium | reverse complement strand
CCCGGATGGAAGCTCATATCCAATCATCACCGAACAGGAAGTCTATACCAGCGTCACCGTCCAGGACGGCGAATCGATCGTCATGGGCGGGCTCATCCGCAAGGACAACAGCGTCACACACCAGGAAACGCCGCTGCTGTCGAAGCTCCCGGTGATTGGCAAGCTCTTCCGCTCCAAAAGCTATAAGACATCAAACTCCGAACTGCTGATCTTCGTGACTCCGAAAATTGTGCGCGACGTCCCGGCACAATAGATGATATTGACGTGACATCATGACACCATCGAACGGCACTGGATTTTCAGTGCCGTTCGTTTATAATGGCCCCGGATGTATGGAAAATGTGAGGTCCGCTATCGTGAACAGTGGCGCAACGGTTGACGTTCCGCTGGGTGATGACAGCTACAGCATACATATCGGCACGGGTCTTTTAGACCACATGGGCGAACTTTTCGAGGCCCGTGCAGGCCAGCGAGGGGCGATCATCACCTCAGACAGGCTACACCCCCTTTACGGCAAGCGCGTTGAGCAGGCGCTGGCCGACGGAGGATGGGAGTTGGAGGTGCTGCAGGTCCCTGACGGTGAAAGCGCCAAGAACCTTGGCCTGGCGGGAGAGCTGTGTGAAAGCCTTGCAAAGGGTGGCTGCGACAGGGGCTCGGTGGTGTTCGCACTGGGTGGAGGTGTGATCGGCGACCTGGCCGGTTTTGTTGCGGCGATTTACATGCGCGGCATCGATTTCGTTCAGCTTCCAACCACGTTGCTTGCACAGGCCGATGCGAGTGTCGGCGGCAAGGTCGCCGTGGATTTGCCGCAGGGCAAGAATCTTGTGGGCGCCTTCCACCAGCCTGCAGCCGTTTATATCGATACTGACACACTGCACACGCTTCCGGAGCGTCACATGAGGGCGGGGATGGCGGAGGTCATCAAGCATGCTATCATCGCCGATGAAGCTCTTTTTGAGTTTATTTCGCAAAATATCGACAGTATCTACAGCCGCGACAGTGAAACATTAAAACATCTGCTGCAGCGCAACTGTCAGATAAAGGTGGATGTCGTACAAAAGGACCCGCACGACAGGGGTCTGCGCGCGGTGCTCAATCTCGGCCACACGATCGGGCACGCGCTTGAGCGAGCGGCGGGAGAGTGGACGCTGCATCACGGCGAGGCCGTGGCCTCCGGGATCATCGCCGAAACGCAGCTCGCGTGCGAATTGGGCCTGTGTGCCCCGGAAACACTGAACCGAATTAAGACACTCATTGATGCCGCCAAAATTGCACCGAATCTCAGCACCATTCATCCCGGAAAAGCCGAAGCAGCGATAGAGCGTGACAAGAAGATTTCCGATGGCCGCCTGAGCCTGCCGCTGGTGCATGATATCGGCGACGTCAGGATTGTGGATACCGTGGATATTGGAGAGATTCAATCTGCGATGCTGGAGGCGCTGCCTCCGCCGAAATAGCGGCTGCAGCGAGGACAATGACTGCATCAAGAAAGCGCCAGCAGGATAATACAGTCCACCCTGCCCTCGGAGTGCTGCTTTTTATCTGGGGCACCATCAAGGGCATAGTCTCGATCATCTTCACCGTTGGCATATTCGCTGGTGTCGTGGTCGTTGGCGTGATAATGGGCCTTGGATATGGGCCGGAGGAAACCCCGGTACCGAACCTCGTGGGGATGACGGTCGAAGAAGCTCGCGCGGTGGCGGAGGAGCGCGACCTGGAGTTGAAAGTCGTCAGTAACGTTTACGACAGCACTGTCGAGAAGAATCATATCATCCAGACCCGCCCCCCGGCCGGGCGTGCGACGAGAGAAGGCCAGACACTGCGGGCCATTGTCAGCAAGGGACCGCGGAATGTAAAGATGCCCGGGGTCGTGGGACTGGACCTGGAAAGAGCCAGAAAAAAAGTCGAGGAGAGGGATCTTTCCATCAACGAAATATGGTATCGCTCCAGTGACGCCACTCGCGAGCATGTGATCCAGCAGGACCCGGAGCCGGGAGTACTGATCGGCCACCAGCATCCGGTGACCCTCGTCATCAGTGGTGGCGAGAAATACGGAACGCGATACGCGAAGGGTCATCCGATCGTGTTTCGCACGGTCCGACTGGTGGTGCCCGAAGGCCCGGCGCTGCAGAGGGTGGAGATCAAGGTGTTCTTCCCAAACAGCGACTATGTCCACTCCTTTTACAACCGTGTGCGACGGCCGGGAGATGTTGTAACTGCGGAGCTGTACGGGCCGAAGGGTGGTACCCTGAAGGTCTGGATAGACGAAGAGATTGTGTTGGAGAAAGAGCTTTGATACGAAAGCGGTCGCCCCGGAGATGCAGTGAGCACAAAAGATCACGAGCTCGTCGCAAAAGCGAAAAACGGTGATAGGGCCAGCTTTGACGCCCTCGTCAGAGAGCATTACAGGCTGGTCTATAATACCGCCTACCGGATGATGAGCGATCATGAAGCCGCCGAGGATGCCACCCAGGCGGCATTTGTGCGTGCCTTCGGGGCAATCGAACGCTTCCGGGGTACGGCGGCCTTTTCGACGTGGCTGTACCGGATCGTGACCAATGTCTGCCTCGATATGCTCCGCGCCCGCCGCGACGATGTTGACAGCCTCGAAATCGAATACGATGAAGACGAAGCCCATAGACGCCCCCTGCCGGACGAAAGCGCCGAGCCCGCATCACGCGCGCAGCAGGTGGAACGCCAGCGCGTGGTCCATGAAGCCATCGGACGTCTGACCCCGCAATACCGCGCCGTGATTGTGCTTTATGATATTCGCGGCTTTTCGTATGAGGAGATATCCGACATCCTCGAAGTGCCTCTCGGGACCGTAAAAAGCCGGCTGAGTCGGGCCCGGGATGCACTGAAAGACGAAATCGGCTCCAGCGTGGAACTTTTTTTGGAATGAGCCCGTCACACACCTGAACAGACGACGAGAAGAGAGGGCAATGGACTGCCACGAGTGCCGTGAAAAACTGAGCGCCCTGCATGAGGGCGACCTGAACTCAGCCGAAGCCGACGGGGTGCGAGAGCACCTGCACCAGTGTGCGGATTGCGCCGCGGAGTATGAAAAACTCGCGGCGGTCATATCCGCAGTAGAGGCGCTTGATGTCCTGGAGCCCCCGACCGGTGCTCTTGAACGTATTTTTGATGCGCTGGACAACCAACACACGACGCCCGGTCGGTCTCCCATCATAGGACACCTCGCCCCGGTGCTGGCCGCAGCCGCCTCCATTGCCATTGTCGTGGCGGGCATTGCGTTTTATCGCGGCAATGTAATGGGCACCACCCACTACGAAAGAGCCGCGGTCACTGCACCGAAAGCAGCAGAAAGCCCGGTGCCCGCCAGCAGGACAACAGGAGCGGCCGGTGAAGACAGCAGCCCCGAACCGGCTTCGGAACCTGAGCATCGCCCGCAGGAGGATGCGCCGGCGGTATCCGCGGTGACTTCACCCGATGAAGCCTCCACGCCGGAGCGCAAGCCCACGGACGTTGATGCACAGCGGTCGCCTCCGCGCACGACGGACTCTCTCGCACAACGACCGTCAACGGAGGACCGGGTGGCAGAACAGCCCCCGGCGGTCAGCCCATCCCTGCGGAACCGATCGGTGGCCGCCATTGAAGATACGGCCCCGGAAACGACCGCGCCGCGGGTGGAGGCTGAAACAGAAGCGGACCATGCCGTGGTAAGCTGTTCGGTGACCGGCCCGGAGCGCCGCCCCCCTTCACTGTCGGTAGATGCAAGGCGGGGCGGAGGCGGCGAGGCACGGTATTTCGAAGGACCGCCTGCTCCTGCAAAACCTGAGCCCAGTCCGCAAATCAGTAAAGGGATCGAAACAAAGCAGGAGATCGAGGAGCTTCACGTCGGCTTTATCCCGCCACGCACGCGCCAGGTCGGCGTTCGTGCGACATCGGCAATAGAGATACAATCGGCATCCGACCTGCCCGAAGTGGCGGTGCGGGTCGAAACCCGAAACGGACTTCAGGTGTCCAACAGCACGGACGAGTATGTGTTCCGCGGCCCGGTCCAGGCAGATGTGAAGAAGACTATTGATATCCCCCTGAAAGCCACTGACGCGGGAACCCAGCGGCTTCGCATCACCGTCGAAACCCCGCCCGAGGGTCTGCATACGCAGATGGAGGCGACACTGCCCGGCTTTATCACCGGGCCTGCGAAGGACAGGCAGGATGCACTGGGAGCGCCGGTCAGTGTTGATTTCACAGAAATGCCCATACGCCATGCCCTGCTGGAGATCGCCCGCGAGGGGCATCTCAACCTGGTGCTGGACAGCGCAGTGGGAAAACGCCGGGTCACGTATGCGTGTGATGATGCGCCCGCTGGAGCTGTCTTGCGTATTGTTGCCGAGGACGCCGGATACAGTGTAAGATTCGAGCATGACACATACTTTATTGCTCCGGGCACTAACTGACAGACAGCCTTTCACCGTGCAACCTGCATTGTAAGAGCGCAGGAGCGAGAGAGGAGCGGCATGCAACTGCACCGGCAGCTTTTTTTTGGCATGACGGCCCTTGTTTTCCTCACAGGTCTCGTCACGCCCCCGGCTTCCGCGGACACGGACACGGAGACGACAGTGGTGCGCCCGCGGGTGGGCGTTTTCGAATTCTTCAATCCCACCGAATACCAGAATCGCCTCCTCGGAAAGCGCGCTTCGGCTGCGGTTTTCAATGAGATGTCAGGTCTCGATAATCTGCGCCTGGCGGGCTTTACTGAAGTGCTTGAAGCGTGTCGGCAGATGGACATCCAGCCACCTTTTGCCGCAGGATACCAGCAGGCGGTTGGGCACCGCGTCGGCGCGGAGCTTTTGCTTTCAGGTGTCGTGGAACGCTGCTCGATTAACCCCAACAGTGGCGCCGTGTCGGTTGATGTGAGAATCACGATCATTGACCAGGTCACAGGTCAGCCGCTTTTGTCTTTTGTTGCCCGGGGCAGGGGGCGAAAGCATGAGACGGCTCCGGTGGCGACGGACGTGCTCGCCGATGAAGCCCTCGTTGACGCCGCACGAGAGATTGCAGCCGCATTCGAGAACATGCCTGCAATACAAACAGTCGTCCGCGAAGTGAACGAAGACAAAATCGTGCTTGATACAGCGGACGTCTCGCTCCCCGCGGAGGCCAGGATCCTGATATATCGGGGGACAGGCGCCGATTCCGACAGGCCGAAGCTGGTCGGCGTGGCCATCACGGCCAAATCAGAGGCGGAGGTTGCGACCGCACAGCTCCTCGGGAGCGCAAACCAGATTTACACGGGCGATATTGCCGTCGCGATGGAGCCGGCACTGACAACTGATACCAGCCAATAGAACGGAAGACGACGTATGAAAAGAGCCCTCGCACTCATCACGATAATTTGTGTCATCGCCATTGCGTCCGGTTGTGGCGGTGATGGTGGTAGCGAACCGAAAGAGCGACCGACCGCCCCGTATTTTCCCCTGGCAGCGGAAAACTACTGGCGGTACTGGGTTGACGATTATCAGGCTGCCAACGAAGAAGCTGTGCAGGTATTTCGCGCACGGGCACGGCAGCGCGGAATCGGCTTTTTTGGCACCATAAGACGCGCTGGCACCGCTCAGGATGATGGTCACGCCATCGCGGATTTAAAGGTTACCTGCAACGGCAAAGTGCCCTCGGTGGACCTTACATGGTACGAGGCCGTATGGACACAGGACGGCGAGCCACAGGGCTATTCGTATTTCCGACACGATGACAGCGGGTTCCGCGTGGCGAATGACTGGCACTCCGAGGATGGCCTGCTGGCGGTTGATGACTCGTATTACCGCATCCGCACCCCCCTGTCAGCCGGAAACCAGTGGGAGCGCGAATTCAGCAGTGACTCCGGTCCTTACACGGTGACCTTCACCATCGTCTCGGTTGACGCTTCGTGCGAGGTCCACGCCGGCACCTTCGAGAACTGTATTCAAACAGAGGAAACTGATGAGCTGGGTGGAACACCGTATAAAGTCGTCACATGGTACGCACCGGATGTCGGGATTGTCTTGAGCGAGGACTACGAGGATGGAAAGCTGATCGGGCGCACGGAATTGTGGTCTTACGACCTGCCGTAAGCACCACCGGGGGCCCCCTTGCCCGCAAGTGGTTGAAAGCTGAATGTTTGTCTGCTATACTACATCGTGTGTCGTGGGTTGAAAGACACTCACTCGTGATATGAACGGCTGTGCGGCCACACACCAGCGTATGCAGGATACAGGGAGGAGCGCCACGGCAGTGTGTCGCAACTACGAAAAACTTATTGTAACCATTGCCATTGTAGCGTTGTTTATGGCCGTTTCATGCCCAACCTCTGCTCGTGAGGTCCAGCTTGCGGGGATTCGCCTGGGCGACCACTTCATTAACCTCCTGCAGGTGTACGGCCCCCCTGACTGTCTTGTAAGCGGGTCCGGCGAGATGCTGGGTGCGCTCGCACAGGGCGCCGGAGCAGGCGGCGAAATGGGTATGCCAGGAATGGAAGCTGGAATGGAAGCCGGAATGGAACCCGGCGGAATGCCTCCCGAAGGCATGCCTGAAGAAGCGGGTCCACCCCCCGGCGACGAAATGGGAGCCCCGCCGGAGGGTGCCGGAGAATTTGAGCCGGGCCCTGAGGGAGAAGCCATGGGCCCCGAGGGAGAAGCGATGGGCCCCGGCGGCGCCGGAGAGGGTGCCGCGGCCGGTGGAGCGTTCAGCAGCCAGCCGTTCCCGATATGGGCGCTGCCCGCCTGGATTGACGCCAGCGGATCACAAATCCAGTGGATGTACCGCCGCGACGGCGTGGATATCGGCTTCCTGCTCGATGGCAACGGTTTCGTCCGCGCAATATCACTGGCAGCACCGAAATGTGACTTCGCCCGAACCGCTCTGTGGAGACCGCACCGGTATGTGAAGCTCGGGGACAGCTACAAGCGCGTTTTGTACCGCTACGGCTATCCCAGCGAGCAGCTCAGCTTCACCTACACCGGCCAGGGCGGCATCTCGGCGTTCGGAGGGGCCGTAAGCGCCTCATTCACACCGGCCCATACAAGCTATACTCGCGACCTGCTTGTGCGGTATGAAGAGAATAACAACATCTCGTTCACCCTGCACGACATGGTCGTTTCGGGAATCTATATCTGGGAATAAGCATTCGCCGCGATTGAAGGAGCCATTATGCATCACAGACGCGCTCGGCTTCTGGTGTCGATGGTATTGATAGGCCTGCTATGTCTGGCCTGTACGCAGGTGTTTGCCCGCGAGGTGCAGCTTGCGGGAATTCGCCTGGGCGACCATGCAATCAATCTCTTGGACGTTTATGGCCAGCCCGAGGCCGTCGTTGTCGGCCCGCCCATCCCGGTCGAACAGCCGGAGGGTGGAATGATGGCCGAAGAGATGGGTGGTGGCCCGGCCGGTATGCCGTCAGACTTCATGGGTATGCTGGGGGAACTGACCGGCATGCTCGGAGGCCCAATGGGCGGAATGCCCGACGCGGCGCCGCCCGGAGAAGATATCGCTGCAGCGGCGCCCGGCGGCGGAGGCGCTGGAGGTGGAGGACCCGGTGGCATTGCCTCCAACTTCCCGACATACGCGGTCCCGGTGCGTGCAGAGTTGCAGCCCTATGACAGCGAATGGGTGTACCGCAAGGGACCTGTAGTGATGGGCTTTGTCCTGGATCGCGACGGCTTTGTGAAAATCATCGTCATCGCCGCCCAGGAATGCGATTATGCCCGCACGTCTCTGTGGAAACCGCACCGATACGTAAAGCTCGGCGACAGCTATGATACTGTTATTTCGCGATACGGCTATCCAAACCGCACGCGAACGTTTATGTCAACGGGGGCGGGAGGCGCGGCCGCTGTTGGAGCGGGTCACGCAACAGTCAGCTTCGGAGGCTCAACCCGCTCGGGATCCCGGTCCTGTGTGCTCTCCTACACCCGTGATAACAACATCGAGTTTACCCTTCATGATTTTCGTGTGACGCGGATACATATCTGGGAAGACTAAGCCGTTCATCCGATGAGCATATCCCCGCCTGGCGGGCGGCTCCCATAAAACGGGGGCTGCCCCGTTTATTCCTCTCGAGAATTTGCCCGGATAGAAGGTATGCCTCCATTGCTGTCGAAGGAGTATGCAAGGCCCCGGTGGTTCAGCCTCCATTGTTGAATTCATAATATGGCCAGCGATGACATTGTTCAGGAAATTAAGGACCGCATTGACATCGTGGATCTGGTGTCCCGGTATGTCTCTTTGGAGCGTGCCGGAAGCCGCATGAGGGCGCGATGCCCTTTCCACGAGGAAACCGACCCATCCTTCTACGTTGATCCCGAAGCGAAATTCTGGAAATGCTTCGGCTGCGGAAAGGGAGGGGACGTGTTCTCGTTCGTGATGGAAATCGAGGGTCTCACCTTTCCGGAGGCAGGTGAGCGTCTCGCAGACATGGTGGGGCTTCAGTGGAAAAGCAGCCCGCGCGCCGAACGGGCAAGCCAGGAACGCAATCTCGTGCGGCAGGCCAACGAGTATGCCGCAGAGTTTTTTAAACAATGCCTGAGCAGTCCGGCGGGGCAGCACGCGCGGCAGTACCTTCTAAACCGTGGAATAAACGCAGAATCGATCGAGAAATTCGGCCTCGGCTATGCCCCCGATAGCTGGGACGCCATGTTGAAGCATCTCACCGGGCGCGGTATCCAGCCGCCGATGGCCAGCAGGGCCGGGCTGGTAAAGCCGAGGGCCAGCGGTGGCTTTTACGACACGTTCAGGAACCGCATCATGTTCCCGATCGAGCATGTCAGCGGCTATACAGTCGGCTTCGGTGGCCGGGCGCTGGACCCCGAAGAGTCGGCCAAATACATCAATTCGCCCGAAACGCCGCTGTTCAAAAAAAGCCGGACGGTGTACGGACTCAATCACGCCAGGCAGATGATCCATGACCGCAATCTGGTGCTCGTCGTCGAAGGCTACACAGACGTCATTTCCCTCGCGCAGGCAGGGATTGAGAATGTGGTGGCGTGTCTCGGGACGGCCACAACCAGCGAGCACCTGCAGCTTCTGAGCCGATACGCCGATGAAATCTGTTTTATCTATGACGCCGACGCAGCGGGCATGCAGGCGGCCCTGCGACATATCGACGTCTTTGAGGGCGCCTCCGCAGACGTGAAGGTTGCGGTGCTGACGAAAGACCAGGACCCCGACGAGGCCGTTCAACAGCTCGGCCCCGAAGGGTTCTTGAAGATCGTTGATGACCGCCTGAGCCTGGTGGAGTATCAGCTCCGGATGATTTTTGAGGAACATAGCGGACAGAGCGGTGGCGACCGGGCGGCTGCAGCTCGCGAGGCTGTGCAGGTGCTGGCGAAGGTGAAAGACGCAGCGCGGTGCGATGCCTTTTTGGCCCAGGCCGCCGACTGGTGGGGGGAGGGCAACCCGGCTCGAACGGAGGCGATGGAGCGGGTGCTCACCCAGGAGCTGAACCGGCTGGTGGGATCGCGGCGGCGCCGGAGACGAAGAGTGCCGCTTTCGGCCAGGGATAAGCAATTCATCTCGGATGCCATCATCCGCGTGGTCGAGCGAGAGCCCCGCGGCCTTTTGAAAAATGAAGCTGACATTCTCAGCGCCGCGATGAATGATATCGAGCTGGCGACGATATTGTGCCCAAACATGCAGCCCGATCACTTCGTCGATGGACTCAATGCAGTCATTTTCCGCCGGCTTTCCGAGCATTTTGAGGCCGAAGGGGCATATATGCCCCATGAGATGATCGACCGCCTGCCGGAAGAAGACGGTGTGAGACAGAGGGCGATCGAGCTGTGGCTCCGTTCATCGGTCTTTGTGTGCCAGCAGGACGAAGACGACGAGAATGGTGAACAAAACTCGGAGCCACAGGACGAGGCAGCGCAGAGGAAAAAGGAATTTGCGGAGGTACTGCAGCAACATATCGCGAATGTCGAACGATACAGGATTGAAAACGATCTTCAGGACCAGCAACAGTCAATTGCAGAAGCGATCAACCGTGGTGAGCTGACCCCGGACAGTCCTGAATACCAGCAATACCTGCGCCAGCAGTCTCAACGGGCCGGGGTGAATGACAGGCGGAAAGGTTTCTGGGGCGTTAATCCCGAACAAATCAAGAATTCTAAAGGCGACAATAAATCAGAAACAGAATCCCTCACAGACGAAGGGAGCTGACGTTTTTTGGCAGAGGGCAATAATTTTGATCCTCAGGAGATGGAGGAAGTCCAGGAGCTGCTCGAGCTGGGACACGAGCAGGGTGTTCTGTCATACACAGACATCCAGGAAGCCCTGGGCGACGTTGAGGATCTTGATACTGAAGATATTGAAGAGATCTACTGGCTGATTGCCCGACAGGGCATCCGCGTGGTCGATGCAGATGAGGCGGAAAAGATCGAGCAGGAGGAAGAAGAGGACGATATTTCCGACCTGGACGATGTGCCGATTGACGATTCCGTGCGCATGTATCTGCAGGACATTGGGCGTGTCTCTCTGCTCACGGCCGACGAAGAGGTGACGCTGGCCAAGCGAATACAGAAGGGCGAGGGCGAAACCGTCTATGACCGGATGCACAATCGCATCGTTTTTCAGTCCAAGGAACGCCTGAACCCCGACTGCATTTATTCCGTGATCGTCCGTGGCGGCCACGGCGGCATCCACGATATCTGTGGCCTGTATCCACCCGAAGATGATGAGTCACTCAACTGGTCCTTCCGCACCGCACCGGCCAAACACAGTCTGCACCTCGTCGAGACGCTTCCGGTAAACGGAGCGGAGGACGTCGAAGTCGAGCCCCGAATCCTCATCAAGCTCAATGATGCACCCGACCCGCAGACAATCAACGAAGAGACCGTCACGCTGATTGATGAAAAGGACCGCGAGGTGCCGGTGGATCTTTGCGTCCATCCCGGAGTCTGGCAGATCGAAGTTATCCCCCGGGAGCTCCTGCTGCACCGGAACACCTTCCGGGTGAAGCTCAAAGGCGGCAGGGACGGCATCCTGGGTGAAGAGGGACATCAATTCGACCGTGGTGTCAGCTTCAAATTCACGACCTGCCACCAGAAGCGGGGCCCCTCCGTCGTTTCTTCGTCGCCTGCAGATGGTGATGAAAAAGTGGAGCCTGCAGCCATCATCAGGGTGAATCTCGACCGGCGGCTCGATCGCGCAACTGTGAATGAAGACACCGTGAGAGTGGTTGATGAAGACGGTGATGCCGTCGAAGGGATGGTTCATTACGACGACATCGAGTCGGCGATATTCTTCGTGCACGATGAGCCGATGGACACCTCTGCATCCTATAGCGTATCTGTGAAGTCCGGCGATGACGGCATCCAGGGGCGCAACGGGCGGCCCATGATAGATGACTGGAGCGCGACCTTCACAACAGATGAGAAGCCGCATCCGCCTGAAATCACCTTCAAAACACCCGGGCCGGACGAAAAGAATGTGACCCCCAGGCCGGTTATCGAAGTTCATTTCTCCACCCAGCTCGACCGCAACAGCATTGACCCGGCGGCGGTGAAGGTTCAGGACGAGGAGGCCGTCAATGCCCTGACGGAGGCCAATCTGCGTCTTGTGGTCAGCATCGCCCGGCGCTACACGGGCCGGTCGTCAATGAGCTTTCTGGACCTCGTGCAGGAAGGCAATATGGGCCTGATGCGGGCGGTTGAGAAGTTTGATTACACCAAGGGTTACAAGTTCAGCACCTACGCCACCTGGTGGATCAGGCAGGCCATCACCCGCGCTATCGCCGACCAGGGCCGCATCGTCCGCATACCGGTGCACATGGTCGAGACGATCAACAAGCTGGTCAAGACCTCCCGCCAGCTTCTGCAGCAACTCGGCCGCGAGCCGACGCTGGAAGAGGTTGCGGCGGAGATGGATATGCCGCTGTCGAGGGTCGCCGAGATCAAGCGCATCGCCCCTGAACCTCTGTCACTGGAGGCGCCGGTGGGCGAGGAGGAAAACAGCCACCTGGGCGACTTCGTCCCCGACGAGGAGGTCGAAACGCCCGTGGAGATGGCCTCCAATGTGGTGCTGCGCGAACAGCTCGAGAAGGTGCTGGACACGCTGAACGAGCGCGAGTGCGAGGTGCTCAAGCTGCGCTTCGGCCTCGAGGACGGCTATTCGCGAACACTGGAGGAAGTCGGGCATATTTTCGAGGTGACGCGAGAGCGAATCCGACAGATCGAGGCGAAGGCGCTGCAGAAGCTACGGCAGCCTTCGCGGACAAAAGAACTGCGCGACTATCTGGAATAAGCATTGAACCGCGCGCTTTTTGGTGCGTCTTTACAGTGCAGGCCGACAACTGCAGGCGGGAAGATTTGAAGTTGCACAGACGATGGGATACACTATAGGAGAGGCGCGGCATGGATAGGCCGCGGACTCAGGTGGGGGCCTGTAGCTCAGCGGTAGAGCAGTCGGCTCATAACCGATCGGTCGCTGGTTCGAATCCGGCCGGGCCCACCAAAAAGACGCAAATACGCCACTCCAACGCCGGGCAGGCTGCCCGTCCCGCCGGAGTGGCTCTTTATATGACAGTTTCAAATTATACGACAGTTTCAAACCCCGCTGTAAAGCAGCGACTACGCGAATTGCCCCGGGATGGCGAATGTAGATGCTACCCACTATAGCAGACCATATCAAAAGCCACAGGCACCAGGTGCGCCAGCATTCTCTTTTTGTTGGCAGCCGCGTCGTTGTGCCTCCAGATGAAGTCAGAATCCAGAACATCATCACCCAGATGGCCACAGAGTGGGCGGGTGACAGGGTGACGCATCTCGCCAGGGATCTGCAGGGCGAGCGTGCTCTGGAACTGATGGCCGAGGAAATCGACGACCACGCCCGCAGGTGCCGCCTGCTGTCAGAGAAGATGGAGAACACCCGGCCCGCCGAAGGACATATCCGGCTGGCACGTCTTGTCGCTGATGGCTATTTTTCCACCATATTTTTGACCGAACCCGACCGGCTTTTCCTGCAGGCGCTGCAAACGCATCACCTCACAGCCGATGATGACTACCATTACCTCGTCGCCGGTGTGGATGATGCAGAGACCATCCGCCTGGCGCTGACAGAGTCCAGCCGCCTCGTCGTGGTCAAGTGCGCCGGTGATCTGCAGGCGAAATTCCTGCCGCTCACCGAACCCGAGATCGCCCGGGTATATGATGGGATATCCGATATTCTCGCCGAGACCTTCAGAATCTTTTCCGTATTTGTGGCGTACGGCGAGCGCGACCGCCCAATGCTGGAACACCTCAGCCGCAGCGGAAAGCAGCTGTACTGGGTCAACGAGATGGTGCCGCTGAGCGACCAGCGCACCTACGACGAGCTGAAGGTTGAGAGCCCCAGCAGCGTGGAATACCACGCCTATCAGCCGGCGGTCATGGAGCTTCTGAGAGACCGCAGGTCTGAAAAGAACCTGCTGTGTCGTGAGGCGGGCAGCTTCAATGAGTTCATGGCGAAGCTGCATGAGCGGCTGACGCGCAAGCGGCGCTCACAGCGGGGTCGGCGCGATCTCACGCTGCTGAAGGGCGGGCCCTATCGATTCCTCGACCATTTCCGGTCGGAAGATGCCGACTTCTTTTTCGGCCGCGACGATGCTATCGAGGAAATGATGCAGCGTCTCAAAGATAACCCCCTTACGGTTCTGTTCGGCCGGTCCGGGGTGGGAAAGACGTCCCTGTTGCGCGCCGGAGTCATCGCCGGGCTGCAAAAGCAAAGCGAAGACGCAAGCGGCGAAGACCTCGACGATACTCCCTGGCTGGCCGTGTATGCCCGATGTCTGGACGACCCAATCGAACGAATCCGCGAGGCTACACTGGAGGCCGTCGAAGAGATTGGCTATGAGCTCGAAGAGGTACCCGACACCGACAGCCTGATCGATTTCATGCGATATATTCACGACAAAACCGGGCGTCGGATCGCGGTTTTGCTGGACCAGTTTGAAGAATACTTTGTGCGTCTTGGCGATAAGGTCAAGGAGAATTTCCTCGACGAGCTCACCGGATGCCTGAACGCCGAGCCCGAGTTTTTGCACTGGAGCATCAGTCTCCGCGAGGACTACGTGGGGGCGCTTTACGACCTGCATGACCAGATCCCCGATATCATGCACAACATGTACCGGCTGAAGAAGCTGACACCCGAGCAGGCGAAGGACGCCATCGTCAAGCCCGCGCAGAATTTCGACCTGCACATCGAACAGGAGCTTGTGGAAGCACTCATAGAAGACCTGAGCCGGGAGGGTGTGGATCCTGCACAGCTGCAAATCGTCTGCGACCGTCTCTACGAAGCCAAGCCCTCCGGCCAGCACACCATGGGTCTGCACACTTATGAGGAGCTGGGTGGCGCCAAGCGCATTCTCAGTGAATACCTCGATTACGCCCTGGGACAGTTCAGCTTCCGCGACCGCCGGGTCGTGAGGGATATCCTGAAGTATATGGCCTCCTCGTCGGAGGTATTGGCCACTCAGCCGATCGAGCGCATCGCCGACGAGCTGGGCTTTAACCGCGACGACATCGAGCGGGTGCTGGCCCGGCTGGTTGACTTCCGGCTGGTGCGATCGGTCGGCGATGACCGCCACCGTCTCTACGAGCTCGTCCACGATTATCTGAGCAATGAGATCCAGGACTGGATGTCCGAAGAGGAAATCAACAGGCAGGATGTCCAGGACCTCATCGCCCGCGAATTGAACAACTACCAGAAATTTGGGCTCCTCATCGGCTCCGAAGAGCTGCGTATCATCAACGAGCATCGCGAGAACCTCAACCTGTCGCCGGAAGAATTGGAGCTCATTCTGCGCAGTGTCGCCGCCCAGGGCGAAGAGGTGGACCACTGGTTCAACCGCATCGACGAGCTTGAAGACCGCAAACAGGTGCTGCTGAAGGAGCTTCTGGAGAGCGACGATGCGAATGTGCAGCGGATTGCGGCGGATGCCATCGCCGATTCGCCCGGGATGATCTATGCGGCCCGGCTGGTAAAACTTCTGGACAGTGATGACCGCGAGCTGCGGCAGAGCGCCGTCGAGGCACTCCAGCAGCTCGAGCGACAGCTGACACAGCTTTTGACCGAAGGTAAGATGACCCACAGAGTTGTTGCGGCCAGAGCCCTGGGAGCTCTGAAGAGTTCGCGGGCCGTACCACAGCTCATCGAGGCGCTGGAGGAGGCCGACCCGCGCCTGCGTGATACAGTGACCGAAGCACTGGTTGATCTGGATGACCCCTCCATTGCTGAGCAGCTTTTGCGACGGTTCAGCGGGCGCAAGCGACTCTCATGGGCCGGAGTGTACACACTGGCGGTGCTTTGCAGCCATCATGATGACGCTATGGACAGCCTGCAGCAGGCGCTGGAGCAGGATCCCGATACACTGAAGCTGCTGTACGCAATCGGCCTGGCCGAGGCATACCTGCACGAACTGGACGACGCCCGGAAGCATCTCACCCGGGCACGCGAGCTCGCCGAGACCAAGAAAGCGATCCAATACGTGGAGGAGGCGATTGGCGAGCTGCAGGAGCGTGAGCGGAAAGCCAATGAAGCGGCGAGCGTGTGGGTGTGCTTTCAGGGCAACGCAGGGCATACCGGTTACCGGTCGGAGGATTTTGGACCGAAGTTGAAAAGACGCTGGACCTTCGAGACGGATGACGTCGTTATGGCTTCACCGGTATTGCACGGCAATTTCGTCTATGTGGGCTCTCGCGACGGCAAACTCTACGCCGTTGACGCTGGCCGGGGCAACGAGCACTGGTCTTTCGACACCGGCGACCAGATCGAGACAAGCGCCGCTGTTTCAAACGGCCGCGTTTTCGTAAGTGCCACCGATGGTGTCCTGTACGGTCTTGATGCCAAAACGGGCCGGGAGGTATGGAAACACCGGCTCGGCAGAGCCATGCGGTCCGCGCCCGTCGTCATGGATTCCAAAGTATATGTCGGCGAGTCGGGAGGAACTGTGACGGCACTCAGCAGTAACGAGGGCAGAATACTGTGGCACGTTCACACAGACGGTGAAGTCACTTGCTCACCGGCCGTGCATGAGAACCTGGTCATTTTTGGATCGTGGGACGGACGCATCCGGGCCTGTGATGTGGACGGGGGAGACCTCGTATGGTCTTATGCAACCGACGGTCCGGTTGCCTCGACACCCACCGTACACGACGGCATCGTCTGTGTCGGCTCTGATGACGCCAACATCTACGGTTTGCAGGCCGGGGACGGCGAGATCCTCTGGCGACGTCCCGTGGGCGGCTACACCCGCTCGTCGGCTGCCGCCACCGATGATCTTTTCGTCATCGGCTGCCATGACGGTCTCCTGTACGGCCTGGAGGCAAAAACAGGTGAAGTCGTCTGGACAACCGAAACGAATGATGAGATCCTTGCATCGGCCGCCATCGCCGGGTCCACGGCATTTTGCGGCTCGATTGATGGAGCGCTGTACGCGGTCTCCATCGAAAACGGCGAGGTTCTCTGGGAGCAGGAGACGCTCTACGGTATCTATTCATCCCCTGCTATCGTCGGGGAGACGCTCTATATCGGGATGGAGCATTACGACCTGATTGCATTTGAGACGGAAAGCTGATGATGAGACGCCCAGGCTTTGGGAATATGCCGCCCGTACCCGACCCCGGCCCACAGACGGTTGTCGAGGGCCGGGCAACTGTGCGATTCTGGGTCGCCGTGGTGATCATGGCTGCACTCGTCGCCGCGCTGTGGGTTCCACTCGACCTGGGAAACTACGTGACACAGATGCGGCGACAGTTCGTTTCGCTCCGGTATATCCAGCAGGCATCACAGGCCGTTTTCACACCGCCGGTTAACCGGCAAAGAGTCATGTGGATGGCCGATCGAGCGCTCGCTGCCGATCCCGACAACGAAATGGTCCGACGCCGGGCGGCCACCACGTATATGTCCGTACGTGCGTACGACAGGACTATCGCGATTCTCCGCGGCATCGAAAATCGTGACCTCATCCTGGATTCCTACCTCGGCCACAGCCTGCTCGCCTCGGGCGACCTGGAGGCCGGAGAAAAGGTCATGCAGAGCGTGCTGTCGAGGGCGAAGGTCCAGCGTCGCAACGGTAAGATGGCCCCTTCAACCTATGCCATCATCCTCAATTCCGTCGGCTACGGCTATTCCGAGGGGGGCATCCGTCTGCATGAGGCCCGCAGCGTGCTCCGCGAGGCCCTGGGCATCCAGCCACTCCAGCCCGCCTTCATCGACAGCCTCGGATGGATCTATTACAGGCTCGGAGATTTCCACGAGGCGCTCTTTTACCTGGAGCGTGCTGTGCGCCTGATGGGGCCACAGGAGAATGCCGAAATCTATTATCACCTGGGCGCTGCATACGCGCGGATGGGGCGAGTCCGGAAGGCCAGGACAGCGCTGCATGAGTGTCTGAGACTCGAGCCCGATTTCGAAAAAGCGCAGGATGAGCTTAAGGTCCTCGGATTGAAGCTGCCTGAGCCCCCCTGCGTTTAGAACGTTACTTCGAAACCCTATTGCGAAGGAGCTGCTTGTTCATGAAGATTTCCCGGAGAGTCGCCGGCATATCACCATCACCGACAATGGAGGGTGCAAAGAAGGCCGCCCAGATGCGCGCACAGGGTCTCGATGTGCTTTCATTTGCTGTGGGTGAGCCGGATTTTCCAACACCCCAAAATATCGTCGCCGCCGCCAAACGCGCGCTCGACGAGCAGAAGACAAAATACACCAACGCCTCCGGCATTGATGAGCTGAAGCAGGCCGTTGTGGATTCGACTCGCGACAGCATCGGTGTGGAATACGATGTCAGCCAGGTGTGTATCAGCAATGGGGCGAAACATGCCCTTTCAAACGTCTTCGCCACCCTGCTGGACCCCGGCGATGAGGTCATCATGCTTGCGCCGTACTGGGTGACCTATCCGGAGATCATCGGCGTGTACGGCGGACAGATTGTCCCCGTCATGACATCGGGCGAAAACGACTTCCAGCCGGATCTTAATGAAGTCGCCGCCGCGGTCACCGACAGCACCGTCGCCATCTGCATCAACAGCCCGAATAATCCATCGGGTGGCGTGCTGGCTGATGACGTCCTTGAGGGCATTGCGAAGATCGTCGTTGACAACGACCTTGTGATGGTTTCTGATGAAATATACAAGGACATTCTCTTCGACGGCATGGACTACACGAGCCCGGCGAGTTTGCCCGGGATGAAGGAGCGCACTATCATCATTGACGGGGTAGCCAAGAGCTATGCCATGACCGGCTGGCGTATCGGCTGGAGCATCGCAGAGGCCGAGTTCATCAGCGCCATTGGCAGCCTGCAGAGCCAGCAGACCTCCAACGCCAATTCGATTGCGCAGTGGGCGGCTGTGGAGGCGCTGACAGGGCCGCAGGATGCTGTGAAAGAGATGCGGAATGCCTTCGAAAGACGCCGTGATTACATCATCCCCGCTCTCCGCGAGATCCCCGGTGTCGAGTGTGCGATGCCCCACGGTGCATTCTACGCTTTCCCGGACATCTCTTCATTCTTCGGGCAGACTCTCGGCGGGATCCGGATCAACACCTCGCAGGACATGACCAACTATCTGCTGGAAAACGCCCACGTGAGCATGGTGCACGGCTCCGCATTTGGCGCCGAAGGTTACATGCGCCTGAGCTTCGCCTGCAGCATGGAAGAAATTGAAGAGGGCGTTAACCGCATTGCAGACGCACTGTCACAATAGACCAGTTCACGATACGCTGTCGATAGGAGGATTCAATTGAGCCATACTGTAACAATCATTCCCGGGGACGGGATCGGGCCGGAAGTCACCGGAGCCATGCGCCGCTGTGTCGATGCCACTGGTGTTGATATTGACTGGGAGGTCCAGCAGGCCGGCGCTGATGTGATGGACGAATACGGCACGCCACTCCCCGACCAGGTCATCGAGTCGATCAAAAAGAACAAAGTCGCCATCAAAGGCCCTGTCACCACACCGGTGGGCACCGGCTTCCGCAGCGTGAATGTGGCCCTCAGACAGAAGCTGGATTTGTACGCCTGCGTCCGTCCGAGCAAGTACTACGAGGGCGCCAAGTCTCGCTATCCCGAAGCGGATATTGTGATCGTGCGTGAAAACACCGAGGACCTCTACGCCGGTATCGAGTTCGAGTTTGACACCGACGAGTGCATGGAGATCATCAATACGGTGTGCGAGCTCGGTGAAGATGCCGATATACGCGGCGATTCGGGTGTGAGCATCAAGCCGATTTCGGTCATGGCCTCAAAGCGGATCGTGCGCTTCGCCTTCGATTACGCGCTGGCCAACGACCGCCAGAAAGTCACGGCGGTGCACAAGGCGAACATCATGAAGTATTCCGACGGGCTGTTTTTGGACTGCGCCCGGCAGGTTGCCGAGGAGTACGCAGACACGGACATCGAGTTCGAGGACCGGATCGTTGATAACATGTGCATGCAGCTCGTCCAGAAGCCGGAGCTGTACGACGTGCTGGTGCTGCCGAATCTCTACGGCGATATCGTCAGCGACCTGTGCTCCGGACTGGTCGGCGGCCTCGGAGTCGCCCCCGGCGCGAATATCGGGCACGACTGCGCCGTCTTCGAGCCAACACACGGCAGCGCCCCGAAGTATAAGGGCCAAAACAAGGTCAACCCGACGGCCACGCTTCTCTCCGCCGTGCTGATGCTCCGGCATCTCGAAGAGAAGGATGCGGCCGACAGGCTGGAAAACGCCGTCGCCGCGGTCATCCGCGAGGGCGAGAATGTTACCTACGATATGAAGCCGACGCGGGACGATCCAACGGCGGTAGGCACCTACGAAATGGCCGAGGCCATCATCGCCGCAATCCAGAGCTGATACACGCTGGATGCGAACAAAAACACAACGGCCTGCCCGGGATGGGCAGGCCGTTTTTGTGAGTGTGTACAGTTTTGCGCTGGCTATTTTTCCCAGCATTCGCGGATGAAGGAGATGTCTGCGGCCAGCTCCTCTTCGAGCTCATCCAGCGGAAGCTCCCCGGTACCGCGGCGCACGAACTCGATTTCGATGAAGCCGTTCCACCCAACGTCGTTCAGCGCCTCGATGGTGGCGGCCCAGTCCACATCACCATCGGCCAGGGACCGCCCCTCGCGGCCCCGTTCGGTATTGGTGGAGTTCTGGGCGTGGACGTTGAGGATGTGCGGCTGCAGAATACGAATCTCCTCGACGATCCGGCTGGTGGCGGGGCTTGCGGTCTGGAAGTTGATCTTCAACCCGTCGTGCGCCACCTCATCAATAATGCGCTGGCAGCCCCACAGCGTGTTTGTGGCGGTGTTGGCATGTCTTTCGAGGGTCAGGACAACGCCGCGGTCGGCCACGATTTCACACGCCTCGCGGAGGTCTGCAATCAGGTGCTCCCACTGCTCGACAGTGGTGTCCTCTGAATCCTGCGATCCCGCCCAGATGCGCATGGCGGGGGAATTGAGCTTCTGTGCGACCACCAGGTCTGCGGCGAGAGCCTCAAAGAAGTCGTCGGAGCCGACCCGCGCATAGGAGCCGTACTGGGGAGCCGACAGCCCCGCCTCTTTCATCGCCTCCGCGACCTCGGAGACGTGCTGCAGATCCTGCGGGTCGGGGATATGCGGCGCCTGGCCCCAGACTTCGATACCCTCGGCACCCACCCGCTGCGCGGTGTCGATAACGTCGAAAATGTCCATCCGGTCTTTCCAGATAATGCTGCAAATGCCAACCTTCACGACAATTCTCCTTTACACGGTTTCAGCAGCCTGCCGTTGTATCAGTTTTTTGCTTTCGGGAGATACGGGATCATGCGGCGGACAAGGTTGGGAATCGGCATGCTTTGCAGCCACACGCGGCCGGGACCGCGAACGGTCGCTAAAAACAGCCCCTCACCGCCGAAGAAGACATTGCGGATGCCCTTGACCATGGAGATATTGAAATCAACAGTCGGATCCATCATCGCCAGGTGTCCGGGATCGAGCTTCAGCGTCTGTCCTGCTTCAAGGCTGTATTCTGTAATCTCGCCGGCGAGTTCCGCAAATGCGATGCCCGGGCCGGTGACACGCTGCAGGAAAAAGCCCTCGCCGCCAAAGAGACCGGCACCCAGCCGCTTGTGGAAATGCATGTCCAGCGTCACCGAGCTTTCGGCACACATGAAGGCATCCCGCTGAAGGATAATCTCCTCGCCTTCTTTGAGCGGGTTGGCGATGATGTTACCCGGGAATTCCGAGGTAAACGTGATATAGGCGCTGGGTGTGGTGGCTGTGTAATCGACCAGAAAGAGCGATTCACCGCTCACCATCCGTTTCAGGCCACCGAGAACTCCACCCTTCATGTTCGTGTCCATTTTGATACCCTCAGTCATCCACGCCATCCCGCCGGATTCAGTGTATATCGTCTCTCCGGCATTCAACTCCACTTCCAGCGTGGGCAGGACAGTCCCCCTGATTTCGTATTCCATAACAGGCCTCCTGAATTGATTTTGTACGGGTGCAATTGCAGCCTGACACTCCCCGGCCACAGACCATAATTCGCGCACAACGGCCCGGTTCCCTTTTAATCGGTCAAATCTCAACAAGGGAAACACCGTCGGATGGCGGAATTGATTACACGTACACAGCCGTCAGATCTGGGAGCTAAATCATGGTCAGCAGGTATCTGACTATCCGTCCGTTTATTGTGATCGCGCTCATCGCTCTTACCTGTGCGATGAGCTCCTGCAGCCGGCTGGAGAACGTCTGCGGGGCACAGCAGGGGGCCACGGTCTCAGGCCCGACAAACGCGTCAGGCAGCCGGGGAGAGGCAAGCTGCGTCATTGACGGGGAGGTCTCCGACTATGGCCGCCACCACGGCTATGGATATGCGTATCTCGACGCACCGACAGTTGTGCAGCTTGCCGAAGCCGTGCCGGTTACTGCCGTTGAAGTCATTTTCCTCGACATCGGCCCGCGGGCGTGGACATACACCGTGAGTGTTTCAAAGGACGGCGAAAAATGGACGCAGGTGGCGGAGCAGACCGAGCCAATCTGCGGGTGGCGCCTGCATCGCTTTGAGGAAGAAACAGCACAGTATATCCGCCTCGATGTCACCGGCGCCACGGGCGGTCTCAAAAGCTATCAGCTCATCGAGCTCGCCGCCTGGGACCTGCCGGAAAACGTCTCTCTCACATCCATCAGCCGCGCCTGGGAGGCCGCAAAAGCTCAGGCTGTCCAGCGGGATGTTGCCATGCTGGAGGCGGACGTCGCCCAGGACCTTTTGAACGACCCCGCAGAGTTTTCTCGCGCGAACAACCTGAAAGACGGCGGATATTTCCACACGACGCTTTCAGACGGCACCAGCGCCCTGGTATTCCGTGACGGTGACGCCTTTGTGATCGCCATTGATGACAATGGTGACATGACCCCGGCCGATACCGCCCCGGACATGGTTGAGGACTGCCTGGCCGTGGATCTTGGCCGCGACGGCGTGCTGGACCGCGTGTTCGATTATAACGATGACGACGGCGACGGTGTGGCGGAGACGATGGTGCAAAAGTACATCCACTTCAGCAACTGGGGGGACATGCCGTTCATGGTGCTGGTGCGTGACTTCGACCAGGGGCCGCTGCGCTTCTGGCACCTGCAGCACTATACGTACTGGCAGCGCCCGTGCCAGTGGCAGTGCGACTTTGCGGGTGATGGCTATTTCGCCATGTTCGACCGCCGACAGGGCCGCTGGACGCCCTCGCGCGAAAATCCTTTCTGCTTTTACAACACCGATGATGACCCACTGCCCGAAGAGACTGTGCGGATTGTGTGCAACGGCGACAGGATTCACTCCGCCCGCTACAGCATCAACGCCGACAATGACTCCTGGGAGCCGGAACTGTATGACTACGATGTCGGCATCACCTGCCTGGGAGAACAAACGCTGCCAGAGGATGCGACGACAACCTTCACGACGCGCGGCGGGGAGGGGACCGCACCGTTTTTGAGCTGGGAACAGACGCGCGAGACCGCCCGCTCGCTGCCGTGGGAGCGGTGCCTGTTCATCTGGGATGAAAACGACAGCAACACCGCCCGCCGCGCACCGGAGCACGAGCGGTGGGAGGGGATTCTCAACTCCCGGTACCGCGATTTCCCGCAGGAGGGAGGGCCGCCGTCGGGGCGTATCAACGACCGCTTTGAGCTCGACCGCGACTTCTCCGGCCGCATGCAGCTTTACTACTGGCCCGCCGACGGCCGCATGCACCTGCTCGGCGCGGAAGTGGGGACGCTCGAAGTGGATTGGAATTACGACGACAGCATAGACATGACCATCGAATACGCCGATACCGATAATGACGGGCTGTTGGATGAGCGGCGAATCCATTACGCAGATAACCGCCTGAAGGACCGCACAATCAGGGGGCCACGAAAGTATCAGCCGCTGGATGCAGATGGGAACCTGCAGCCACTGATATACTCGTACGAAGCCGTGCACCCGTTCTGGGCTGAAAAGCTGAAACAAAGAGATACGGAGGGCCAGACACTGCTGGCGGCTCTCCGGAGCTTTGCAGACAAGACGGGCATTGAGCTGCCGGAGGGACCAATGGAGTTTTTCCGGACGGCGGGGCCGGAGGAATGCTTCGAAATCGAGAAGCTGCGGGCGAGCCGTGAATCGGAGCGCTATTATTGCGACCTGGCAATCGAGCTGGCCCTTGCACGGCTCATGGCGGAGAGTGACGGAGAGCTGCACAGGCCGCTGCGCCGGGCCCGTGGATGGTGGGATCGGGGAGAGCTTCAGCGGGCGACCGAGGAGCTGACGCGGGCCACGACTGATTAACCGCAGAACAAAACGCCCCCGCCACACAGACAGGGGCGTGTACCTGCGAACGTCAACGAAGGACTACTTTCCTTCCTTCATCTCCTCGACCGCATCAATCACCGCACCGGCCATGTACTCAAGCTGCTCTTGGGTCAGCGGATAGAGCGGGAGATGGGTGAACTGGTGGTTGAAGACCATCTCTGTATTCGGGCATGTTTCGGCGATGGCGTCGGTGTCGTAGCCGAGGTCCCTGCAGATCTGGAAGTGATACAGGGGCGCGAAATGCGGAATATTCGTCACACCGCGTTTTTGCAGCTTCTCCTTGAAGACCTGCACGTCCTGGCCGATGACGTCATGATCAACCCGCAGCAGATACAGGTGATGGGTGCTCTTAATCTCATCAGTATCCAGCGGCGGCGTGATGAGCCCCTCGACATCGGCGAACCGCTCGTTGAGGTATTCGGCGTTTTTGCGGCGGTGGTCAATGACCGTCTGCAGCCGCGCCATCTGCCCGAGCAGGCACAGCGCCTGAATTTCGGTGGATGAATGGTTGCCGGGCACGACCGGACCGTATTTGCCGGGAATGGCCTTCACATCATACAGCCAGTTCGCAACCTGCGTGGACATATCCACACCCAGAAATCGCGCCTGCGGGAAGTATTCGCCGAACTCCAGGTCTGTCACCAGGAGGCCGCCCTCACCGAGGGCGTTGATATTCTTGACCTCGTGGAAAGAATAGGCTCCGAAGTGAGCGACGGTTCCGGCGGCTTTGCCCTTATACTCTCCACCGAAGGCGTGAGCGGCGTCCGAAAGCACGGTGATGTCATTGTCTTCGGCCAGCTCCATGATGGCGTCCATGTCCGGGGGATATCCGCCGATGTAAACAGGGATGATGGCCTTCGTATTGGGAGTAATCTTGCGGGCGACGTCTTCGGGATCGATATTGACGGTGTTCGGGTCAACGTCGGCGAAAACTGCCTTCGCGCCGGACTGCAGCGTGTAGGTCATCGTTGCGATGAAGGTGATACCCGGAATGATCACCTCATCTCCCGGACCGATATCGGCGTACCGCAGCGCGATCTCAAAACCGGCCGTGGCGTTGGTGAGAAAGACGGCGTATTGACATCCCAAAAAATCTCTGGCTTCTGCTTCGAGCTTTTTGACCGTATCGCCCAGAGAAAGCTTGGTCGCCGGCTTCGAATAGTCCCATAGGCTTTCGAGAGCCGCCTCGACCTTCGAAAGCTGCGCATCGTATTCGTCGGCCTTTTCGCCGACAGGCCGGGCGAGAAAGCGCACGATCTTCATGAGATCATCATGCGCCAGGTGTTCACCCACTGCAGCCCACGGGACATTCGCTTCACCGGTTTCGTATCGAAAATCGCCCGGTGCATCTTCAGGCATCGTATTTCCCTCCTGCAATCCAGTGTGTACGTGATGAAATATTCGCGCCGGCGGTGGGTGTTTCCTTCTCGCTGTTCCTTTCGCGCATCGAGACAGTCGATTATAATGTCCAATACAGTGCTACCAATACAGGTGAGATGAGGAAAATCGTGCGACTTTTACATATTGCCGATATCCATATTGGCGTCGCCGGACATGCGTTCGGGGAGCGTGCCGTGGATCTGCGCGATCGAATCCAAAAGGCCTTCGCCCGGGCTCTGAAACTCGCGCCGGAGCGCGACTGCGACCTCGTCGTGGTTGCCGGCGACCTCTTTGACAGCAACAGGGTGGGACAAAGTACCGTCCAGCGGGCGGTCAATGCCATGGAAGATGCCCTGCAGCAGGCCCCGGGGCTGCATATCATCCTGATCCCCGGCAACCACGACTGCCTCGGTGAGGGCAGTGTGTATCACGCGCCAGAGTTCGACACACCGGGCGAGCGCTTTCATCTCATCACCGACCCCGAGGGCGAAACGGTGCAGTTCCCGGACCTGGATGCCGCCGTTCATGCCGTCCCGTACGTGTGCAGCTTCAACCAGCGCAGTGTCTCGATGCTGGAGCGAATGGAGCCGGATCCGGATATGTCCTTCAATATCGGCGTGGTTCATGCGGGCCATCCCGAGCAGTATTACGGCGAAAAGGCCGCTCCAGAGGTCACTGCGGATGACATTGCTGAATCGGGGATGGATTACATTGCCCTCGGGCACATTCACAGCGCCGGGGATTGTGATGCCGGAGGAGTGGTGGCGCGATATCCCGGCCCCCTGGAGCTGATTTCCAGCGACTGCAAGCCGGGGGCGGCGCTGATCGTGGATCTCGACGAAGACGGTGTGAGGGTCCAGTCCGAGCCGATGGCGACGCTGAAGCGCGAAAGCCTCGAAATCCTGGGTGCCGAGCTGACCTCCACCGGGGACCTCCGGGAGCGAATCGCCGATGTCGCCGACAAAGACACCTTGGTGGAAGTGTCGATCACCGGAATGCTACCGGTCGGGGTTACCCTCAACATTGACCGGCTGCTGCAGGAGTTTCGTGAATCGACCTACCGCCTCAACATTGATGACAGGACCATCGCGGCCGACCTTGACGCTGCGGACGCGGACTTTGCGGAAGAGCTGGTGATCGGCCAGTTCGTGCGGCTCATGCAGGAGAAGATCGAAGAGGCCCGGGAAGCCGGCGATGAGCGGGCGCTGAAGGTGGCCTCGGATGCGCTGAACTACGGCGTGCATCTCCTCCGGGGAGGTGATCTGGAGTGATTATCAAAGAGCTCACCGTTGAGGCGTTCCGGGGACTGGCAGACGGCACGTACGAGCTGCCGGAGGGCCTGACGATCGTCAGGGGCCCCAACGAGGTGGGCAAATCTACGTTTCAGATGGCCATCCTCACGGCCCTTTTCGGCGATCCCACAAGCAGCGCTCAGCAGTGGAAGCGACTGCACCGGTGGAATGCGGGCAGAAAGCTCCGGGTGGAGCTTGTGTTTGAGGAAGATGGTGAAGGCTGGGAGCTGGTGCGTGACTTTGAAACAGGAAAGTCGCAGCTTAAGAACCTCCAGACGGGCGAGCTGACCGATGGACGAGATGCCGTGGATGAGAAGCTGCAGGAGGTCGCGCCGGTCACCACCGAAAGCGTTTATAACGCCACCGCGTGCCTCCACCAGCAGGACCTCGCCGGCCTGCAGGCCGGTGGAGAGCTCAGAGACATGCTGAGCCGCTCCATGACCGGTGGCGCCGACGAAGCAGCGGCCTCCCAAGTGTCCAGGATAATTGGCAGCGAAATCTCCAGCACCTATACGAAGGGACGCCGTGGCGGAGATCCCGGGCTGTACCAGGGCCTGAAGCGAACGCTGCAGGAGCTCAAAGATAAACAGGAGCGCATCACGCAGGAGGCTGAAAAGACGCAGGAGGCGCGCCAGTTCATAGCCGAGCACGAAGACGAATTCGAACGATTGCAGCAAGACCTCGAAAACAGGCAGAAGCTTTTCGAGCGTGTCTCC
>JAWODS010000047.1:0-21713 GCA_046483205.1 Armatimonadota bacterium | reverse complement strand
GGCTCCATTTGCACCCGGTGCATGCGGTGTGCCGACGAATGCGGCGGACACGCCATCCCCCATATCAGCGAAGGGAAAACCGTCAGCATCCAGATCGAGGATAAGGTGTACGAGTGGGGCGATGTGGATATGGGCAAATGCACGCTCACTCACCACGGCCTGAACAAGGAGGTCTCCCCGTTTTTGGCAATGGATGCGCCGGGCCTCCGGCTGGATGTCTCCGAGCAGGAATGCACGGAGGAAGAGGCCTACAAGTTGGCCTACACCATTGCAGGGGGCACCTGGCGGAAAACGGATGAGTTCCCCACCGGCCGGGTCGTGGACTACTACAAGACCATGCTCGAAAGCACCGGCTACTTCGCTGTATGTGGCGCCAACGGCTGTATTCGGGCGTGTATGATCGCGCTGGAGGAAGCAGAGCGTGGCGGCCAGGAGTTTCACGAGCCGTTCCGCAAGCGCCCGCGGTGGCGCCTCAAATACACCGGAGAAAGAGCCGAACCGGACGAAGACTGACGGGCGCAACTCTGCAGCACCCGCCACCTGTGCGCGATAGTTTGTCAGCCCTCACTCTTTGGGTGACTCGCCTGCCTGATTCTGCTATAATCAGGGGCGATTCGCCCAAAGAGGGTCGTGGGTCATGATACAACGGCTGGAAGAGCTGCTGAAGAAGACGCTGGAGGAGCCGTTTGCCCGCCTGTTTCCCGGCCGCCTGCATCCGCTGGAACTGGCGTCGGCTCTTCGCGACACGGCCCGCGATAACCGGGTTCGGACGGATTCGGGAACTTTTGTGCACAACCGCTATGTCATATCCCTATCTCCGGAGGACTGCAGCCGCCTGTCGGACTCGGACGTGGCGGCCGACACCGAGTTGAAAAAGCACGTGGAGGCGTACGCACGCGCCCAGGGCTGGATCATCGGCCCGTATGCAGATGTCTGCCTGGAAAGCTCTGATGCGCTCGGTGCCTCGGCCTTCGAGGTCGCGTCAGAGTTCAGACCGTGTCCGCGGACGGCGTACCTCCAGCAGGAGAGCGGGGCGGTGGGTCGGCCGAGGTTTGACATCAGTGAAAGCGCTATTGTGGGTCGGTCGCCCGAATGTGATATTGTTATTGACGCGCCGGAGGTTTCCCGCCGGCACTGTGAAATTGAATATCGCTATGTGACCTACGAAATCACAGATACCGACAGCGCCAATGGCACCTTCGTCAACAGTGAACAGATTCAGCGGACGATATTGAAGGACACCGATCTCGTGGAAGTCGGATTGGTCCAGCTTCGCTTTTTCGTGGAGTGAAATTGTGGAATACCTGGGGATCATACAGCTCGCCGGAAAATATGTGTTTCTGGCGGCCCTTTATGCTTTTATTATATGGATTTTCCGCAGCCTGTTTGCTGTGTTGAAGACAGAACAGGCGATGCAAAAGCGGCAGGAGCCACAGGCCGCCCCTGCAGCGCCGCCTGAGAGGCCGCGAAATGTACAGAGACCCCCGCACAGGCCCACCCGCAGCAGACCTCCGGCACGACCACAGAAACCACGCCCTGCTCCTGCTCCGGAGCCGAAGAAGCCGCGACTGGTGGTGGCCGACGGCGGTGAAAGCGGCCTGTCTGAAGGCACGGAGTTCCCGCTTACCGCCGCCGTCACAATCGGCCGCGATAATGACAATGCTCTGACAATCCCGGAGCGGTACGTCTCAGGCGAGCATGCAATGATATTTCTCAAAGATGACATGCGGATTCTGCGCGACCGCAACAGCACCAACGGAACGACGCGCAACGGGCGCCCGGTCGATGGTGACGTTGTACTGAAAGATGGAGACATCATCGGCATCGGCACGGTAAAGTTGCGATACGAAAGCGGGGCATAGCCACCGGTTACGCTCCGGCGGTGTCGGGTCGCCCCAAAAACCCTCTTCAGACAGGATGCCGGCCATCGTCAAGGTCAAACGGACAGAAATAATCCTGCTGTTATATGGCGCGGCGGTCGTCGCCCTTGGATTATGGCTTGTATGTATCAGCCAGGGCGATTCCCCGGCGCGCGTATCGCGCGTGCTGACGGTTGCGGGAAGCTTCCTGGTGGCGGCACTGTTATTGCAGCTCAATGGTGAGGACCGCGATTATCTGCTCCTGCCGGCTGTTGCACTCATCACGGGTATTGGCGTGGTCTTTTTGTGGCGTCTCGATCCGGACCTCGCCTCCCGGCAGATTATCTGGGTGCTTCTGGGAAGCTCATTGATGGTCCTTGTCTATTACCTCATCGATGATGTCCGCGATCTGGCGCGGTATAAGTATGTGGCGGGATCTGTGGCGATCGCATTAATGGTGGCGGTGATGGTGTGGGGGCAGGAAAAAGGCGGTGCGCAGTTGTGGCTCGGATGGGAGGATTTTCTGTCCTTCCAGCCCGGGGAATTCGCCAAAATTCTCATGTGCATCTTTCTGGCGGGCTATGCGGCCGATAAAGGGGATCTGCTGCGCTCTGATGCAGACGGCGAAAGCGCGGACGATGGCACCTTCCGCCATCTCGGGCCGGCGCTGTTGATGGTCATTTTCTCACTCGCCATTTTCGTTTTCCTGCGGGATCTCGGTGCGGCCATCCTTTTTTTCGGCCTGTTCGTGGCTGTCAGCTATATGGTCACCGGGCGGATGCGGTATTCGGCGGTCATGGGCCTCCTTTTTCTCGCTGGCGCCATCGCCGCGTATTACCTGTTCCCGCACGTTGCCCGACGGATGGAGGCCTGGCTTGTCCCGTCCAATGACCCGACCGGAGCCGGATACCAGACACTGCAGATTCTCTACGGCCTCGCTGCCGGAGGCGTGAGCGGGCTTGGACTGGGGAATGGATTGCCCGGGCAGCTTCCCGCAGCCGAGACCGACGCTATTTTCGCGGTCGTCGGCGAAGAGATCGGGTTGTTCGGCGCGGTCGGTGTGATACTGCTGTTTGTTTTTGTTGCCTTCCGGACCTTCGCCATCGGCTGGCAGTCACGGGACGTCTTCGGGGGGATCCTTGCGGCGACGCTGGGCACTGTTTTCTCACTCCAGGCGCTGGTAATCATCGGTGGGCTGCTGCGGATTATCCCGCTGACGGGCATCACCCTGCCGTTTGTCAGCTATGGTGGCAGCTCGCTGGTGGCGAATTTCATCGCTCTCGGCCTGGTGCTGGTCGTCTCGCGCGACTGCAGGCCCGACATACAGTACGAGCGGCGGAGGTGAGTTGAATGGACCGCGTGCGCCTGTATATCAAGCACATGATCGGTGTCATCCTGGCGGGGTTCATCGTCCTGTGTGTCATGCTCACCTACTGGCAGGTCGTCGCCGCACCTTCGCTCAAGCAGCATCCGGGCAATAACCGGCAGGAAGCGATGCGGAAGATGGTGCAGCCGGGCCGGCTTTTGACCGCCGATGGGCTGACGATCCTGGATTCGCAGAAAACAGACCGGGGGTGGGAGCGCGTCTATAGTGACAGTGAGGCGTTTTGCCACCTGACCGGGTACAACAACCGCAGCGGCCTGCAAAAGACCCTGTCCGATGTTCTGTACGCCCGCGGACGCTACGCGCATCCCTACGAAGACCTGATGAGCGGGACGCTGCAGGGCAATGATGTGTTTCTGACCGTCGATTCGCACGCCCAGGAGCTGGCCCACAGGCTCATGGACGGGCGCCGCGGCGCGGTTGTCGGCCTGGATGTCGCGTCCGGTGCATTACGGGTGCTTTACAGCAGCCCCACCTACCGGCCGGCGGAGGTGATCTCAACCGAAGAGGCGTATAACCTCTTTTTGTACGATCCGAATAAGCCGGAAATCGACCGGCCCCTGCAGGGGCTTTATCCGCCGGGGTCTGTCTTCAAGATATTTACGGCTGCTGCAGGTATCGAGGCCGGCATCACCAATCCAAAAGACGAGTTTCACTGTGCGGGTGAGGAACGCATCGCCGGAACGCTCATCAAGTGTCGCAAGTCCGGGGGGCATGGCGAGCTGAGTCTCAGATGGGCGCTGGCGGATTCGTGCAACATCACCTTCGCAAAGCTGGCTGAAAGACTGGGCATCGGGCGCTTTCGAATGTACGCAAATAATTTTCATATTCTCGATGCCGCCATTTTGCCACTCCCCACCGAAGTCGGAAGAATGGCGGATTTTACGGGGCATAAGGGCGAGATGAAGATGGTGGAGGCGGCGTTCGGACAGGGGGCGACGATGCTGACGCCGCTTTCTGTGGCGCGCCTGACGGCCACCATCGCCCGCGGTGGCGAAGTCATACAGCCGTATCTCGTCGATCACGTCAAAACACCTGGCGGGACGGTCCTGACAAAAAACACGGGGAAGGTGCTGAACGAGGCCGCCAGCACGGAGACGTGTCAGGCGGTGGCAGGAATGATGCGGGACGTCGTTGAAGAAGGTACAGGCCGGGCAGCGGATGTTCCCGATCTCGAAATCGCCGCAAAAACCGGCTCGGCACAGAATTCATCGGGTGAGCCACATGCGTGGTTCACATGCTTCGCACCGTACTCCGATCCGGAAATCGTGGTTACTGTTATCGTAGAAAACGGTGGCTCGGGTGGAGAAGTCGCAGGCCCGGTTGCTGTTGCAGTATTGCGCGATTTGCTCAACAAATAAGGCGCCCTTGCGCGCTTTCGACAGGCGGCCCAGCGAATGATAGGAACAGTTATCGCAGGAAGATATCGGCTTGAAGAGCAGATAGGCGACGGCGGTGTCGCAACCGTTTACCGTGGCACCGATGTGTCACTACAGCGCCCTGTCGCCGTGAAGATACTGAGAGAAGAACACAGCGATGATTCGGAGGTTGTCGAGCGCTTCCGGCGAGAGGCGCGTGCTGCGGCGAAGCTGAATCATCCAAACATCGTCCAGATCTACGACACCGGCTCGGATGATGGCATTCACTACATCATCATGGAGTACCTGCCGGAGCCCGATTTCAAGCACATTATTAATGAATACGCGCCCCTGCCCGCGCGGAAGGTGCTGCAGGTGGCCATCGAGTGTTGCGGGGCCCTGTCGTACGCCCATCGCAACGGCCTGGTTCATCGTGATGTCAAACCGCACAATGTCCTGTTCACCGATGACGGCCACGCAAAGCTCTCGGATTTCGGTATCGCGGCGGCCGTCGGCGAACGTGGCACCACCTCCGACGGGATGGTCCTGGGGTCCGCACAATACATCTCTCCAGAACAGGCACAGGGACGAGCCGCAGGACCGCAATCAGACCTGTACAGTCTCGGAGTGGTCATGTATGAGGCGCTTTCGGGACAGCTTCCCTTCACCGGCGACAGCGCGGCCGAAATCGCCGCCAAACACGTGCGTCAAAAGATTCCGTCACTGCAAAAGCTCAACGCAAATATCAGCCCGTCGGTGGAATTTGTGGTCAACAAGGCCCTCATGCGCGACCTGTCACGGCGCTATCGCAGCGCTGATGATATGCTGGTGGATCTCCAGAAACTGGCGGAGGGCGTGGATCTGGACCGGACGGGAGTGCTCGGAGAGGCTCAACAGGAGGCGACCGTTCGCCTGGAGGCCTCCCTGGAGCCTGAGACTGACGCAGATACTGACATTCCGGGTTCGCAGGAACCACCATATTCCACACCCAGGCCACAAACACAAAAGCCGCCGGAGACCGGGAGCAATGCCACAACCATGGCTCTGACCATCGGCGCGGTGGTGCTGGCAACCATAGCTCTGGTGGCGGTGTACTTCCTGGCTCGCTCCGCCTTCTACCCGGGCCATGCGCCCAAAAACGTGCAGGTGCCGCATGTGCGTGGCATGTCGGAGGCGGAGGCGATCAGCAGGCTTCAGGAGGCCGGGCTGAAAGTGGGGAATATCTCCCGCTCCTACGAAGACGAACACGAACCCGGCACTGTGATCGATCAGACACCCGATGTCGGGACGACGGTGGCGACTGCAACCAGTGTCAACCTTACCGTCAGCAAGGGGAAAAAGGAAGTCGAAGTTGTCGATGTGGTCGGAAAGCATATTGATGCCGCCCAGGCGGCGTTGTCCGATGCAGGACTGCAGGTGGGAGCCATCGAGGATCGCTTCAGCAATTCGGTTCCGGAAAACCATGTCATCAGCCAGGGCATTTCCCCGGAGGGAAAAGTGAAAGAAGGCACCTCCGTGGGCCTCGTCGTCAGTAAGGGACCGGAGACGGAAGAAGAACCGGATGAAGAAGAACCCGACGAACCAACAGATGAAGAAGCGCAACGCCCTCCGGACCCGGTTGTCCAAATTACCATGGACGAGTCCTACGATGCCCAGGATCCGGCCGAACGACGGCTTATAGTCCGAGTAACAGCCCAGGGAACAAGCAAAGAGCAGAAAATCCGGATCATCCAGAGTGATGACACAGCATTGCGGATGGAAGTTGAAAACCGCACACTCGGACCAGGCGAAACGATGGAGCGTCCTCTGGTCATCGTCGGCAACGCCAGTGTCGAGATCTATCACGAAGGAAATCTCGTCTATACCAACACTTTCGCAGTCGAATAACTGACACCGACACCACAGCCAACAGACGCAATCATGAGGTGAAATAGATGCATGTACGCCGAATTCTTGTGTGCGCACTGACAGTTGGAATACTTGTCATCGCATCAACCGTCAGCCTCGCAGCCGAGGAATTCGTCGTTGGCGCGACCAATATTGCCGCCGCCGCAAACGGTGGTCACATTGTCGCATACTCCAGTGAGATAGTGGATGAGAACGGCGAACCCCTGAAGCAGTGGGAGATAGGAAACCTGATCGACGGCAAACACGTCCGTGGCAGCGACCGGCCGAGAGATTCGTATGGCTGGTCTTCAGCCAGGGCACCCAGCGAGTCAAAGCCGGAATGGTTCATCCTGGCATTCAAAGAGGAGCGCACCCGGCTGGTGTCTCAGGTCGTCTTCGACCCGGTGACCGAAGATCCCGCATTGCTCGGGCGCTGGGCGAAGGATTTCGAAATCTACGTGTCCAACACAACTCCCGACGGTCCGTGGGCGATGGTCAAGAGCGGACGCCTGCTCAATGAACCCATCAAACAGAGCTTTAAGTTCCCGCCGGTGGAATGCCGGTACATGAAAATTGTCATTACCTCAAACTGGATGTCCGATCAGTTTGTGGAGCTGGGGGAAGTGGAGGTTTACGAGGCCATCGCCACCGGCGACACCCTCGACCAGCTCATCATTCGCCTGGAGTCGCTGCTGCAGGATCTGAAGAGATACCGTGACAGCAACAAGCACGACCAGCCGATGCATCCGGAGCTCAAACCGACAGACACCGAGACCCCTGAAGCAGCGGAAGCAACAGACGATACCGGGCCGAACGAAGAGCAGTAAGCTTACCGTTTGAATGGGAGAATTGACAGCCGGGGACAACGCCGACACGCACGGAAAACCGGCACCAGCTTCTCCTGCCGGCCTGCACTCGTATGTTGGCAATATCGGTGTGTGGCGAATCACCGGCTGGCAGGGCCTGTTGATTGTCATCTGCCTGGCACTCACACTCCGAGTCGCTTTTCTGGGGCACCGGCCGTTTTACGGCGACGAAATACTGACTGTCGAAGCGGCGAAGCTGGGCATAGTCTCCGACAAATCCGAACTCGGCCCACCCCACTGGCACCCGCCCCTGCATTATGCAGCCTATAACATTGCGTGGAGGCTGGGCGCCACCTCGGAGTTCGGCTGGCGGCTTCCTGCTGTGTTTTTTGGTGTGCTTGTCGCTGTCGGAGTGTTCCTCACAGCACTATTTGCCGGCGCTCGCCGTATCAGCCTCATAGCGGGTATCGTGGCTGCACTGTCTCCCTACGGCGTGCTGATCAGCCAGAATGCGCGGTGGCATCCCGTTGCGGGGGGGCTGCTGGCGGTTTCATGTGCGCTGATGACGTATGCGACGGCGCGGAGGAAACTGTGGGCATGGGTCACGGCGGGCATAATACTGGCCCTGACCTTCTACACCATTTTCCTGGCCGCCATGATCGCCGCCGTTTTGTACCTGGTGTTCTTTGTGTACCTCGTGGCCAGCAGGAAGCCTGTCGGCGGTGTGATCATCTCAGCGGCGGTCTTTTTGGGATGCATCTTTCCGGTGCTGATCAATGCATCCGACAGCGTCACGCCTCACAATCTCATGTCACAAATCGTGCAGCCGGCATGGCCAGTTTTGGGCAAAGGGCTGCTGCTTTTGCAAAACACCACCCTCGGCCCAACAGTGCTGCCGTGGAACTGGGTGCCGAATCTTTTGGCGGTCGTGGCTTTTGGCGTTCCGGGGTATTTCTTTTTTGCCTCGCAGGACAGGGCCCTGCGGCGACTGCGAGCTCCTCTGGTGAGCCTCATGGTGGGCTGGCTGCTGGTGGCGACGCTGCTGCCGGTCGCCTCACATCCCAAGTACTGGCTCGTCCTGCTGGTGCCCGTGTCGATAGGCGTGGGTGGCGGGCTCATACACACCCGTCCACTGTGGCTGCGCTGGAGCCTCGCTGTGGTTGTCGTGGGGCTGATGAGTTACAGTTTGTTCAATCTCTATACCGGCAGGCAGTATCAGTATCTGGAGTTTGTTGACGATTGGCGGAAGCTGGCGCAGGAGGCACACGCAGCGGCGGATAGTAACACTGCGGTCCTGAGCATCAATCGGCCTTTTGTGTATTACTACGGTCCTGAGGCACAGGACGTTATGAATGCGGCGGTGAGCAGAGAACCGCTGCCCGATATTGTCAAAAATCTCGACGCCGACAGAGTCATCGTCCAGTATTCACCGCTCAGCGGCTGGAGCAACATCGACTTCGAGACCCTGGGGGAGCGTGTGGAACAGGCTCTTAAGGAAGGTGGTTACCACCGCGAGTGGCTCCGCCGATACGGCCACGATCCGCATGCGAAAATCAAGCGCCGCTACATGGCGGGTCGAAGCTTCCCGGATTACAGGCATTGTCTGACCCTGTACGTGCAAAAAGACAGAGACAGGGACCGGTGAAAAGACCGCTCTATCACAGATGCACCGGCCCCCGTGGAGTTCGCATCCGGCTTTCAGTCATTCGCCGGTGGAATGGTGTCATGCAGGGTCGGTCCTGAGTATTCGTAATATTCAGGGCCCAGAGGTAAATCGATCCACTGCCTGCGTTCGTCCGCCAGGTAGGCGCCGAGTGCCCACTGAACGTTCAACATCCCATCCCGTCCCGTGATAGGCGGCGTCTCGTCTTCGATAATGGCCTCCCGGAAGTCGCGGTGAAGCCGATACCAGCAGTCGTGCTCCTGCAGATCGCTGTCAATGGTGATATCGGTGGTCTCCTGGCCGCCTTTTGAAATTACCAGTTTATCCGGCCGCCAGTATGCGCCAATGACCCCTTCGGTGCCGTGGACCGTGTATCCCTGATAGGGGGCCGGCTGGTGCTCTGGGGTGCCGTACAGCCCGATGGTGATAATCGCCTTATCCCGGCATTTGGCCGTGATGACAAACTGATCCTCGGGAATGACGCCCTGGCTGAAGCGGTTGTCAATAAGCGCCGTGATGGCGGCCGGATCCTGTCCGGCGAGGAAGCGGGACGTATCAATGTAGTGGCAGCCGAAATTCACAACATACCCGTGGCCCTGCGCACCCTTTTTAAAGCGCCAGAAGTCCTCGGGGACATCGTCTTTCGTCGTTGCCACTCCGCTGAAGCTGGCATCGACGGCGACGACGTCACCAATCTCGCCCCGCTCGATCAGACGGCGCGCCTGCATGAAGGGCTTTCGATAGCGTGTTGACTGCCCGATCATCAGCTTCACACCCGCGTCGTCCGTGGCGCTGATCATCTGTCGGCACTCTTTCAGAGTGGGCGCCATGGCCTTTTCGCAATAGATATGCTTTCCAGCCTCGGCGGCGGCGACAGCAACCTCGGCGTGCAGGTGCGTCGGAACCGCGATCACCACGACGTCCACCGCGTCGTCGGCCAGGAGTTCACGATAGTCGGTGTAGGCTGTGGGGTTTGATGACCGGTCTCCGGCCACCGATTGAACCTTTGATGCGTTTGCGTCGGCAATTGCGACCAGCTTCAATCCGGGGACAGTCTCTGCGGCGTCCATGTGGCGGCTGCTCACACGTCCACAACCGATGACGCCGTAGCCAAGCGTTTGCATTGTAAGCACCTGCTTTACAGTGTGTGGGTCGAAACTATTTCGTTACCATCGGCTCTAAACTTCGCAAGGAAATGTTGTTTGACCTGCAGGCAGGAGAAAAAGAATTGGCATGGAAGGACTCTATTACAAAGATCGTTTCAATCTCCCTTCTTTGACCAAAACAGGAGCGCGTACGGGCAGTCACGAAGGCTGATATGTGCCCTGCCACAACTCCAACCAACTTCACCAAAAAGACTTTGAGGTGCACCGACATGGGGCTACAGATCTATCTCGACGGAGAGCTCGTCCCCCAGGAGCAAGCTAAGGTGTCCGTGTTCGATCACGGGCTCCTGTACGGCGACGGTATTTTCGAAGGAATCAGGGCCTATAACGGACGAGTGTTTTGTCTCGACGAACACATCGCGCGGCTTTACGAGGGAGCACATGTGTTGCGGCTTGATATCCCGCTCACCAAAGAGGAAATGATCGAGGCAACCCTGATGACACTGCGGGCGAACGATTTGCACGACGCCTACATCCGCCTGCTTGTCACACGTGGAGTCGGGGATCTGGGGCTCGATCCGCGCAAGTGTCCGGAGCCGACGGTTGTAATCATCGCCGATTCGATAGCCCTGTATCCTGCTGAATACTACGAAAAAGGGCTGTCAGTCATCACCTGTTCAACGCGTCGGAACGATCCGGTGGCACTCGACCCGGCCATCAAATCGCTGAACTACCTCAATAACATTCTGGCGAAGATGGAGGTCAATGAGGCGGGGGTGCCCGAGGGCATCATGCTCTCAACAGACGGCTATGTCGCCGAGTGCACCGGTGACAACCTGTTCTATGTCAAAGACGGGGACCTGGTGACGCCGCCCACGTCGATCGGCAATCTTTCCGGCATTACCAGAAATGTTGTCATAGAGCTTGCACAGGAACAGAACTTGCCGGTTCAGGAGCGGTTATTCCACACAAGGGACATTTACACGGCTGACGAGTGCTTTTTGACGGGGACGGCGGCGGAGTTGATCCCGGTTGTTGAGGTCGATGGCCGGGCGATCGGCGACGGTCAGCCCGGGCCGACCTTCCGCCAGCTGCTGGACAAATACTCGACTCTGACGCAAACTGAAGGAACGCCTATCTACCCCTGACGGTGAGGGTGCTGCGGAGGGAACTGAAAGGATTATCCACGCGTTTGCAGGGGTAAGAATGAATCGAATGGATGATTCACGGGCTAAAAGGACACCCCGGCGGCAGACCTGCGGATAGCGACAGCGATATCGATGAACTTCAGTTGCAGCGAACATTTCGTCAATTTCAGGCGTCTTAATCTTTGAAACCACGTAAAACTATGAGCTGCATACGCCATACATATTTGCAGTAGAGGGGTAACACTACATGGAGCTTTGGCAACGATTCACCAGTCGAGCCAGGCGAGCCGTGCTTATGGCCCATGATGAAGCGGCACGAATGGGCCAGCAGCTGATCTCGACTGAACATCTTCTCCTCGGTCTCATGAGGCTGCGCGAGGGGGTGTCAGCCGAGATACTCCAGTGGCTTGGAATCGACCTGGACCGGCTGAGAAATGATTTACGCAGACAGATGGAAGTGCAGGGATCCGGCCAGGCCTCAGCGGACGTGTCGTTTACACCTGAGGCCCAGCGTGTGCTCCAGCGAGCGTACGCGGAGGCAAGGTCTCTGGGCGACTACCACATAGGAACTGAACACATCCTCATCGGTCTTTTGCGGGAGGGTCGGGGAGCCGCATACCGAATCCTTCGCCGCCACGGAGCGGACCTGCCGGTTGTGCGACAGGCGCTGCGTGAAATCTCGGGCCGTGAAGAGGATGAGCAGGAACACTCAACGGAAGAAGGCGACGACAGCAGCGAGACCCCGGCCATCGACTACTTCAGCCGCGACCTGACCGAGATGGCCCGCGAGGATAAGCTGGATCCCACCATCGGCAGAGATACCGAGACGGAGCGAGTCATCCAGATCCTCTGCCGCCGCACCAAGAACAATCCGTGTCTCATTGGGGACGCAGGGGTTGGGAAGACGGCAATAGTCGAGGGACTGGCGCAGAAGATTGTCAACGGTGATGTGCCCGATCTGCTGCGCAACAAGCGGCTGGTGGCGCTGGATCTGGCCGGACTGGTCGCCGGAACCAAGTATCGGGGCGAGTTCGAGGACCGCATGAAGCGCATCCTCGACGAAATCCGTGAAAACGAGGGTCGCATCATCGTCTTTCTCGATGAGCTGCACACCATCGTTGGAACGGGTGCCGCAGAGGGCGCCATGGATGCCTCCAACATCCTCAAGCCCAGTCTCGCCCGGGGCGAGCTCCAGTGCATCGGAGCGGCCACCATGGACGAATACCGCAAGCATATCGAGAAAACGGCGTCGCTGGAGCGGCGCTTCCAGGCCATTAAAGTGGCACAGCCTGACCAGGACGAAGCCCTGGAGGTCCTGCAGGGTATTCGCGACCGCTATGAGGACTATCACCGGGTTGAGTTTACACCCCAGGCCCTCAGGGCGGCGGTGAAGCTGTCAGACCGATATATCACCGAGCGCGCACTGCCGGATAAGGCCATTGACCTGATAGATGAGGCGGCTGCGCGAGTGAAGCTCAGGCATTTCAAAGAGCGTCCTCCCGTGGGAGAATTACTCGAGGAGCGCGAGGAAGCAGAGCGCGCCATGGAGGAGGCGCTGGCACCCGAAAGCTACGACATTGATGAGGCGGAGAAGTTCGACGAGCGCCGCCGGCAGGTCGAAGAAGAAATCAGCCAGCTCGAAGCGAACTGGCAGGAAGATGAAAATGTGCCGCTCGTTGTCGCCGAGGACATCGCTGACATCGTGTCCATGTGGACGAACATCCCGGTCAGTTCGCTGACACAGGAGGAATCCAAGCGCCTGCTTGATATGGAGGACGAGCTGCACAAGGACGTCGTCGGGCAGGACCAGGCGATAGAGGCAGTCTCCAAGGCCGTAAGGCGCGCCCGTTCGGGCGTGAAGGACCCGCGCAGGCCGATGGGTTCGTTTATCTTCCTCGGACCGACCGGAGTGGGGAAGACCCTGCTGGCGCAGGTCCTGGCGCAATTTTTGTTTGGCGATCGCGACGCCCTCATCCGCATAGACATGTCCGAATACATGGAGAAATTCTCCGTGTCACGCCTGGTGGGCGCACCACCCGGATATGTCGGATATGATGAGAGCGGACAGCTCAGCGAAGCCGTCCGCAGGCGCCCGTATTCAGTCGTCCTGTTTGATGAAATCGAAAAGGCCAACCACGAGGTCTTCAGCATCCTGCTGCAGATTATGGAGGATGGCCGCCTGACCGATGGGCAGGGTCGAACGGTTGATTTCCGTAACACCGTCATTATCATGACCTCCAACGTCGGTGCGCGGAACATCACCGCCGACAAGCAGGTTGGCTTCAGCACCGAAGCTGAACTGACCCGGCTGAAAGAGACGCAGAAAGACTACAAGCGCATGAAGCAAAAGGTCACCGACGAGTTGAAAAACACGTTCAGCCCCGAGTTTTTGAACCGGCTGGATGATGTCGTCGTATTCCATGCGCTCACACAGGAACAGATCTCGCAGATCGTTGACCTGGAGCTGGAGAACGTGCGCAGGCAGCTCGCCGATCGAGACCTGGCTCTGGAAGTCACGCCCGGGATGCGGGAGCTGCTGGTCGAGGAAGGGTACAATCCCGACATGGGTGCTCGACCGTTGCGCCGGGCGGTACGTAATTACGTCGAAGATCCGGTAGCGACAATGCTCCTGGAGCACGAGGACGAGCTCGAAGAATATGGCAGTGTCGTTGTGGACGTCGGCGAGGATAAGAAACCCGCCGTGAGGCTCGAAACAGAATCGATGCCCGTGTCACACTAACCGGCGTAGATCCGTGACGTCTTTCAAGCCCGCTTCCTCTTCAAGGAGCGGGCTTTTTCTATGGCATGGAGAAGGGAATTGTGAGCAGAATCTCGAAGCAACGCACGAAGCCGTCACAGGGATTCCAACAGGGAGAGAACCATGGAACAACTCACCGCCCATCCGCGTCTTTTTGCCGGCAGCGATGACATCTGCAATATAGACAACCGCCTGCAGGCCGACAGCGCCATCGCTCGCGGCATGCACAGGGCGTATCGAGACAACGTCGAAACCGCCCGTTCCGCCGTCGTAGAGCATAAACAGAGCGGCCACAACTGGCACCTCGTCCGCGCCCGTCACCTCCAGAAACGGCTGCTGACCGTGCTGGTGGAGTATTTGCGGACGGGCGACAGCAGCGACCTCCGGGCGCTTGCACTGCAGTATTTGCGGATCCTGCAGGGATGGGAATACTGGTCGTGGATTGACTGGCGAAGTCCCCATTTCGAACCGCAGGAAGTCTATGATCTGTCGTACGGCGAGATCGGGATGTCGGTGGCGGTGGCTTACGACTGGCTGCATGACGAACTTTCGGATGACGAGCGGGAGCTGTTTTTGGACCTCGCCGATCGCCACAGCAGCGCGTATGTCAAAGGCGTACAGGAAGAGGCGTGGTGGACCACCAGGGAGTACAGCAACTGGACGGCGGTGACTAACGGCGGAGCGGGGATGCTCGCGCTGGCGATGTGGGAGGAGCTTGACAACGCCGGGGAGATCCTCCAGTACGCCGAAGACGCCATCGAGCTGTTCTTCACATCCGCGGATGATGACGGAGGCTGGCCGGAGGGTGTGGGCTACTGGAATTACGGCATGCGGTACGGGTATCTGTATCTGCTGAGCTGGGAAAATGCGACCGGAAAACAGCACCCGCTGTTTTCAACACCCGCCGTTGAGAACCTGGCGCTGTTCCCGATGCTGTTTTCCCCGCACGGGCAGGGGACCGGCTTTGGAGATGTCAACAATTTTGCTCCCATGCCCTTTCATTATCGCGTGCTGGAGCGCATCGACCGCCGGGAGTGGTGGCGGGTGCTGGATACCGACGCAGAAAAGACCGAGAGCTTCGACCACCGCAACTGGCCGCGCCCGGCGTTGTATGCACTGCTCGGCCCGATCGATCGCTCTGACCTCGATGAACCACACACCCCCGACAACTGGCTGCTGAACGGCATCCGCTGGGGATACTTGAGTGAAGGGATGCCGGAGCCGGAGACATACATGTCGGTTCGGGGCGGTACCTGTAAGGTGCCCCACGGCCATACGGACCTGATGGCATTGTGGTTTCAGGCCGGTGATGAGCAGCTTCTGATCAACGCTCCGGACGGAACCTACCTGGATACCACATTTTCCGAACGGCGCTACGAGCTTTACGGCTGCCGGTCGCAGAGTAAGAACACCATTCTTCTCAATGGCGTAGGGGTGACGCCGGATGCAACAAGTGTCACCAGGCAGTTTGAGACCGACGACCTCGCAGGCATTCACGTTGACTGCAGCGATTGTTTCGGAGAGTTGGGCAACTATGGAGCCGACTGGGTGGAGCACTGCAGCCGCAGCGCCGTGAACCTCGGTGACGGGCGGTATCTTCTTGCAGACCACGTGCGGTTTCACAACGAGGGGCAATTCGAAGCCCGGTTCCACACGTTTGCCGATGTGGAGATACACGAGCAGGAAGTTGTAAGTATCAATGGTGAAACCTGCACAGCAAAGCTGAGGATGTGGGCCAGTCAGCCCGTGGCAATACGTTCGGGCATCTCGTCACCGGTTGTCCCCACCCAGCCCGCCGACACGATCATCCAGGTGCAGAGCGAGGCACTTATCAGCGATCTCACCATGGTCACCCTGATCGAGCTTTCCACATCTGGTGAGGCCCTGGAATGTGAGGAAGACGATGGGGCACTGACCGTCAGCCGTGGTGGGGAAGAGATGATCGTCATCCCGCTGGGGGCCGACGGAGTGCCCTTCACGCCGCTGCTGGAAGGCTAAATTCTCAGGTCGCAAATATCGTCGGAGTACAGGCGGACGGTGTGCTCGTCAACGTATTCGGCACCCGCCTCAAGGGCGGCCTGGATGCTGACGCCCTCGAGATAGCGGATCTCCTGGGTGTAGGGGCCCTCGAAGAAGTACGGCTCGATTTCGTCGATCCGCTCACAGGCAGCCCGGGCCTTCTTGCGGATGAGATCGCAGGCGGCTTCGTGTGACAGGTGGATGGCCAGCTCACGGTTCAGCGCCCATTTCACCACCGCGCCCTCGATATTGGGCACCAGCTCCCGGGCCTCCTCAACCGCAACATCATCGCCGGCAATGAGCACAGTGGGGACATCCATCGTCCCGGCCATCAGCGCACGGCAGCCAAACTCCCCCAGCTCCACACCGTTGATCTTGTAATACTCGATGCTCTTTGATGAGTAGGTGTGGCAGAGCACTCCCCGGTCGCCCATTTTCGCGTGCTGGCCGACGAACATCACCGCGTCAAAGCTTTCGTCCAGGTAATACGGAGCGCTGATTGGACCGCGGGCGATCAGCTTCGCATCTTTGTGAAACATTTTCTCCTCAATACCGCCGCTGCCGTGCCCGTCCCAGACGATGATTTCTGCGTCGGGATCAACATCAAGGATGCCGTCAACACACGCATTGACCTCGCCTGTCAGAAAGGGATGCCATCGTCGTTTCTCCTCGGGTGTTGCATCGCGGGTCTGGTTGAAGCGGCTGATCATCGCCGAGCCCTCGATGTCTGTCATGATGTAGATTTTCATAATGCTTCCTCCGTTGTGGCAAAAAATGCGCCGGTTGGCATGAATGGTACGCGCGCAGTGTATTTTTCGAGAGTTATTTGGTGAAGCCCCGAATCTGGCCGTCATTTGTAGCTACGATTGTGACCGGGCCGGTTTGCGTCTCTATCTGATCGATACAGGCAGGGCGTCCAGAAACCTCTCCTTCTGCGACGAGGTTGCCACTGCCATCATAGACCACCACGGAGCCGTCCTCACAGGCCACAAATATCCACGGAAGGTCTTCTCCCTGCATGGTGACAGCTTTGAGCCGTTTTGGGCCGCGCTGCGGGCGCTTTGACCACAGAAGGCTGCATTCGTGGTCCAGCGCAACAACCAGTCCCGCGGAGGTCCCGGTGATGATCTCCAGGTCTCCGTCAGCATCGAGGTCCGCGATATCCAGATCCCGCATATTCTCATACGGGATCCGCTGGCCGGGACCGAAGTTGGCGTTATGCAGCGCTTCGCCCTTTTCGTTCCACACCGTGATGCGATTCCACACACCGTTAACCTCTGATATAACTTCCTTTTCACCGTCGTCGTTGAGGTCTTCGTAGAAGATATGGTTTCGGCTCATCTGCGCCCAGCTTCCAACGTAGGAATGTCCGGGAGGAACGGAATGAAATCCCCGTCCGATTTGCTCTCCGGTTTCGCTGGAGATGATGGCGAGAGCCTCGCTGTCGGTTGGCTGGCGGGCGATCAGAAGCCGCCTCGTATCCTCGGGTCCGTCAATGAGCTGGAACTTGTGGCCGGGGCCCCAGAAAACTGGGCTGCGCCTGACCAGCTCGCCCTGCGGGTCGATGATCTCCAGCGTGCACGCGCTGCCCACGAAGCAGTTGGGCTTGCCGTCAATGAATTCTCCGGTTTCCAGGGCATGAATGCCTTCATGGCCCGGAGCGGATTTGAACCAGTAGGTCTTTGCCCTTTCGAATACCTCCGGGTGCATCTTTGAGACGAACACCCACTGCCGCTCGCCGGACCGGTCGAAGGCGATGACCTGCTCATCAACACAGCCGGCCAAAAGCAGCTCCGGCTCCGGCCACCAGTGCACCACCCGGATGGTGTCATCAGCCTCCATCGTCTGCAGCACCTGGCCATCCGGGGCGACCGCGTGAACCGTTGATCCGGCGGCCACGTATGCCACGGACCCATCGTCAAATGGCACTACCTCGATGTGATTGACTGCCTCACCGACATCTGCGGTGAAGGCTTCGGTGAGTGCGGGCGCGGCCTCAGGTTCTTCCTCCTGCGCGGCCGCCTGCTGCCTGTCGTACTCCTCGATGGCGTCAGCCACTCGTCCGCGCACGGCCTGCTCATAGTCGGTGGCAAGCACGGCGCCGGTGATGGTGTGCGAGCCGGCCGGGATCTCCCAGGTCTCGCCTCCGGCAGCGGTTTCCACGGCCTCCAGCGCCTCACCGTCCATCTGCAGTGTCTCCATGGGCGGCAGGGTGATGCGGGTATCCTGGGCGGCGGCTACGTTCAGAGTACCGTTTTTCAGGTCCCAGTCAATATCAACGGGCGACTCTGCTGACACATGCAGGACGTCACCGAGTGCAATGAAGGTTGCGTTATGGCCGAAAATGTGATCCGTGGCCATGACCGCGATGTCCGCCTGTGTCCCTTCATACTCCCCGTTGATGGCAAGGGCAGGTTCGGGCAGTTTGAGAGCCGCGGCATTATGGGCAAAGCGCACGCATTTCGGCCGGCCGCCCTCATCCTCATAGTCCGGTGCAAGCAGGGTGAAGAAGTACCGGTTGTGATCCTGCTGCACGGCGCCCTCCCATACAAGTGTCGCCGGTGAGCCGGGCTGAAACTCCGTATAATCGGAGGGGCACAGATCAAACGACCCCAGTGCTGTATCTGAAGCCTCGCCCGAACGTATCAGCAGGCCCGACAGCCCCACATACGCGCGGTCGCTGCGCTCACCATGCTCGATAATTTCCACCCGTAGAGTATGGTCACCCGCCGACAGCTCCAGATCGCCGAGAGATATACGACTCAGATTGGCCGACGGCGCAACGTGGTTGTAACGCTCGACAACCGGTTCGCCATCCAGCGAGATCTGCACGATGCCGCGGTCGGTGTAGTTCACGAGTTCCACGAACGTTTCGCCACTGACATCTTTTGTCAGCTCAAAAGGCATTTCAAGCCAGTCGCCGGGTTCAGTCGCCCGCAGCAGCACAATGTCAATACTCCCCAGTTCTCGGATATCGTTTGAGCCCTCCGGATTGGATGCGTAATCAGCATCGAGAGCCGGGAAACGCATCCAGCCACTGGGAGCGCCCTCCGGATTGAGGGCGGGGATTTTCAGGCAGCGATCCTCCGCATCCCAGCTTCCACCCCTGGTCTCCCACAGCGTTTCCACGGCCATGTTCTCGCTGTCGGTGTCGAACGTCATGTCGTCAACGAAAAGGGTGTATTGCCCCGTCCGGTGCACCAGGGTGCGCCGCCAGTTGCAGAAGGATGCTTTCGGCACTTCGGCCACCGCCAGAGCAGTGTCTCCGACAACCGCACTGTGTTTGAGTGCGGCATTCAGGGCGATCTCAGGCTCCACGAGGCCGTCGGCGCGGGTGAGCACCTGGTTGCGGTAGCCCTTCAGAATTGTCTGCCCCTTCAGCCGCAGCTCCAGCACCGCGTACGAGTGGTAGGGGTTGCGGGAGGCGCCGTTAAAGCCGTCGATGAGGATAAAGTCGCCCGTCTCGTCGGGCACGCTGCGGAAGCTGCCGAAATAAAACGATTCATCAAACGGCAGACCGCTGTTGCGCACCGCCCAGTGAGGTTCCGGCAGGCGCTGGATACTCCAGCGATTCACCAGGTCCCACGGCAGCTCCGGCTGCAGGTCGGGACCCGGCCAGAAGGACTGCCCGAGGCGGAAGACGTCGGTATCCATCCCCGTTCGGTTGCGATACTCGGTCCACCGCCCGTCCCCCGTAAGGTATGCAGCCTTGTGCAGATATCCAATTGACGCCGAATTCAACGCCCATCCGCGCTGCTGGCCGATGATGAGGATTTCCTGGCCCCTCAGCAGCTTTGCGACCGAGCCGCTCTCTATCGGTTTGCGGTCGCCGGTGAGGACCATGTAGGTAAAGATCGGCGCGATGGCCGTGTTGTACCAGAAGAGGTTATCGCTTTCGCCACTGACCCATGCGTGCTCGTGAAGGGGCGCAAAATGCATCTTCGCGCCTTTCACACACTGCTCCCAGATGCGGTTCGGGTAATATTTGTTAAAGTACCGGCCCAGGCAGTACAGCGACACCGCCGACCACTGCCCGTGGCGGGAGCCGACATGTGCGGGCGGCTCTGTCAGGCGGTAGATGCCCTCACCGGCGCGGTGATTGAGCTGCCGGGCGAAGCCATTGGTGATCTTCAGCCGCTCCGCATCTGAAAACGCAGGACTTTCTTCAATCAGGTCCCAGAACAGGATCATCATGTGCGCGTTGTAGTGGTAGGGCCCGGCGAGGGGGTCGTTCTTGTTTTCAATGCGTTCGCCGTCAATCTCTGCAATCTGCTTTTTGGCCTCTTCATCGGGGAAGGCCAGCCGCAGGGCCTCGCGGGCGTGCTGCTCACGCCCGGTCATGTAGTACATCGCCATATGCTTGCTGATTGAGTTCCAGCCGAAATATCCGGTGGATCCGTAGCCTGCCGACGCGTCCCATATCTCCATCTGTTCGACGTCATCAGGCGGATCATACGCATCCGACAGCGCGATGTCCATGAGGCGCCCGACTGTCAGCGAGCCGTCTGATGCCTCAGCTTCCCCCAGGCGGGAGACGAACACATCGGCTGCCTCATTGACGCCCGCTTCGTCGCTGCCCCCGATGTATATGACATTATTCCCGTTGCCGTACGGATCATGGACGGTGCGCACGACGTGTCCGCCGGGGCCGGGATACTTCAGGTCAAGCAGGCAGTAAAAGTGGTTGTAAAGCTGCTCGATAGTGGCGTTTGTCGAGCGATTGCCCAGCGCGATGATATTCGTCGTCACCGGCACGGCTGCGCGCTCATCGGACGGTTCGACAACCGGGACCGTCACGCCACAGGCCTTGTCGATGGCAGCCCGGATTTGCTGTGCGGCGTCATCGTAAAGGCCCGATTCGGGTGCAACGATGACAGCATTCGCCTCACCATCCCGAACGATGGCGGTGTGGAGGTGAAGCTCCTTCAGCGTCTCATATTGCGGAGGCACAGGGTCGGGCGGCGGAGGTGGGGGAGGTTCAACGCCTGATTTCAGACTCACGTCGTCCACCATCACTTTCGGTGTCGGGCCTTTATGGGTGTAGAGGTATAAAACCGCGGATTCGGTGTCCTCCGGTGCCATGCCCTTCACAGAAATGCGGCGGTACCCCTCGCCGTCCGGCACCGAAAGCCCGCGTTGAAAAAACTTGTTGGCTGGGTGAAAACGAAGTTGTATATAGGCCCCCGAGGCTGTTTCGCCTTCGGGCACAGCGACCATCACCGAGGCCTCGTAGGCCTCATCACCGTGGGCCTCCACCCGCTGATTAATGCCGATTTCGCGCGAGGCGTCATCGTCCTCGATAAAGACCGCCTTTTCGCCGTCACTGGCCTCATCAATAATGCTCAGGCGCAGCAGGTCGTCCCTGTCGCCATACAGCGACCAGCCCGAGGGAATACCGTTTTCGGCAACCTCCCCCTCGAACGAGGAATTCTGCAGGAGGTTTTCAGACACCTCGGCGTAAAGTGGATATGCCATCAAAATTATTGCAGTCAGCGTACACGCAATCGCGGAATGAAAACCACGCATTTACATCACTCCAGAATGCCAGGTATAGAAATCCGCACGCCCACTCGTAGGTTTTGTCGTCAAGTCTAAAAATCCTTCCCTCGAAGCAGGAATGCGCCGTGCTGCACCGGAAATTGACACGCATATATGACAGGCACCTGCTGGAAGAGGAGACCTCATGAACTTTCTGATCATCGCCCTGGACACTCAGAGACGGGAC
>JAWODS010000024.1:0-3256 GCA_046483205.1 Armatimonadota bacterium | reverse complement strand
CCGACACACTGGGCGGGTATCAGTACGCGATAGATCTCCTCGGTGTGGTCGAATGACAGCAGGTCACATATCATCCGCGACAAACCGGGGTTAAGAACCGATTGGACGCTGAGCCTTTTGGAAAGTTCGGCGACGCATATAACTTCATCGACCTCCGCATGCCTGAAATGCTTGCGCTTTCTCTCATCAATCAGCTCCACGCAGGTGTAAACATCGGGGTTGCGGCTTTCGATAGCCAGGGCGGTTAGCAGGTTTTCTGAATCAGACATCACCGGGTCGGACATATCTCTGCAGAATATGATCGCCGCTCTGGCACACTCGATTCCCGCACGCTCCAGTATCGCCTCGTGCGTCGGGTCGCCCCTGACCCACTGGACCCGGTCGGTGAGAGACACGCCGGGGGGCTCCATGCTGATGATCGCCACATCCCGCTGGACGGCCTGCTGCTTTGATGTGAGTTCTTTGATCACATCAGGCAAAGATGGCCCGGCGTGACATACGAGGATGTGGTCTCTGAGAGCGACTCTGTCGGTGCCCTCCTTCTTATAAAATGTCGAGGCGATGAATACTGCGGCAATCTCTGCGATCAATGCGGCAACCAGGATGACGCTTAAAAGCGCAGCCAGCACTGCAGTGGCCATTCCGCCGGTACTTTTGGGGACCGTCATGATCTCATTGGCCGACAGCAGTACGAGCATTTCGACAAGGGCCACCGGAAGAGTCTCGCACTCAACCGGTGCTGCGCAGTATTCAAACCACCAGTACGCCACCCCGCACAGGAACCACGCCAGGACGCATATGCTCACCAGGCGGAAGAGGCGTGATCCATGCCATTTGCTGGCGAGGCCACGAAACACGGGCATACGATCCCTCATGGGCGCCTACCCTTTCTGTCCATGTTTGAGCAGTTTACCCCAGGCCACCGGCAGGTTCCCGAATACCGCGCTCCTTTTCTATCTTCTCCTGGTAGCCGCTTTCGCGATATGCTGTCAGTGGCTCGGGGTGCAGACCCCTCTCCTCGCGCACGACCGCCAGGAGCGGGTCAACGTCTGCATTGAAAGCCTGCTTGAGTGTCTCTGCGGCGGCCACGATGTTCTGCTCTCTCTGAAGCTGCTGCAGGGCCATTCGATCGACAATCAGGGCCCTGGCGTAGGCGCGCTGGATGTTGACACAACTCTGGATCATGCCGGGAATCTTCTTTTTCACATTGAAGCTCTGGTCGATCATATAGGCGATATCCGGGGCGGCGTTTTCCGGGCCTCCGCTGACGAGCTGGTGGTAAATGAGGAAAACCTCGTAGGGGTTGACGGAGCCGGTGGTCAGGTCGTCATCGGCGTATTTTGCATTGTTGAAATGAAATCCCCCGAGCAGATCTTCGTCCATCAGCACTGCGACGATATGCTCGATATTGGTGCCCCGGAAGTGGTGGCCGAGGTCAATGAGCACTTTGGCCCGCTCGCCGCATTTTCTCGCGAACAGTGAGGCCATGCCCCAGTCGGCGATGTCTGTATGGTAAAAGGCGGGCTCAAACGGCTTGTATTCGATCAGCATCGTCATCGATTCCGGCATCGCCTCATAGACCGTCTGCAGGCACTCGGTAACACGGTGCTTGCGCTCCGTGAGGTTGTCCTGCCCGGGATAATTTGTCCCGTCGGCGAACCAGAGACTGAGGTGCTCTGAGCCGAGGGATTCTCCGATCTCCACCGACTCCAGCATGTGGGCAATGGCCTTCTGGCGGATTCGGGGGTCCGGGTTGGCGATGGTCCCCATCATCGATTCTTCGTCTGCAAAGCAGGTGGGATTGATGGCTCCGATGGCGATGCCGTGTTCCTGAGCGGTTTCAGCCGTGGCTTCGGGAACACCCTCAGGAAAATCCCAGGCGACATGTACGGCGACACGCGGGGCGATGCCGGTAAATGCATGAACCTGTGCGGCATCTGCGATTTTCTCTTCGATGGTGATAGCCGCCCCGGCCTGCCGAAAGGTACCGAATCGCGTGCCGGAATCCGCATAGCCCCACGACGGTGTCTCGATCTCCTGGTTCTTCAGCTTCTCCTTCACTGCCTCGACGTCGATACCGGCATCCTCCAGGCGCCTGGAGAGAAGATTATATTCGGCCTCGTAATCACGCATGGCGTCGCTGCCTCCATGGAAGCGTGGTTTATGAGAAATGTTGCATGATATCCTTCTTTCTGGATGGTGCCATACCTGCTTTGGCGTCTTCAGTGAATGGGTTGGATAAGAAGGATTCGGCGCGCAATAATCGAACTAATGAAGTAAGAGACGGAGCTCGCCTGCTATTGCCACAGCAGGGCATGCTTTTTGGAGCGGATGACGATGAAAAAAGCGAAACACGATGACATTTGCCCGCGGTGTGGCTTTCCCTTACCATTAAGGCAGCAGTCAGAGCGCTGCCCGAACTGTCAATACCGGCTGCTGGGGCCCGATGATCCGGTATGCCATCTGACGATATTCGGGTGCGGTGTCTGCGGGCTGGTCGCGGGGGCGTTTACAGGTGCAACCTGGTCGCTGACACTCCCATCGGGACATGTGCAGCGGTCCATGATGGTCCTTATGCCCCTCGCCTTCGGCGTCGTGGGGGCAGTGATTACAACGTGGATACGCCGTCATATCGCGCCGGAATTCCGTGCCGGCCTGGAGCAGCTTCTGCTGGCCGTGGCTGTGGGTGCAGCCGCCTCCACCTTTGCAGCTCTGTGCGGGTTGAGTTCCAGTGGAGTACTGGCGACCGTCGGAATACTGGTTACTGCAGCCGTCCGGGCGTGGATCACGCCCAGATTGACAGAAGATCTGGAGAAACAACGGGCGGAGCGCGGCCAGACCGAGTGACATAATATACAGGGAGTTTTGAGAATATGGGTATCAAAGAAGACGTACTGCAGCAGGCTGAACGGGCCGCAAAGGCCGCAGAGGTCCTCCGCGTCACAACCGATGAAAAGAGAAACGAAGCGCTGCTGGCGATGGTAAAGAAGATTCGGAACTCGGTTGATGAGATCAAGGAGGCCAACAGGCAGGACATGGAGGCCGGGGAGAAGGCAGGACTTTCCGCCGCCATGCTCGACCGCCTGGAGCTGACTGATTCGCGCATCGAGGGCATGGCGGTGGGACTGGAGCAGGTGGCCGGCTTTGAGGATCCTCTGGGCCGCGTGCTGGAGGAGCGGACCCGCCCCAACGGCCTGCATCTGCAGAAAGTATCTGTCCCTTTGGGCGTCATCGGCGTGGTGTACGAGTCGCGCCC
>JAWODS010000016.1:0-8204 GCA_046483205.1 Armatimonadota bacterium | reverse complement strand
CCACATCACACCTATTCCCGGCCCCTGATCACCTATCTGCTGGGTGGGAAGGTCGATGAGGCAAATATGGACTATCGCCCGTCCGAGTTCTACGACCAGATGGGCGTGCAAACCGCTCTCGGCACCGAAATCACGCATATTAACCCCGCCGATCACACCGTTGACACCGCAGACGGCGAGCAGATCGGCTACGAGAAGCTGCTCATTGCCATCGGAGGCGAGCCGATCGTTCCCCCCAATATCGAGGGCTCCGACGCCGACGGCGTTTTCACCTTCACCACGCTGGCTGACGCGTACAAAATCGAGGAATATATCGAGGACAATGACGTGCAGTCTGCGGTTATCGTCGGCGGCGGGCTCATCGGGCTGAAGTCTGTCGAGGCGCTGATGGAGCTGGGCCTTCGCACCACGGTCGTGGAGCTGATGGACCGGATGCTCAGTGCCACTTTCGACCACACCGCCTCCGACATGGCGCAGCGGAAGCTGGAATCCGAAGGCGCCGAAGTCTGCTGTGAGACCACCGTCAGCCGCATTATCACCGAAGACGGCAAAGTGGTCGGGGCCGAACTGACTGATGGCTCGACGATTGACTGTGGCCTCGTCATCTTCGCCATCGGTGTCGCGCCATCCGTCCACGTGGTCGAGGACACCGATATCGAGGTGGACCGCGGTGTCCTGGTTGATGACCACATGGAGACGACGGCGGAGGATGTGTATGCCGCGGGCGATATCGCCCAGGCACGTGAGCTCCTGTCGGGTGACAGGCACTGCATTGCCATCTTCCCCAACGCCTACCGGCAGGGTAAAATCGCCGGTCTGAATATGGCCGGGGCGCAACGCAGCTACGACGGCGCACTTGTGATGAACTCCGTCAGTGTCTGCGATCTCCCGACGATCTCTGTCGGCCGGACCGAAGCCGAAGGGGACAACATCGAAGAGCTGATTGACTGTGATGAAGACCGCCTGCAGTACCGCAAAATCGTGCTGGAGGGCGGGAAGATTATCGGCGCCGTGTTCGTGGGTGATATCGAGCGCGCGGGCATCTTCACCGGCCTCATCCGCGAGCAGATGGATGTGACGAAGTTCAAAGATCTGCTGCTCAGCGACGAATTCGGCATCATTCACCTGCCCGACGATTACCGCACAAATGTCATGTCTGGTGTGGAGACTGAAGCATGAGAATCGACGCAAAAGATGTGCATTACAGAGAGCTGAACGAGCAAATCCACGACGCCATCGCCCGTGGCAATCACGACCTCACCATCGAAAACGTCCAGGGCCAGCGGTATATCGGCGCCGGTCTTGAAGAGGGCGTGAACCTGCTCATAAAGGGCGTTCCCGGCCAGGACCTGGCGGCATTCATGGACGGCGCGCAGATCACCGTCAACGCCAACGTCCAGGACGGGGTCGCCAACACCATGAACGACGGGCGGATCGTGGTCCGCGGCGACGCCGGAGATATCTGCGGACATTCCATGCGCGGCGGGAGCGTGCTGGTGGAGGGGCTCGTCGGCTGGCGCTGCGGCATCCATTGCAAGGCATTCGGCGCCCACTACCCCACCATGGTTGTCGGCACCACCGCCGGCGCATACCTCGGCGAGTACATGGCCGGGGGCGTCATCGCAGTCCTCAATATCGAGGACAGTGACGGTTCACCGGTGGGTAATTACTGCGGCACCGGCATGCACGGCGGACTCATGTTCATCCGGGGCCACGTGGAACCGTACCAGCTCGGGGCCGAATGTGGCGCCGATGAGATCTCTGAGACCGACTGGGATCTGCTCCGGTCCATTATCGAGGAGTTTTGCACGGAGTTCGGGCATGACGCCGATTGCTTCGCGCCGGATCAATTCATCAAGATATTCCCGAAAACCAGCCGCCCCTACGGAAAGCTGTACGCGTACTAAACGATACCGAGATACCACAATAAGCTCCGCACCGTGCCGGTGCGGGGCTTTTTGCATCTACCCACCCGGCATCTCCCACATGAGCAGGGTGGTGTCGTCGCTGGCGGAGATGATATGCCGGGCGTCCGGGGTGACTGTGAGATCGTAGATATTTCCCCTGTGGCCCGAATACTGGGCGATCTGTTCAAGACTCTGTGCATCGCGGCAGGTAACGCGGCTGGACGTTCCGGCCGAACACACGACTGATCCGTCAGGGGTCGCTGCGACGTCGTAGATCTGCTCATTCGTTTCCACCATGGCGACGCTTTCTCCGGTGCCGAGAGCCCATTTGATCAGCCGTCCGGCGCGTCCGCCAGACACAGCATGTCCCGTGTCGCCGAGAAATTGCACGCCATGGACCCAGCCATGATGTCCCTCCATTGTCTGGACGACCTCTGCGGTTCGCAACCGCCACAGCAGCAGTTTTCCGTCGCGACCACCTGTCAGGGCCCATTCGCCGTCTGATGAAATGTCGATGCACAACACGCCCCCGCGGTGCGCTTCGAGGATGACAGGGTCTGTTTTCTGCGTGTTCCATATACGAACCTGGCTGTCGCCGGCGGTGCTGAAGAGGCGATGACCTTCCGGGCTGTATTTCACAGTGCGGATGTAACCAAGATGGCCGGTCAGCTCCCGCAGCAGCTCTCCGCTTTCGATGGAAAATTCGCGCACCACGCCGTCCTTGCAGCCCACAGCCACTTTTTCACCGTTCGGATGAACGTCCAGCGCATAGGCTCCAAGGTGAGCTCCTTCAATCTTCCGCACACCATCACCGGAGGTGGCCTCCCAGACGCGTATCGTTTCATCGGTGGAGCCACTGAGAATCAGCTTCCCATCTGGTGTCACTGCCGCCGTCTGTACGGGCCCGCTGTGCCGCGCCCATTGCACTGTGGATTTCCCGTCTGAGAGGCGGCTTTCGACGACCATGCCCCCGCGCCCGTATGACAGGACGTTTTTGCCATCCGGCGATACCACCAGGTGAGTAACATGGCCGTTGTGGACCAGCCACCGGAGCAGCACCTCCGGCTTGTGTCGGTCCCATCGCCGAATTGAGCCATCGCGGGAGCCAGTGAGGAGCTGGTCCGGCTCGGCGCAGTACGCCACGGCAGTCACAGCGTGCCCGAGATGGCCCTTGAACCGCTGCAGCAGCTCATATCCGTCCAGCCGCCATTCCGTTGCCTGGTGACGGCTCCCCAGCAGGAGCCGCTCGCCATCGGGTGACAGGGCGATACTGCGGGTGTGGGTGTAGTAATCCTTCAGAAGCTGTTTGAGCAGCTTCCCCTCTTCGAGCGAATGATGTTCCAGGACATGCCCGGAGCCCGCGCTACCACTCGCCCACGCCGTCTTCCCCTCGGGGCCGTAGATACCCTCGCGAAAGGCATGCAGCCTACCCTCAGTGGCAACAAGTTCCTCCCCGCTTTTCAGCTCGAACTCCTTCATCCTCGGTGGGCTGGTATTGGTCGTCAGCACCCGCGTCTCATCGGGCGAGTAATACGCGCTGCCGAGCCGTGGTTCGCCGGTGTCGAAGGACCGAATCTCTTCCCTTGCCTGTAGGTCCCATTCTCGCACATGGTCGGCACTGTCGGCGATCAGCAGCGTGTGGCCATCACTCTTGACCTGCAGACTCATCACCGACGAGCCGGTGACCGTCTGCGTATCTACGTGCTCGCCTTGGGGCAGTTTCCAGATTTCCACATTTCCGCCAACGGCAATCATCGCGCTGCCATCCGGGAGATAGCCGATATCGTGCACACCACCCCTGTAGCGCATCCTCAGGTCGCCGAACATTCGTACTGCGCCGTCCGGCAGCTCGTCGCACGCCACCATTGCTGCTGACACAATCAGCCCTGCTATCATGAGACCGGCGCACCATTTTTGCACGATGGACTACTCCTCCAGTATCTTTTCGGAACCATAAACGTTGTCATGCACAGTCGTGTTGCCGCTCGAAGCCACGCGCTCGTCCGCAGGGCCGGAGAACCAGTTGTGATGAATATCTGCGCCGTCAGAGGGCACGCCACGAATGCGCACATGCCACTGCGGGCCTTCGAAAGTGTTATGATGCGCGTGCATCCAGTCACCGGCGATATCGGTCCCATCACCACGATCGCGGCCGCCATGGATGTCGAAATGGTGGCCGTTTGCGTTCATCCCGACATGATTCCACGCCGCCTCGTACCCGGAGCCCGGATTCCCACCGGATTTCAGATGGTGACGGCAGTAATCGAAACGGTTGGCAATGATATAACAGTCGCTGGAGCTCACCGACACACCGTAGCCGAGTCCGCTGCGCTGGATGTGGTGGATGAAGTTGTGATGTATGCGCGTATTCATCGCCCGACTGCCCACGCCGACGCCCTGCACATTGAAGTTGTAGATCTCGCAATTGTCGATCTCGAAGTTGTAGTATCCCACTCCGATAAAATAGGAGTTATCGGCGATCCGCTCGCGTCCGGCGTATCCTCCTTCAAACCGCAGACCGGTAATGCGAATATTATCACCGCCGGTGGCAAACATCTGCCCCGCTCTCTTCCCCAGCTTGATGAGGCCGCCCTGCGAGCCGTCGCGCCCCCTGTCGCCCGCCAGTGTTACGCCTTCAGGGATGGTAAGCGCTCCGTGCTCCGCAATATTGATCACCACATCGCCCGGAACAAATATGACCTCCCCGGGCTTTGCCTTACCCAGCGCTGCAACAAGCTCTTCGTCCGTCCGAACAACATAGTCTCCGGTGGTGAGGATATCGCTGTAGCCCTCACCGCCACCGATAGGGTCTCCGGTCGGATTGGCCTCACAGCCGTATGAGGGGTGGTCGGCGAAATAATCGCTTGCGAACTCACCGGCGCGGGCATGTGCCACCAGAGCAAGGATACAAACTGCAATCGCACATACAAACTCCGGGCTTCTGATCACGGCAACCACCATTCTTTCAGCCTTCTTTCAAGTTGTTCATATATTCCGCCTCACCAGTCTTATTCCTTTTTTTGCAGCACACAGGGCGTAGCCACCCAGCAACTCGGAGGTATGCTTCCGTAGCGGATCTTCATAATCTCATCGGAGGAACCTTCTGTCGCAACCGCGAAGCGTGTGATGGGAGAATTGAGATGACAGACTGTATTGATACAGGGAGGTCTGCGGTGATGAACCGGTGGAAGTGTATCGCTGTATGTGCTGCTGTGGTGGTAGTGACGGTCGCGTCCGGGAGGGCGGATATTATGGAGGACAGCATCGTGCAAAATGGGCGCTTCACGCAGGTTGAAGACGGGACGCCCGTTGCATGGGAGGCATTTGCAGCACGGGATAACACCGCTCCGACGGCAGAAGTGTCACACGGGCGATTGAAGCTTTCGTGCGAGAGACGCCCCTGCTACGGTGGCCTGCAGCAAGATATCGAGGGCGTTGAGGGTGGCCAGACATACCAGATCAGCTACCGTTACCGCACCGAGGGGATCTCGCATCCGCGGGAGTTTGTGCACTGTCTGGTCCGCTGGTTCGATGAGGAGGGCGGTCTTATTGAGGTCCAGCTGCTGGGCGCCTCCGGCACCGGCGAGGGGTGGACGGAAATCTCCGACCGGCGCGTGGCTCCAGAGGAAGCAGTGACCGCACGCATCGAGCTTATTCTCAAGTGGACAACTGGAACCGTGTGGTTCGACAATGTCGCGATGCGGCCTGCTGATCCCGTCGAACACCGTATTGTCAATCTCGCCACCATCTGCCTGGTGACACGCGACAGCACCCCGGACGAAAACCGCCGGGCGTGGGCCCAAAAGTGTGCAGAGGCCGGACAAATGGGCGCGGATATCGTCTGCTGTGGAGAGGTCCTCACCGCACCGGGAACCGGGATGTCGAAATTTGAGCTGAAGGAACCGGCCGACGGCCCGACGGCGCAGACACTCGGCGAAGTCGCAGATGAATACGACATGTACATCGTCGCCGGCATCTACGAATGGGATGGACAAAGCATTTACAATACCGCCATCCTGCTGGACCGTGACGGCAACCTCGCCGGACGCTACCGGAAGGTGCATCTGACCGTCACAGCAGGCCCGGGCGGCTCGTCTCCGGGCCCGGAATATCCGGTTTTTGAGACTGATTTCGGCACCATCGGCATGGAGATCTGCTACGACAACTTCTTCCCCGAATGCGCCCGGGCACTTGCCGTCAATGGCGCGGAGATCATCTTCCTCCCTATCTGGGGCGATACACGGACGCCGTGGTCCTACGAGATAAGCTGCCGGTCGCGGGCACTGGACAACAGCGTCTTTCTGGTGTCCTCAATCTACTCCCTGAAGCGCAGCCTGATTGTCAGCCCGCTCGGTGAAATACTCGCCGACACAGAGGGCGAAGAGGGTGTCATCATGGCGGAGGTTGATCTCGACGACCGGTACCTGCACAGAGGCCTCAGCGTGGGTGCCGACGGGGAATGGGAGACGCTGTGGCCAAATGAACGGCATCCGAGTACATACGACGATCTCGCCGAACCGAGGTGAGCCGCATGCGTATCGCCGTCCTGTTAATCGCTGCGTTGGCTCTCGTGGCCACTGCCGCCGCCAGGCCCGCCAATCTCGTACAGAACCCGTCGTTTGAAGAAGTCACAGACGGCGCTCCGGTGGCGTGGACGACCTATAACTGGGGGCGCGGTGGAGAGATGGTTTTAGACACGACCACCGCCCACACCGGCAGCAATTCCGGCCGCGTGGATGCAGAAAGTGACGAGGAGCGGGGCATCTGGCGGCAGTTCGTCCCTATTGGAGAACATGGCAGCCTCCGTGTCAGCGCCTGGTACCGGACGGACATCAGCCGCACCGAGCAGCGCCGTGGAGCGGTCATGCGCCTGATATGGATGGGCGACAAAGAAGGCTGGGACGAGATTTCCGCAAATTACGTGACGGCACCCCCCAGCGACGAATGGAACTCGGCCGAAACCACAGTCACTGCCCCGGAACGTGCCACAAAGCTGGTCATTGAGCTTTTCAACTGGGATGCGAAGGGCAGCGTGTGGTGGGATGATATTGTCGTGCGCCCGCCCACCGCCGGGGAGAAACAGCAGATGGAAAAAAAGCGAGCACAGAAGCTGGAGCGCCCACGCGGAGAATACGAGGTCTTTCGATCACCCCGGGACGGTGAGACACTGGGCGTCACTCCACCGGTATTTGTGTGGCTTCCGGTCGAGGGTGTCAAAGAGTATATCGTCCAGTATTCGCCGGACCGGGATTTTGAAAGCGATGCCACGGTCACGCTGACCACGGAGGGCACCATGCAGGTGCTGCGGAAGCCGCTGGAGCCGGGCACGTGGTACTGGCGCTTTGGATATGACGCCGGAGAGCCGCTGGGCCGGGGTTTCGGGAATACTCGCGAGTTTACCATCTCTTCTGACGCCGTCCCCATGCCCTTTCCCGATATGGACGAGCTTGTTGAGCAGATCGCTGGCTCCGGTCGCCCGCGGATCCTGGTGTCACCGGAGGAACTGCCGGACCTGCGGGAGATGGCCCGGACGGAGCTTCCAGGGAAGCTGCAGGGGCTCGTCGGCGGCTGTGACGGTTATTTCGATGACGAGCTGCTGCCGGAGCCGGAGTTTCTGCCCGAATCCGGCCTCGAGCGACGGCGCGCATATCACCGGATTATGGTGCAAACCCGGCGCTTCATCGGGCCGATGGACCGGTGTGCGAAGGCCTATCTGCTCACCGGTGAAGAGAAATACGGGCTGGAGGCAAAGCGCCGCCTGATGCACGTGGTCTCCTGGGATCCCGAGGGCAGCACCGCCCTTTACAACCACGATGAGCCCGGCACGCAGATCCTGAGAATATGCCCGCGGGTGTATGACTACATCTATGACCTGCTGAGCGAGGAGGAACGTGAGAAATGCCGGGAATGCTTTGCGGTGCGTATGCCGCAGCTTTACAACAACCTCAAAAGCAAGCCGTTTGAGGTGCATCCGTTTTCCTCACACGCTGCAGGTTACTACCTGGGCGACCTTGCGGAATCGTGCGTCGCCATGGCCGGGGACATCGAGGTGAAACCGTGGCTGGAATATTCGCTGAAGCTGTTGATGGCGCCGTTTTTCCCGCCCTTTGCCGGACGTGACGGCGGATGGGCGGAGGGCCCCAGCTACTGGCAGTGGACGACCGCGCGCATCAGCCGGGTGTACCGGGTGATCGAGCATGCAACCGGGTTGCCGATCAACCAGCGGGAATGGCTGCGGAATACGGGCTACTTTAAGCTGTACTGCAACCCGCCCTACAGCGACATGTCTCCCTTCGG
>JAWODS010000319.1:0-5633 GCA_046483205.1 Armatimonadota bacterium | reverse complement strand
TATGGAAGCAAAGGTTGATAGTAGGCCAAACACAATATCTGTTCGAGCTAAAACAATGAGAAAAGGAACAGAACAATGGAAGCACCAGCAATTGGTAGTCGTTGTCCCGGCCGACACGCCGATCCACCGGCTTCACCCCGTGGTGAAACTTGTCGGGCTTATACTGCTGTTTGTGCCCGCTATGGCCTTCAACCACCCCGTATGGGTTGGAGGTGTGCTGGTGGTCGCGATCCTGCTCTTGCTGACGGCGGAGGGAGCAGCCAACTTCACGAGGCTGTGGGGCTTTTTGCTTTTGCTTTTTGTGATGAGCACGCTGCTGTGGACCTTTTTTGTGCAGGGCATAGAGCAGCCGGATGTCGTGTTTGTGATTGGCCCGCTGACCATCGCCAGAGATGCGGCACTGTACGGGCTGGCGATGGGGTGCAGAATTGCCGCGCTGCTGATTTTAGGCCTGGTATTTGTCACGACCACGCGACCGGAGGATTTCACCTATGCGCTGCGGCGCCTGGGGGTACCGGCCACCATGTCGGTCGCTTTGACCCTTTCATTCCGCCTGCTCCCGGGTTTTGTGGCGACGGTGCAGACGGTGAAGGACGCGCAGCAGGCGAGAGGCCTTCAGCTTGACAGAGGGGGAGTTTTGACACGCCTGCGTCGGTATTTCAGCCTCGCAGCCCCCGTTTTCGGCTATGCCCTGCGGCAGGCCGATGATCTTTCGCGGGCCCTCGAAGCCCGTGGCCTTATGGCGGCAACGCGCAGAACCGAGCTTCGAGAATTTTCCGCGAAGTGGACGGATGTGGCGGCACTGACCTTTGTTGTCCTGGCGGCGGCTGCCTGTGTGTGGCTCAGGTTGGAAGGCCTCGGGGAAATTCTGCCGAGACTGTAAAGGTATCGCACCATCAGCTATAACGCCCTCAAAAGTAAAACCCGGACTTCAAAGCCCGGGTTTTGTTCATCATCCTGTCTGGCGGTGCAGCATCAGGGTTTGTCCTGCAGGGTGGTACGCTTTTCGAGCACGCCCGTCAGAAGCATGTACAGAATGTACAGGCTCATGAATGCAGTGAGGGCGACGATCAGTATCAGCGATATGGTCGAAGCCAACTTCTGGGGGATCGCGGTGAACATGGGCAGGAATGATTTCGTAATCATCGCCAGGGCCGCGATAAACGCGAGGAAGGAGAAGATACCGCGGATCTTTCCGCCCTTCACATACTCGGTTGCATAGGAGCCGATCTGAGCTCCCACGGCGGCGCCGATGAACAGGAAAACAGCGATGGAGAGATCCACGTTGCCCTTCAGGGCGTGGGTGAATGCTCCGTACCCGCCCGAGATGATAATTGCAAAAAGCCCGGTTCCGACGGCAACGACTGTGGGACATCCGAACAGATAAATCATCATCGGCATGCGCACCACACCGCCGCCGATGCCAAGAAGTCCGATGAGAATGCCGATAGCCATCGCAGAGAAGAAAATCAGCCATACCGATATCGACTGAATGCCCGCCACCCTGCACCTGATACAGGGCCAGATCTTGATGCTGTGGGCCCAGCGTGCCAGGCTCGACCGCTTCTCCATCATATCCTCGGGCTCTTCGTTGTTTTCGCGGGCCTTCCTCTCAGCCTCTCGCTGTCGAGCCTGGCGCTTTTTGATGTCTTTGAACATAAAAACAGACAGTGCCAACAGCAGGGCGATATAGATCGCACTGAGACCGAGGTCGAGGAATTCCGGATTGCCCTTAAACAGCTCAATGATTCCGGCGCCGAGCTCCACTCCGATGGCCTCGGCGGGAATCATGACCAGGGCGATTCGTACAGAGACGTGCCCGAATTGCCAGTGGCGGAAGGTCGAGACGATAGCGTGCCCGAGCATCTGGGCCAGAGATGTACCGATGGCGATGTTCATCGGTATATCGAAAGCGTAAAGCGCCGGAACCAGCATCCAGCCCCCGCCCATGCCCATAAAACCGCCGCATATACCGACGGCAAACCCGATGCCGATGAGGTAATATACGGCGATGCTGGCTTCAGCTATCGGAAAGTACATTGCGTATCATCTCCAGCTTACTCTTCGACGGCACCTTTATCCAGTACGGTGCCGTTGGTACCCCACTGCACAATAAGAGCGAAAGTCGTTCCAAGCACTCCCATTGTCAGGACAGTGGTGATCGCGTACAATAACCGATTTGTCTGGTACCAATCCGTCAAAATATCGAGTATATGTTCCATAAAGACCCCACTTTCTGTACGTAGCAACAAGGATGCATAGGTGAAAGAAGCGGCGGGGAGAACGTCAAACTTCAAAGGGCGACACGGCTTGGGGGGAGTATAGCACAACATATCAATATGCACAAATGCTCTTGCCAAAGAGCTCAAATCCTGTAGAATCATGGGAGAGGTGTAATCCGAAAGCATGTCTCAACAAATGCCTGCCGCACGGGAGTACTCTATGGGCCATGGCGAGATGACGCCACGAGAACGATGGACTGCGTGCCTGGAGCGCAGGAGCACAGACCGTATCCCGACTGACTACTGGGCGACCCCAGAAGCAACAGCCAAGCTCGTTGATTACCTGGGGCTCGACAGCCGCGATGAAATCTACGATCGGCTGCACATAGACCGTGTGATCACTGTCGGCGGCCGGTACGTGGGGCCGGACGTGCCGGAGGGGCAGGACATTTACGGCTGCGAGCACCGCGAGATTGAATATGGCACCGGCACTTACAACGAGTGTGTCACCCATCCGCTGGCGGAATACGAAAGTGTTGCTGAAATCGAAGAAAACTACCGGTGGCCGGATCCGGACTGGTGGGAGTATTCACACATCCCCGAGCAGGTGAAGGGGTGGGATGACCACCCGATACGCGGCGGCGGATCCGAGCCCTTTTTGCGCTATGCCCATCTGCGCGGCCAGCAGCAGGCCTATATGGACATGATGCTGAACCCGGAGATATGCCATTATTGCCTGGATAAGCTCTTCGACCTGGCCTACAAAAACACCGAGCGCATATATGACCAGATCCCCGGACAGGTGTTGCTGAGCTACGTGGCCGAGGACCTGGGCTCACAGGAAGATCTGCTGTTTTCTCCCGACCAGATCCATGAGTTTTTGCTGCCGCGGATGAAGCGGATGATGGACCTGGTGCATACCGCCGGCGCCTACGTTTTCCATCACAGTGACGGGGCCATCCGCAAGATACTGCCGGACATGATCGATACAGGCATCGATGTGCTGAATCCCGTCCAGTGGCGTTCGACGAATATGGACCGGGAGGCGCTCAAGAGGGATTTCGGCGACCAGATTGCATTTCACGGCGCCATGGATAACCAGTACACTTTGCCATTTGGAAGCGTAGAAGAAGTGAACCAGGAGGTACGCGATAACATCCGTATATTGGGAGAGGGCGGAGGATACATTCTCGCTCCCTGCCACAATATCCAGGCGGTAGGACCGCCGGAGAACATTGTGGCGATGTACGAAACGGCGTATGAGCTGACGGCGACGTTTTGAGTTGCACAGAATTTAAAAACATGATAGCCTTTGCTCGATCCGGGCGCAGAATGGTTCCACCCCACGGATTGACAGCATCTGGAGAATGGGAGAGAAACAGTGCGATCCCCAACATTGCTTTTGACAGCATTTATTGCTGGCTTTGTATTCATCATGGGTGGCTGCGGCAGGCCTGTGGATGACGTGAACAGGTCTGAGCCACCGCCACCTGAGGCCGCACCGGAGGAGCCGATAGGACCGGCCCAAGAGCCTGCTGAAGCATCCGATCAGGACGATAGTGTCGAGACCACAGGGCCCGAAACGACGGAAAAAGCAACCCAGGAAGACGAGAAAAAGGCCGTGAAAAACGAGGAGGACAAATCCATGCCAATCGACGTAAATGCTGATGACTTCAACGAGAAAGTGCTCGAGGCCGATGTGCCTGTACTGGTAGATTTCTGGGCGCCCTGGTGTGGCCCGTGTAAGATGATGGATCCGGTTCTGAAAGAGCTTGCTGCAAAATATGAAGGCAGCGCAGTCATCGCGCGCGTGAACATAGATGAAGGCAGCAATCAGCAGCTCGCGCAGGAGTATCAAATCCGCGCGATTCCGTTCATGGCGATTTTCCAGGACGGAGAAATAGCCCAGCAGATCGTTGGCGTTCGACCGCAGGAAGAGCTGGAAAAGACTCTCGACGAAGCAATCGAGTAATGGCGGACGTCTCGTGACAGGTACCCCTGTACAGCAATAATTTCCAGCGTCTGGAGATATATGATGGCGACTGAAGAGAGTGCGGCGGCGGCAGCACCACATACAGACCTCAGCCGCGATCTGGGGCTCTTTGATGTAACGATGGTCGGCGTTGCGGGCATGATTGGTGCCGGCATCTTTGTCCTCACCGGGCTTGCGGCAAATGAGGCCGGACCGGCCCTTATCATCGCGTTTGCGGGCAACGGCATTATCACGCTGCTCACCGGCATGGTGTATGCGGAACTCGGGGGCGCGATTCCGGAGGCCGGCGGGGGCTATTTGTGGGTCAAGGAGGGCCTTCCCGGCTGGAACGCCTTTATCGCCGGATGGATGAGCTGGTTCGCCCACGCTGTCGCGGGCAGCCTGTATGCGCAGGGCTTCGCTCACTACTCGCTTCTCGCATTGCGTGATGCAGGGCTGTACATTGACGGGGAGTTGATGGGGTTCCCAGTCGAGACCATCCTGCTCAAATCCATCATCATCATCATCGGTATTGTCTTCGTGTACATCAATTATCGGGGAGCATCCGAAACCGGTCTGGCCGGCAACATTGTCACGATGGGCAAGATGCTGATCATCTGGATGTTCGTCATTTTTGGCTTGGGGGCCATTCTTGGAGATCCCAGTCGGATGGCGCAATACACGACATCTGCGATCAATCCAGGCGGATTCGCTCCAAACGGCATCAGTGGCGTTCTGACAGCGATGGGTCTAACCTTTATCGCCTTCGAAGGGTACGAGATTATCGCCCAGGCGGGTGAAGAGGTCGATAACCCGAGAACGGCCATGGGGAAGGCGGTGTTTCTTGCTGTTGCTGCTGTAGTGGTGACGTACGTGGCTGTAGCATTCACCGCAGTGGGTGCTCCAAGCCCAGAGACAGCTATGGCCAATTGGGAGTGGCTGGGTACAGTCAACCCCGAGGTGGCGCTTGCAAATGCGGCCCGGGACTTCATGCCTTTGGGGTCGTGGCTTATCACGATCGGGGCGCTGTTGTCGACGATGAGCGCTCTCAACGCGACGACGTACTCCTCCACGCGTGTTGCCTTTGCGATGGGGCGCGACCGGAATCTCCCGGACTCCTTTGGGGCCGTCCATCCCAAAACGCGGGTCCCACATATCGCCCTGCTGGTGAGTGGAGTATTCATCATCGGCATGGCGCTTGCTTTCGACGTCCACCAGGTCGCCGCGGGCTGTGACATGATGTTTCTGTTGCTGTTTTTGCAGGTGAACCTTGCGGGCATCACACTGCGCAAGAAATATGGCGACAAGCTGAAGTTCGGGTATGTCACACCGTTCTTCCCGTGGATACATATCGCCGGAATCGTCACCAAGCTGGCTCTGCAACGATGTTCAGCAGGTCCAGGTAGACCCGGGCGGTTTCTTCGTAGTCGACCTCATCG
>JAWODS010000314.1:0-34808 GCA_046483205.1 Armatimonadota bacterium | reverse complement strand
CGCTTCGATGTGATGTCGTCCCAGTCAACCGCCGCCAGCGGCTTGCCCTGCCGGGTGGTATGTTCGGCGGTGACCATACTTCCACCTGTCGCCCCCGAGGAGAGGACGATCGTTCCACAGGCAAGCGCGGCAATCAGGCGGTTGCGGGCCATGAGAGTGCCCACCTGCGGCTCGCTGTCGGGCGAAAGCTCAGAGATGACAACTCCATCATTTGCGATAGCCGCCGCCAGCTCCCGATTGCCCGGCGGATAGATGTGGCGGATACCGCTGCCGAGCACCGCCACGGTCCGCCCCGAAGCCACGAGTGCCCCCTCGTGGGAAGCCGTGTCAATACCCGCTGCAAGGCCGGAGACAACCGTAAAGCCACATTCCACGCAGATCCCCGCGATCTCGGCGGCCCGTTCGCATCCCGCGCGAGACGGAGACCTGGTCCCCACCATCACGACGGCATTCATATCTGCATCACTGAACCGCCCGCGCATCGTAATCAGCGGCGGCGGGTTTCGTAGAATGTTCAGAGCAGTGGGATATTGCTCATCGGTGATGATGACGACGGTGATGCCTTCATCATGCAGTGCATGCAGCAGCTCTGCGGCTTCATCGAGCCTCCCGGGGGCGGACCGAATTTTGTGCACCTGCTCATCTGATAGTCGAGTATCGGCGGCATTCAGCGCAGATGCCGTCGCACCCACGACCTCCTGCAGGCTCCCGAAGGTGTCGATCAGCTTGCGGAACCCGGCAGGGCCGAGGTCTGCTCCCCATATTACGGCTGCATGCAGTGCCAGATCGTTCAGGGTCATGCGAACCTCCCTGTGTCTCGCGCTGTGGGACTATTCGGCGTCAGAGTGGAGGAGACCTCGGTAGAGGTTTGTGGGACCGGTTGTGTGCTATAATTGCACCAGACGATGATACCGCCACCGGTGGAGAGATATACGAGTGAATGCAGAGCAGATACCGGACCGCCTGCCGCCTGATTTTTTTGAGACGCCTTTCACCGGGCGGGCGCTGAAAGATTTCGCCGAATGCCGCAGAAAGTTTCTCCTGTCCCGGTTCGTACCACGCCAGGAGACGCGCCGCTTTCTGGGCGGTGGAGCGATACTGCACCAGGGGCTGCGGGGCGCGATCGCGGAGGCCTATCAGCAGGGGGCGGACAGTATTGTTGAGCTGTTTGACGAATATTTCGAGGGGCACCTGTGCGCCGACAGCCTTACGGAGGAGAACCTCCGGCGCCAGGGACGCGCAATTGTGAGCGATTTTGCCACCGACTGGATGGCCGACCATCCGGAGGCTCTGCACGTTGATCTGACACTGACAGAAGAAATGTATGATGCCCGCTTTCGCGCGGTGGCCGATCTCGTCTTCGAGGGTGATGACACAGACATCCTGGTGGTGAGGTTGAACTCAAGCCGGAGGCCGCCGTCCGAAAATGAGCTGTCTGAAGACATCACAGCGCTGTTGCTGCTGCTGCTTTCTCGCCGACATTTCGAGCCCGAAAGCGCCAGCGTGGCGTATTACTGTCTGCGGGCGGGCCGTCTGCAGACGGTGGAAGCGGACGGGGAGACGGTGGAATACCTGAAGCGAGACTTAGAATCACGGGTGCAACGAATCAAGCGGGAGCGCCGGTTTGAGGCCCGGCCCGGAAAGCACTGTCGCTGGTGCCGTGCGCGGGGGGTTTGTGAGGCCTGGAAACGATGAAAATCGTCCCTTGGATCATCGCGGCGCTGCTTTGTGTTGTCTCCTGTGTGTACGGAAGTGACCGCTATTCTCTGCAAACGGATCACTTTCGCCTGTATTATCCTCCACAGCGGACTGAGAAGGCAGAAGTAGTAGCAAATGCGCTGGAGGGTGCGCTGGATCCGCTTTCACACGCGATGGATGTTGAGCTGCAGGGGCGAGTGCGGGTGGAGCTTTTTGAAACGCGCACAGCGATGTTTGAGGCGGCTAACTTAAAGATTAAGCCGGGGGTCATGGGGCTAGCGCTGCCTTCGAGAAACACGATCCTGCTGGGGATCGTGGCCGACACTCCGCTGGAGCGCACCGCCGTCCACGAGCTTGCACACCTGGTACTGTACGAGAAATTCGGACGTGACGGTATTGTCTCTCAGCCCCGCTGGCTTCACGAGGGGTTTGCACAGCTTGGAGCCGGAGAGCTCACCGCCTCACAGCGCACGATTCTGGGTGACGCGGCCGTTGGAGGCCAATTGATGCGGCTTGACGAACTTGAAGAGGCATTCAGCGGCGATTCTGCAGAGGTCGGGCTGGCATACGCGCAATCGTTCACGCTGGTACAATATCTCAACGGCCTTCGGCCGAGGGGTGGCCTGGCGCAGTTTGTGGAGAATCTGTCGCTGACGGGCAACCAGGATCGCGCCTTCATTCGAACATACGGGAAGACAAGAGCCGAGATCGAGGAAGAATGGCTGAAGCAGATTCGCAGCAGGTATCTCGAGGCCGGGCTGCCGCACTGGACGGAGGCCGCAATTTTCGGCTCGATGGTTTTGGTCTTCATTGTCGCTTTGATCGTGCAAAACCGGCGCCGGACCGCCATACGTGAGCGCCTGGCCGAAGAGGAAGAACAAAAGCGGGAACTCGAACCTGTCGGTGACGACGAGGGGGCAGGACCATGGTAGAGGCATTTGCAAGCTATGTGCGCAACGTGTGGCAGTCAACACTTCCGACGCGGCTGGTGCAGGCAATCCTGGCGGCCGGAGTGCTGGAGCTGCTAACGTGGTATGTGACACGGCGAATCCGCCAGGCGATGAAGCGTGTGCTTATGCGCAACCGATCGGCGGATGCGACAAAACGGGTCACACGTCGCCGCGTGTTGATCGCTGTCCCAACACTGCTTGTCCGCGCGATGTTCTTTTCGCTGGGGATCCTGATCGTGCTCAGAATACTGGGCTTTCCAACCGGCGCGGAGATTATCCCAATTGGCCTGGCGGTCGTCGTCGCGGGACTCGTGGCATGCCGCGGGGTTCTCGCGGATGCCGCCGCCGGATACTTCATCCTCTACGATAATGTGTACGGTGTCGGAGATCGCATCACCGTCGCGGACGTCACCGGCGAGGTCGCGGAGATGTCACTGCGCTTTACGAGGCTTTTGACCGCCGACGGGCGAGAGATCTGCCTCAGAAATTCCGTTATCGGCGAAGTGACCAATCACACTGATGCTGTGAATGAAAACAGTGAAAAGATGTAACCGGGACGTTGCCTGCAGCACAAAGATCGACAGATCGCTATACGTTTGATTTTCGGAGCTGGAAAACGTGGTGACAGCAGGAGGCAATAGATATGCGAGCAACCGCCCTCATTTCCATTATTTTGACCCTTGCGATCGGCTGGCCGGTTTTTGCTGAAGAAGAACCAGCGACCCAACCGCCGCAGCAGGACCAGGTACGCGAGATAACACCGAGTATCTACGGTCTCGTGGGCCTGAAGCGGGTCGGTTTTTTCGTCAAGGATATTGATGAAGCCGCAGCGCAGCGGACCGGGATTACAAAGACGATGATGAGCGATTACTTCAGCCGAATCCTCGCCGAAACTGATACTGTAGCCTTTGCCAACCGGGGAAAGGGCGTGGCGTGGTTCCACGTCGATGTGCGCCTCAAGCCCCTGCAGGATGTGAATAAAACAGCATACTGCGTGGATCTGAAGCTGGTCGAAAACGCGTTTGTCATGAGTGAAACCCGCACCATCCTGGTCCCGTATGCCGCGATATGGCAGTGCCCTGGCTACCTGCAGGTGGCGGACGACGACGCGTGTGCAGACGCTGTGAAGACGGCGCTGAGGAATGCCGTGGATTACTTTGCCGATCTGTATGCCCGCGAGAATGCCGCCGAACACACCGATTCACAAACAGCACCCGCGGACACACAGACGGACGATGATGCGGGGCAGACGCAGCCGGATGAGCCACAGGAATGAGCAGGCGACAGGAGAGATTGTATTCCAGGCGTATGAGGCCCGACAGCGTGGGCCCGGCTCAGAGATTCTCCGCGGTTGAGATGGTGGGGCAGGCCTCGAAGGTCTCGGGCAGGTCTTCAAAGTGGGTAATTTGCTGCAGCAGCCTGTATCCGTCGTAGATCTCTTCAGGTGATGTCTCTTCAAGGGCCCGGGTTCCGAATGACTGTATCGCCCGGGAGGCCGTCACAGTCCCGAGCACCAGTCCCCGGCGAACATCCTCTTCGTCCGAACTGTTCGCCCACGCGAGGTAGCCCATCATTCCTCCGGCAAACGAATCACCGGCCCCTGTAGGGTCATGGACATCGGGAAGGGGACAGCAGGGCAGGGTCAGGCGCGAATCTTCCGACACCATGGTTGCGCCGTATTCACCCATCTTAATGACGACATAGCGGGGACCGAGATCAACAAGAGCATCAGCAGCCTGCACGAGACTGGTGGTATCGGCAAACTGCCGGGCTTCCGCGTCATTCATCAGCACCATATCCACCCGCCGAATCACCTCGACCAGGTCATCGCGATCGTTTTCGATCCAGTAGTTCATCGTGTCACAGCACGAAAACGCATCCCCGCGGATCTGGTCGAGCACCGAAAGCTGCAGGGAGGGCATGATATTGGCCAGAAAGACGAAGCGGCTGCTGCGGTAATCATCAGGCAGGACGGGGTCGAAATCGGCAAAGACGTTGAGCTGGGTGTCGAGGGTTTCGGCAACGTTCATTGAGGCCTCATAGCGGCCCGCCCAGCGGAATGATTTGCCGTCCTCTATCACGCGCACACCTTCCGTATCGACCTGGCGTTCCTCCAGGGTATCCAGCGCGTGCTGTGGGAAATCATCACCGATAACGCCCACGAGCTTCACCGGGGCGAAGAGACTGGCCGCCACAGAGCCATAATATCCGGCACCGCCGACGATATTCTCTCGCTGTCCGAAAGGTGTTTGTATGGTGTCAAGAGCCAGCGAACCGACGATCACTACGCTTTCGGGCATCCTTTTTCACACCTGCTTATTGTTTGTTTTATGATTTTGAGCAGGTCCGGCGTCCCTCTGATCCGGCGCCCGGAGAAGTTCTGCGAAGGTCAGCCAGATGATCCCGGGGAGTGCCGCCAGCCGCGTAACCCGTTTGGGCTCCTTCATGGTTCTATACAGCCATTCCAGCCCGGCACGCTGCATCCACACGGGAGCCCGCTGCTTCACACCGGCGATCACATCAAAGCTGCCGCCGATGCCGATGCAGACCGGCACCCCAAGCCGCTCCATGTGTTTTACGATCCACTTCTCCTGCTTCGGCGCTCCCAGAGCGACAAAGAGCGCCGCGGGACGGGTCTGGCGGATCTCTTCGATGATCTGTTCTTCTTCATCCTCGTCGAAATATCCGTGGTGCGTACCGGCGATTTGAAGATCCGGGATCTGCTGACACAGGTTATCTGCAGCCTTCTGTGCGACTCCGGGGGCAGCTCCCAGAAGATAGACACTCCGGCCCATATCCGCGGCGACGGCGCAGATGCGGCTGATCATGTCACATCCGGCAACCCTCGTGGGTATGGCGAGATTCAAAAGCCGTGCCGCCAGGACCACGCCTGCGCCGTCGGCCGTAACGAGGTCGGCGTTATTCATAATCTGCTGCATCTGCTCATCGTCCCGGGCCCGCATGATACCACCGGCATCAGTCGTGACGATGATATGAGGGCTGTCGGCCTCGATGAACCTCCTCACCATATCCATCGCCTCATCCATGGTGACGGAATGGATGCGAACGCCGAAGAGCTCGTAGGCGTCTGCAGGCGCAGCGGGATGGGCGGGATCCATGAGGCGCAGGACAACATAGGGTATCAGCAGGGCGGCGGCGAGACCGGCGACAAGCACCAGGGCCTTCACCACAAACGATATCTCGATCAGTGCCACCAGGATGGCTGCAGTGACACACAAAATCGTCGCCCCCAGCAGCAGGACCACACTCGTCTGCAGCCGGCTGTAGCCCTGTTCAATGAGCAAATCGTACAGGTGAGGGTTGCGGCGTCCGACAATACCGTCGCTTTGGCCCCGCACAATGTCTATGGCCCACGCGTAGAGGGACGCAAACAGCGGGACGCCTATGAGCAAAAGCGGAAGAAGCGCGACCAGAAACGCCGTGTTTTTCATCGCGCCCTCAATGGCCACGGCGCCGATGAGCACACCGAGCAGATACGATCCGGCCGTGGCGCTGCGATGGGTGAGATAGCTGGTAAAAGGAAGCAGGGCGAGACAGACCAGCGCGATGCAGACAGAGACAAACTGTGCCACGTGTGTAACGTTTGTTGGCTGCACAACGCCGATGAGAGCAAAGGTGAGACCGCTGAGTGCACCGATACCTATTGAGACGCGCGGAATCGATCCGGCCCGCGCAAACAGCGATCCCGAAAACGCCAGCCATATCATCGAAACCACGAGCCCGCCTGTGCCGAGGGCTACGAAATCTGTCGAAAATGGCAGTTTCACGGTTTCGATGGCGATCCCGGAGCGGTACAGAAGCCACGCCGCCAGAAAAGCCGCGACTGCACGGAGCCCCCGCACCGGCTGGATTTGGTCGGTTATGGCGCCGATGACAAACACGATGACGCCCGACACCCACAGCCACAGGAGCTTGTTTGCGGCTGCATCCGTGACTGTCGGCATAAACACAGCCCACCCGCCAAGCAGCGACAGCAGAAGCACGATGCCGGTGAAATCCGAGGCTGCGTAGGGGCCGCCGGGCTTTGCCAGCCGCCATCGTTCGAACAGGTAGATGGCGGCCGACAGCACCAGGGCGACAGCAACGGTTACGACACAGGCTTTAATCATCACATGCACCCGAAAGAGCCGTCATGTCCCGATATGCCAGCTGCTGAGATATTCTTCCTGCTCGGGTGTGAGCTCGTCAATGCTGATGTCCATGCTCGCAAGCTTCAGGCGGGCAACCTCCCTGTCTATGTCCTCCGGCACGGAGTGCACCGCGACTGCAAGCTCCTCCGCACTGGCGACATAGGCAGCACACAGCGCCTGGTTTGCAAAACTCATATCCATCACGGCGGCCGGATGCCCTTCGGCGGCGGCGAGGTTCACCAGCCGACCCTCACCGAGGACGAAGAGTCGGCGGCCGTCGAGGAGGCGGTATTCGTCGGTTTCGTGGCGCACTCTACGGCACCCCTGGGCCATTTCGGAAAGTGCGTCAAGGTCGATTTCCACATCGAAGTGACCGGCATTGCACAGGATGGCCCCGTCCTGCATGACCTCAAAATGGAGACCGCGAATAACGCTGGTATCACCGGTGACGGTGACGAAAACGTGGCCGATCTCGGCGGCCTGTGCGATGGGCATCACCCGGTAGCCGTCAAGTGCGGCCTGCAGCGCCCGCAGCGGCTCGACCTCGACGATGATGACGTGTGCCCCCATCCCGGCGGCTCGCATCGCCACACCGCGCCCACACTGCCCGTATCCGCACACAACGACGTTGCGGCCCGCCAGCAGGATGTTGGTGGCCCTGAGAATGCCGTCAATGGTGCTCTGGCCCGTGCCGTAGTAGTTGTCAAACAGGCACTTGGTGTCGGCATCATTCACCGCGATGATTGGATACTTCAAAGCCCCCTGCTCGGCCATCGCTCGAAGCCGGATGACGCCGGTGGTCGTCTCTTCCATGCCGGCTTTAATATTGGGTATCAGGTCCTGCTTTTCTGAGTGAAGTGTCGAGATGAGATCGGCGCCATCGTCGATGGTGATGGTGGGTTCGAGCTCAAGCACCGAATCGATATGGCTGTAGTAGGTATCGCGGTCTTCACCCCGGATCGCAAAGACGCCCAGATCGAGCTCGGTGGCCAGCCAGGCGGCGACATCGTCCTGGGTGCTGAGAGGATTGGATGCGCACAGACGCACATCCGCGCCTCCGGCAACCAGCGTACGCATAAGGTTCGCGGTTTCAGTGGTGACATGCAGACATGCTCCGATGCGCTGCCCCTGAAGCGGGCGTTCATCTTCAAAACGCTTCCGAAGCTGCTTGAGGACGGGCATCTGTGTATCGGCCCATTCGATTCGCAATCCGCCTTCTTCCGCCAACCGCGGATCAGCAATATCGTGATTCATGAATTATCGCTCCTGAAAAAACATTTTACGGTCCTGTCGTGCGGGTGCGGCAGCTATCGAGTCGATGTGATTGACAGGTCTGTTGCCAGGGATGGGTGAGTATCAGCCGAGCTTTGCGTATGCGTCGATGAGGTCGTGCAGACGCTCGGCGGTATCGGTGTCAATGTCGGGCGCATCTGCGACGGCCTGGCGCATGTAGTAGGAGGTCAGTGCCGCGCCGGTGCGGCGAGTTGCCGCCATAATGGAGCTGACCTGGATCAGCACATCAACGGGATCTCGGTCTTCATCGAGCATGCGGCGGACACCACGTATCTGGCCCTCGATACGACTGAGGCGATTGACGATAGTGTCTTTGGTGCCCCGGTCATCTTCCACGGTCATATTCATACACCTTCAGATCCTAAGATGTCCATCATGTCCGTCGGGTATTATGTCCCGGTCACATATTCGGGCGACTTTGCCCACAGAATGGCAGTTCGTTGACAACGTCGGATATGATACCATATAATGCCGATGTCGAAAAACCGCTGGAGAAGGCGCGAAGGGAGCGCAGCCCGATGGGCAAAAGCCGGTCTCTCTGTGCACTTGTCGTGGTTGTTACGGCAATTTTGCTAATAGCGACGCAGAACTACGTCATTGCCCAGCCGAACGAAGACTTCACCGAAGGTGTACAGTATTTCGAAGACGGCCAATACGAGCGTGCCATTAACCAGTTGCAGCGGGCCACAGAAGCGCAGCCCGATCTGCAGTCTGCATGGTATTATCTGGGTCGGGCGTACCTGCAGATGCCGCAGCCTGATTATGAGGCGGCGCTGAAAGCATTCGACTCCGCTGTGAAAATTAACCCTCACCGGCCCGGTCTGCGACTGTACATTGGCCAGATCTACGAAGACCAGGGAGCCTACGAGCAGGCCATCCAGGTCTATCAGGAGGAGCTGCGTCTCAGGCGCGGCAAGGATGTTGCAGCCGTAAAGCTTGCCCTCGGACGGGTTTATTACCTCAGCGGACGGACGGAAGAAGCCATCGAGGTACTGGGGGCGCTTGTCCGCGACGATTCGCAGAATGTGGAGGCCCTGTATTACCTCGGGCTCGCCGAAACAAAGATGAAGGCCTACGACAAAGCCATCGAGGCTCTCAAGCAAGCTGAGGAAACCTGCAGTGCCTACGCATCCCTGGCCTCGCGGCTCAGCGACCCGGACATGACGCAGGCCGAACAGCAACGCATGAGACGCGAGGGCTTAACCGAAGAATATCTGGCCGAGCAGTACGGGAGTGCAGAACGATTCGTCGGGGAGCTGGGCCTGTGGCCTGACCTTAACAGGGCTCTCGGGAATGCTTATAAAGGCGCGAAGATGTGGCCGCAGGCACGCACTGCATACCGCGATATGCATGACCTCAACCAGCGCGGCAACCCGGCTGATCCCGAACCGGACGTGTTGGTGGCTGAGGCCATGCTCCTGAACGCGAAAGAGGTTTTTTTCGAGCGCGGCGCTCTGTTTGAAACGATTTCAATTCTGGAGTCCGGGCTTGAGTCTGTCGAAAAAGCACTGGAGAAGAACGAAAACTTCGCTGCCGCTCACAACATGCAGGGCGAGATATATCTCTTTCAGGCTCAAACATATATTACCCGACCTGACCTCGGTATCGAGTCTCACAGCTACGGCGAGGCGATTGAAGCGTTCAGGAAAGCGATATCACTCCGCGAGGACTACTTCCGGGCTCTGAGCAATCTGGGCCTCGCTCTCGCAGATGTCGGGCAGGTGGATGAAGCCGTTGAGAATCTGGAAAAGGCAGTCGCTCTGAAACCGGAAAGCGCCGACGCACGGGCCAATCTCGCCAAAGCTTACCTCGGGCAGGAAAACGCAGACAGGGCCATTGAAAACGCCCAGACAGCCCTTTCACAGGATTCAGACAACTATGAGGCCCTTATGGCCGCCGGGCTTGTTGACTTCATGTATCGCAACCGGATGAGTTCGGCCATAGACTACTTTTCAAAAGCCGTTGAGGCAAAGCCCGGAGGCTACGAAGCACACCTGCACCTGGGAAATGTTTTCTTCCAGATGGAGTCATGGTATCGTGCGCGCGATGAATATCTCAAAGCTCTCGACAGGATTCCGAGAGCTGTCGTAGCCAGCGCGGCCAGCGAGCGGCCGTACATCTATTATCTCATTGGTCACACCTACCACCAGGCCAGGCGATATGACAAGGAAATCGAGTACCTGAATAATGCGCTGGCGCTGGAGCCCAACTACCTTGCGGCCCTGAGGCAGATCGCACGCGCCTACGAGGCAAATGAGGAGTTTGATGCGGCGAAAGTTGCCCTGCAAAATGCGCTCAAATCGTCGCCAGATGCAGAAACCGACGGCGAGATATACGTGCAGTTGGGACAGCTCTATGAAAATCGCGGTGACCCTCACAACGCCATTGCCAATTATACGGCTGCTTTGAACGCCGATGAAGCGAATTACCAGGCCCGGCGAGGTCTGGAACGTCTCGGTGCGGGCGGATAGTGCCGGGGAGATGAGTGATTGATCCGGACTGTGAATTGCTCTGAAGGCGGTGAATGGACGCACATCGTCGCCGCTGTGGCACTTCTGCTCTGCTGCGGGCTCGCGTGCGTCGCTCAGGACTTTCCGCCAACACAACGGGTAACACTCGACAATGGTCTGACGCTTTTGCACCGCCACAATCCGACAGCCCGGACCGTCGGGATCGCTGCATTTGTGAAGGTGCCTGCAGACGTCGAGACGGCACAGTCCGCCGGTTTCCGCAGTCTCACGCAGCAAATGCTTTTGCACAGGCCCGCTGGCGAATCCGGGCAGACTCCGTCGGAAAGACTGTCGGATCTCGGTGCAACGGTTGACACAAGGGTCCATGCCGATTGCACCCAGTTGACGGTCTCGTGTCTGGCGGAATATCACGACAAAGCCCTACCGCTGGTGCGAGAGGTGCTTTTCTCGAATGAGTTTGATTGGACGGCTTTGAAAACTATTCAGGCGCAAAACCGACAGCGCCTTGTTGATATCTCGGAACATCCTGCGGCCGTAGCCGAGATACTGGGATATTCGAAGCTCTTTGAAAACAGCGCATGCAGGTGGCCGGAGACTGGAACGACTGCGGGGATCACCGCAGCGGATCCACGAGCTGTTTCACGCCTGCACAATGCCTACTGGCGGGCCAACCGTGTGGTGCTGAGTATTTCGGGTCCTATCGGTTTTGATGAATGTCACAGAGTGGTCCGGTCAGCTTTTGGGGCAGCAGTGCCGGGGCCCGGAGTTGGGGTGGAGGCAGAGACCCTCGCGACACGAAACGGGCCAACATACCTGTACCGGCGCTGGCCGACTCAGAATGCGGCCGTATCCCTGTATGCGCGAGCGCCCGGTCCGCTTACCCAGCAGCACGCGGCGATGAGCACCCTGGCGGCCCTGATCGGAGGTGGCGAAAGCTCGCGGTTGTGGCAAAAGCTGCGCGATCAACAGGGGCTTGTTTATGGCGTCAATGCGCAGGTCACGCTGGCAAAGCGCTGTCCCACGTTTCAGATTGTGGCCAACTGCAGTGCAGACGATGTCGAAGAGGTCGTGCGAATCATCGAAGAAACGGTGCAGGATACTGCTGCAGAGCCACCGGAACAGACAGAGCTGCAGCGGGCGAAAAGCTACCTGCTGGGCAATCACGTCATCAGCCTGCAGCACAATTCACACGCGGCGATTCTGATGGGCCTGTTTGAGGTCGTCAGTGAAGGCAGTGGACCCGAGGCACAGGCATTTTTGGAGCGAGCGCTGGAAGACGTAACAGCCGCAGATGTGCACAATGTGGCCTGCGAATATCTCCCGCAGGCGGTGTGGATCCAGGTCGGGGGACGTCGATGCTGGCCGTGACTGCAGGTTTTGAATTGTCTATTATAGGCTATAGTAGTTATGAGTTCCATCGGATAAACTCTGGTTGACGCAGGACGGTCACAGGCAGGAGGAGCCTATGAGTAGCAGGCGATTTTGGATGATTATAGCTGCACTCGGAGTGGCCGCAATCGTTGCAGCGCCAGTCATTGCTCAGGATGCGACGCTGTGTACGTACATGGCGGGGTACACTCCGGAACATTCAGGCGTCAGCCCTGACGATGTACAACTGCCACTTTCACTTAACTGGCGCTTTTCAGTCGAGCTTGAAGATGCTTTCAACGCCGTTGGTTCGGCGGCGGTCGGTCCGGAGCGCGTGTATTTCCCCAGCGAGGAAACTGTATATGCTGTGGACCGCGTGACCGGCGCCGAGGTATGGAAGCTCAATGTCGGCGCGAAAGTGTACTCGGCACCCCTGCTGCGCAACGATGTTTTGTACTTCGGAGCCGAAAACAAGCAGTTTTATGCAATTGACGCCAAGACCGGCAACCGTCTTGCGGCTTTGAAAACCGGGGGAGCCATCAAGTGCACACCGATGTATGTCGCGGGCATCCTGTATTTTGCCAGCGATGACGGCCGGGTATATGCCGTTAATCCCGACCCCGGCAACATGCAGTTGTACTGGCAGTACCAGACCGGCGACGACGTGCGGGCGACCCCCTCATACTACCGGGGAACTGTCTATGTGGCCTCCACGGACGAATACCTGTATGCGATTCGCGACGGCGGACAGTCATGGCGTGTCCGGCTGCCTTCGGAACACAACTATGCGGCCCCGATTATCGAGCGTGGGAAAGTCATTGTCGCATCCGGCAAGAAGCTGGTTGCCTATGACGCGCGCAACGGTGGCAGACGCTGGACCTTCACCTCCGGAGGCCTTATCACCGGAACCCCGGCTGCAGACAGGCGCCGGGTTTTGGTCGCCTCACACGACGGCGTGCTGTACTGTATTAATTCCAACAACGGCCGGATCACATGGCGGTTCCCGAAAAAAGAGACGCGGCACCCGATGTCTTCGTCGGTGAGCGTTGCCGGGGATTACGTGATCTGCCGTTCGGGCGATACCAATCTTTTCGCGTTAAATGCGGAGGATGGAGCGCTGGCATGGGAGTATCAACTCCCGGAGCCCAGTGAGAAAGCGAAGGAAGAAGAAGGGCGACGGCCGCGCGGCGGGCGAGAAGAGATGCCGGGTGGACCCGGTGAAATGGGGATGCCCGAAGATGAAGGCGCCGGACCCCGCGGGCGTCCCGGACGACGTAGCGATCAGCGCGAGGAGATTAAGTTCGAGCAGGTCGTCACACCCGGCGTGAGTCTCACGGAAAACGGTGCGTATGTCGTGTCAATTGACGGATCGTTGTTTGGCTTCGATTCGTATGCCGCTGATAACGTAAAGCCCGAAATCACCGCCGCACTGCTGGATATCCCCGGCCGGGGTGGCGTGCGCGCACGATTCCCGCTGGTCGTGGATCGGGGAGACACCTTCCCGGGCCGCTATGCGGACCTCGTCGAACAGCCAGGTTCACCGCCGCTGTCGGTTTCTATGAAGGTTGTAGATACCGGGTCGGGTATCAATCCCGATGCCTTCGACGTAACCCTTGACGACGAGACCGTCAGTGCAACCTACGACTCGTCGAATGGATTGTTGTGGTACGAATATAACCCCCGTGGCGCAGCGTCACCGCTCCCCAACGGTGTTCGGAATCTGAAGGTTTCGGCGACAGACTGGGCCGGTAACACGAGGGTCGCCCAGATCTCATTTACCGTGGATAATTCTCTGGAGCCACCCGGGCCCAAAAGACCGGAGCGGCCAGGACCGGGGGAGGGCGGCCCGATGGGACCGGAAGACGACATGATGCCGCCCGAAGAGATGCCCATGCCGTAAGTGTGCCGCGCAACCGTGAGGGAGGATACTATGACCAAAATCGTGTTAAAGGTTCTTTTCTGGCTGGCCGTCGCAGCTTATGCAGTGGCATTTGCACAGTGGAACATGGAGGAAGTGACAGTCCTCGGATTGCGCTATCAGGATGTGGCACTGGCTGCGAAAGCCCCTGTGGCGTATATCGCTTTCGGGGGCGTGGTTGTAGGGGTCATCATCATGGGGATGGCCGCCGCCTCTGCGTGGGCGTCACAGCGAGCCGCGGCCAGCAGCGATCGCGCCAGGGTGAATGTCGCCAAAAAGAGGCTGGCCGAACGGAATAAGACAATCAAGAAACTCGAATCGAAGGCCGCCGACCTCGAGGAGCAGCTCGAGACAATGACGAAAGAACTGGAGCGCGCCCGGGCGGAAGAAACGGCACAAACACCTGAGGCCCCGACTGAGGCGCCTGACCTGCCCGATCCATTTGGGGACCTGGAGGACAGTGAATAGAACACATTTGACACGGTAAAGGCTTTAGAAATACCATAGTTGCCGGATTACGCAAGAGGCCTGCATGGGCCTCTTGCAATCGTCGTATAAGGCTTTTTTTCCGCCTGTGGGGTGCAATGTCCGTGGAAGATACGGATGCGTGGCTTTTGTTAAATGCGAGTGAGCTTACATCCTCGCGGCAGAATGCTTTACTCGATGAATTCGGCTCTGCCCGGGCAATACTGGGGGCGACAGACGAGCGGCTGGCGGCGGTGGATGGTATCACGGCGCGGGAGGTAAAGAAGCTCCGCACCGCTGAAGAGAAGCTCGATTTGGCCGAAACGAAAGAGGCGATGGTCGAGTGGGGGCTGCACCTGGTGCCCCGTACGTCGGAGGAATATCCGGAGCTTCTGGAGGAAATAGATGGCCCTCCGGCGATGTTGTTTGTACAGGGACAGCTCCCGGACGGACCTGCGGTTGCCATCGTGGGTACGCGCAAATGCACACCGTATGGCCGGCAGGTCGCGCGAAAGCTCGCACAGAATATGGCCCGGCGTGGTTTTACGATCATCAGCGGCATGGCTGAAGGTATAGACGGAGAGGCCCATCGAGGGGCGATCGAGGGCGGAGGCAGAACGGTTGCCGTCCTGGGATGTGGCCCCGACGTGACGTATCCGCGATCACACCGGGAGCTGCGCGATGAAATTGCGGCAAATGGCGCCGTTGTCACTGAATATGCGATGGGCGCGCGCCCGCTTCGTCACCGCTTCCCGGCGCGAAACCGGATCATCAGCGGCCTGTCGCTGGGGGTCGTGGTGGCCGAAGCGCCGGCCCGGAGTGGCGCGCTGATTACGGCTCGCCTGGCCTCCGAACAGGGACGCGAGGTTTTCGCAGTGCCCGGAAATGTTAATAATGCAACCAGTAAGGGCTGTCACGAGTTGATCAAAGACGGGGCCAATCTCGTCGAAGTGGCTGAGGACATTGTCGAGGGTCTTGGCATCATGCTCGATGCGGTCCCGATGCGATCGGCAGAAAAAAGCGAAGAAATCGAGCTGACACCGGATGAACAGAGAATCATGGACGCACTGAGCCACGACCCGGTGAGTGTGGATGCCGTGGCCGAGGCAACCGGCCTGAACGTTGCCAGCCTCAACTCGACTTTGATGATGATGGAAATGAAAGAGCTTGTCCGCAGATTTCCCGGCAACATGTACGTCAAAACACCGCGTTAAATCTATATCCATATCGCCCGCACCACCTAGTGTGGTCACGGGGGAATTGCATAGGTGTGAGAATTGAAAAAGAAAGCAGTTATCGTTGAATCACCGACCAAGACCCGCACCCTGAGCCGCTTTTTGGGCGACGACTATGAAATCCTTGCCTCGATGGGACATGTTCGCGACCTGCCTGAGGGTGAAATGGCGGTGGACGTGGAGCACGATTTTGAGCCCCGTTACGTGACCATTCCGCGGCAGAAGAGCACGATTAAGGAGCTCAAGGACGCCCTGAAGGATGTCGAAGAAGTCTATCTGGCCTCCGACCCTGACCGCGAGGGTGAGGCGATTGCGTGGCACTTGATGAAGGCTCTCAATATTCCGAATGCCCGCCGAATCGAGTTTAACGAGCTTACCGAGGAGGCTGTCACAGAGGCCCTCGCACATCCAGGAACCATCGACATGGACCGGGTGAACGCCCAGCAGGCCCGTCGCGTCCTGGACCGCCTGGTGGGATACCGGCTGAGCCCGCTTTTGTGGGAGCGCATCAGCGGCAGGGGACGCAAGTCATCGCTGAGTGCCGGCCGCGTTCAATCCGTGGCTCTCCGACTCATCTGCGAGCGCGAGTTCGAAGTCGCGGCGTTCGAACCCGAAGAGTACTGGAGTATTGATGTCGCCCTCTCCGTGCAGGATACCGAGGAGCAGATCGAAGCAGCGGTCAAGAGCTACGAGGGCGAGGACCTGGAGCTTGGCACCGAAGAGCAGGTCACTCCCCACGTTGAAGCCCTGCAGGAGGCCGACTACCGCGTCGCAGAGATCGAAAAGAAAACGAAGCGTCGCAGCCCGAAAGCGCCGTACCGTACCAGCACCCTGCAGCGGGACGCAGCCAACCGGCTGGGCTTTACCGCTCGAAAAACCATGATGATCGCCCAGCAGCTTTACGAGGGTGTGGATACCGACGAAGGAACGCAGGGTCTGATTACCTATATGCGTACGGACTCCACGCGTATTTCTGCGGCCGCGCGCAAGCAGGCCGAGGCCCTCATCAAAGAGCGGTTTGGGAAAAACTTTGTGGGCAAGGGCAGCAGTGATGCCAGGCCTAAGGGCGCCCAGGACGCTCATGAGGCGGTGCGCCCGACTGATGTCAACCGCACGCCGGAGGAAATGGAGAAGCTGCTCAATCGCGACCAGGCGAGGCTGTATGAACTGATCTGGCGCCGCTTTGTGGCCTCACAGATGAAACCGGCGGTTTACGAGCAGGTCACTGTCGATATCAGTGCCGACGGCTATAACCTCACGGCCACCGGATCGGTGCTGAAATTCGCGGGATATTTAGCCGTCCAGCCGCAGCAGCGGGATGAGGCTGAAGCCGAAATCCTCCGGGGCCTCGAAGAAGGCCAGACGCTGGATCTCGTCGAGGTTATCCCCGAACAGCACTTCACCAGGCCTCCGGCACGATACACCGAGGCCTCACTGGTCAGGGAGCTTGAGGAAAACGGCATTGGGCGACCCAGCACATACGCACCAACCATCGAAACCCTGCGCAACCGCGATTATGTGTCCATGCGCGGCCGCAGCTTCATGCCCACGCCACTGGGCCTGGTGGTCAACGAATATCTCGTCGAACACTTTCCACACATCATCGATGTGGATTTCACCGCCCAGGTTGAGGAGAAGCTGGACACTGTCCAGACCGGAGAGATCGACTGGCGCCATGTCCTGGCGGAGTTTTACGAAGATTTTGATGAAGTCGTGCAAACCGCCAGTGAGGCGGAGCCGAAGATTATCGAGGGCGAGAAATGCCCGAAGTGCGGCGGCCGGTTGGTGGAGAAATATTCGCTGTACGGGAAGTTTGCCGGGTGTGAGAACTACCCCGAGTGTGACTACACGAAAGATATGCAGGACGATATCCTGCCCCAGCAGGAGCCTGAAGAGGTCGGGCGGGAATGTCCCGAATGCGGCGAGCCACTTGTGTATCGTCATAACAGGCGCGGGCAAAAGTTTATCGGCTGCTCCGGCTTTCCGGAATGCGAATACACGGAAAAAGTTGACCGCGACGGCAAGCCGCTGCCGAAAGCCCAGGCGACAAATATGCCCTGCGGCCAGTGCGACGGCTGGATGATCGTACGCCACGGCAGGCGCGGGAAGTTCCTCGGATGCAGCAATTATCCACAGTGCCGCTACACACTGCCCTTCGAGGTTTTCGAGCAAAGTGATTACGAAGCTGTCGATGAGACGCCTGACGAGCCAAGCGGTGAGCCGGACATTGACACCGATGCGATAGAAGCCGCCAATGGCAAAAATGGGTCAACTGGGGGCGTCTCTGGCGATGATCTGGGCATTAAGTGTGACAAATGCGGATCACCGATGACCGTCAAACGCGGCCGGAAGGGCTACTTTGTCGCCTGCACGGGATATCCCGAATGCAAAAACACGAAGCCGATCTCTGTGGCTCGTGAGGCCGGATGGGAGCCACCCCAGGCACAAAAGCTCGACGAAAAATGTCCTGAATGTGGTGCCGAGCTGATGATCCGGGAGGGGCGCCGGGGCAAGTTTATCGGCTGCAGTGCCTATCCGAAATGCCGCTACACGCGTGATTATGATGAAGATGAATAAGCGGGGCTGGAGCGCACGTGGATGAGTAAACACGCCAGGCCATCAACCGGCGTTTTGGCCGCAATCTTTCTCACGGCCGCTTCTGTGCTCGCATTTGAGGTCGGGTTAACACGCGCGTTTTCAGTGCTGCTGCGCTACCACTTCGTATTCCTCGCTATCTCGCTGGCTACGTGTGGCCTGGGCGTCGGGGGGCTGCTGGATTACCTGCTGTACAGGCGTTTCCCCGGGTGGAAGGTCGATACACAGGTGGCCCTGCGCGGACTTCTAACCGCGGTTTTATATCCACTGAGCATCGCTCTTCTTTTTGCAACACCTCTGGCGGCGCACCTCACCTCGGTCTGGGTTGTCAGTATTGTCTGTGTGTGCCCTTTTCTGGCTGCGGGACTGCTCCTGAGCCGTGCCTTCGCCCGCTTCGCTTCGGAGGGCGGGAATCTGTATTTTGCCGATCTCAGTGGCGCGGCCATCGGCAGCTTCGGCATTATCGCCGTTCTGCAGTGGGTGGGAGCGGTGAACGCGGCGTTTGTCTGCGGTTTGCTCGCGGCGCTGGGAGCACTCGTACTGGCCGCGATTCACCGGCAGCGGGCGATCGGCCTCGGTGCCGTCATCGTGCTTCTCGCGATTGCGGGCGCGTTTGTTGGCAACATTCAGTACCACTACCTCGGACTGCCGGTCGTGCCACTGGAAGACGCGCCAAACGCCAAGCCGCTTTACCAGGAGCTGGCGGATCCGGAAATCGATGCCCAAATCATTCACACCGACTGGAACGCCTTTGCACGGACAGATGTCGTCCGCTACGCCGGCGAGGACGGCCAGTTTGACCCTGAAGACGACCTGTATATCTACACCGACGGCGAAGTCCCAACGAACATGATGGCCTATGACGGCGATCTATCGGGGATCAAGGGGCGATTGAGCAACTTCATCGGGTTTTATCCATTCTACCGCTTCAAACCCGACAATGTGCTGCTGATCGGTCCGGGGGGTGGGCTCGATATTCTGCTGGCCCAGTCGGTCGGGGCGCAGCAAATCGTCGGGGCGGAACTCAACCCGTCCATCCCGCGCATCGTCCGGCGGTTCGGCGACTACAACGGTCACATCTACGATTATGAAAATGTGAATATTTACGTGGATGAGGGGCGCAGCTTCGTCACCCGCTCGGAGCAGTCATACGATCTTATCTACATGGCGCTGACGAAAACCGCCACGACCGCCTCCAGCAGTCTCGCGCTGGTCGAAAGCTACATTCACACAAAAGAGGCCTTCCGCGAGGAGCTGCAGCATCTCACAGAGGACGGCAAGATCGCTTTCGTCTGCCAGGAGCCGCTGATATTGCTGCGGACGATGCTCACGGCCCGGGAGTCTCTGGTGGAAACTGGCGTACCACGGGAAGACACACTTGATCACTTTGTCGCAGCCAGCCTCCCCCGGCAGCTTTATTTCACGGGCCCGTACCGCCAGCTTTTGATTATTTCAAAGATGCCGTTTACGCCCGCTGAGTCCGAAAGCATGGCCAGAGAGCTTATTGCCATGCACCTTGACCCGGCCTTCTGTCCCGGGGCGTACGAGCCGCTGCCCTTCAATATTCTCGCAGAAAACTCCGGGATTTCTGCTGAGGCGTTCGTCAGTGCTTTCAACGACTGGTGGACCCGCTCGGGGCGCGATCGTGTGAATATTGCGCCCTGTACGGACGACCAGCCTTTTGTGATTGACCTGTCATTCGGAATTCCCCGGCAGTTTAAGAGCTTTGTGGGGGGCGTGCTGCTTTTTGCGGTTCTCATTTCTGCGGTTTTCATCATCCTGGCGCAGAAGCGTCGGGATGTGTCGGTTGGTGGAGCGCACCTGTGCGGGGCGGCGCTGTATTTCACACTGCTCGGAATTGGCTTTATGCTCGTAGAGATAAGCCTGATCCAGAAGCTCATTTTGTATCTCGGGTATCCTGTCCTGACGCTCTCGACGCTGCTGTTTGGGATACTTTTGAGCAGCGCGCTGGGGAGCCTGTTCAGCCAGCGGTGGAAGTTAGGAGCATTGCCCACCGTCATCATCGCTGCGGCCGCCGGTGTCACGCTGTACGGTCTTGCGCTGCAGGGTTTTCATGGGCCGCTTGTGAACGCGACGCTGGCGTGGGACATCCGCTACCGGGCGCTCATGACAATCGCGATGGTGTTTCCTCTGGGATTCTTTTTGGGGATGCCTTTCCCCGCGGGCCTGCGCATCGTCGGGTCATGGGGGGAGAACCTGGTGCCATGGCTGTGGGGAATCAACGGTCTGACGTCGGTGGTGGGGTCGGTGGCCGCGATGACGATGGCCAAGCTGTGGGGCTTCAGCACCGTGCAGATCATCGGGTGGGGCCTTTATGCAGCGGTTGTGGTGCTGGCGGTCCTGCACCGGGCAGTGACGAAAGAAGAGAGCCAGTCGAGCCTGTGATTACTTCAGGTGGACGATTGTAGCCCCTGCGCCACCCTCCTCGACGGGAGCGACCTCAAACTCCGCCACATGCTCATTTTCAGACAAAAAGCTGTGGACGCCCTGCCGCAGTGTCCCGGTTCCCTTGCCGTGGATAATGCGGACCTCGGAGATATTTGCCAGCGCGGCGTCATCGAGGTATTTCTCCAGCTCCATGATGGCCTCACTGACGGTGGCACCCCGAAGATCAATCTCCGGATCGAAGGTGGCACGTTTTTCGGCCTGCATCCGTCGCGCAAGACCGGCGGCCTCCTGCGAGGGCGGGGACTTGGCATCAGTCAAATCAGCAAGGTCGGCTTCGACGCGCATATTGCCGATGGCGACTTCATAGGTGCTGTCATCAACCTGCCGGCTGATCGTCCCATCGCGTCCAAGTGACTCCACATGCACCCACGCGCCGTCGCTGAGGTCCTCGGGTGGCGGGGTCTCAGGTGCTGTTTCGGTTTCCTCAACCCTGCTGCGCTCGTGCTCCTCGTAGGCTCTCCGGCTTTCTTCCCGCAGGCGGGCGATATCGTCACGCAGCTTCTGTGTGACCTTCGACTGCCCGGGCTCGGCCTGCATCTGCGCGATAATAGAGCGCACTTTTTCCTCGGCCACTTCGACGATTTCCATGGCTTTTTTATACGCTTCTCCGGTGGCTTTGGATCGTTCGCGGGCGAGGTCCTCCAGGGCCTCCTCGTATTCGCCGCGCAGATCCTGCAGCTTTTCAGCCTCCTGCTGCACCTCGGCGCTTTTTCGTTCGAAGTCGTGTTTTGTGTCACGCATGTCGGTAATCGCCCGTTCGAGGCTCATGTGGTCCTCATCCATATTCCCGCGCGCTCTTTCAACGAGCCTCGCGGGAAGTCCCAGCCGCTGTGCGATCTCGAATGCGTTGGAAGATCCGAGGTGACCGATGAGGAGCCGGTAGGTCGGCTGCAGCGTTTGTTCGTCAAACTGCACGGCGGCGTTTTGCATGCCGTCCTGGTCGTAGGCGAACAGCTTCAGGTTGTTGTAATGCGTGGTGACTGCAGTTCGACAGCCGGCGGTGTGGAGCTCGGTGAGAATGGACCTGGCAAGGGCGGAACCTTCAGTGGGGTCGGTTCCAGCGCCTATTTCGTCCAAAAGCACCAGCGCCCGCACGCCGCGATCCTGATTATCCGCCCTGTGTGAGGCGATGCGGTTGATAATCTTTACAATCTGGGTCATGTGGGAGCTGAAGGTGGACAGCGATTGTTCGATGCTCTGTTCGTCACCGATATCCGCCCAGACGTGTTCGAAGAGCGAAATCTCCGATCCCTCTTCGGCCGGGATATGCAGGCCCGACATTGCCATCAACACCAGCAATCCCAGTGTTTTGAGGCACACCGTCTTGCCCCCGGTATTGGGGCCGGTGATGACAAGCGTGCGGAACTCTTCGCCGATCCAGATGCTGATGGGTACGACGTCATCGTCAGATATCAGCGGATGGCGGGCCGACCGGAGACTCACGACCCCGCTGGTGGTAATCTCCGCAGCGGAAGCCTGCATATCGATCGACAGGCGCCCCTTGGCGAGAATGAAATCGAGGATAGACAAAGTCTCCATGCTGTATTCAATATCGGCGTGGATTTCGCCAACGCGTGCCGACAGCGCCCGCAGAACCGCTTCCTCTTCTTCCCGGATTTCGAGATGGGTTTCTCGGAGCTCGTTGCCGGTGTCGCGGACGGCGTTGGGCTCCATAAAAATGGTGGCTCCCGAGGCGGAGCGATCGTGAACGATGCCTTCAAATCGAGAGCGGTGTTCGGAGCGCACCGGGAGGCAGAACCGTCCCTCCCGGCGTACAATGACGGAGTCCTGGAGAAGATCGCGCCCCGCGGCAGTCCGCATGATACTCTGCATCCTGCTCCGTAGATTTTCCTCAAGCTCGGCAACTCTATCATGAAGCCTGATCAACTTCGGCGAGGCGTCAGGGCGTACAAAACCCTCGTCATCCAGTTTCTGCTGGATGTCCTCCTGCAATTCGGGCTGTTCCGTAAGACTTTCCGCCAGGGACCAGAGCCCCGGCAGATCCTCGTGCATACTGTGGATGTGACGGCGAACGATGCGGGAGATCCGGATGCAGTCGGCGACACGGAGGAGGGCCGAGCCCTGCAGCATTCCTCCGGCCTGCGCCCTGCCGAGGTGTTCGGAAATGTCGGTGAGCCCCCCGAAGGGGAGCCGACCCTTTTCAGAGAGCAGCAACCGGGCCTCAGAAGTCTCCTTCAGCCATTTGCGTATGAGATTTGGGCGGGTCTGTGGAGATATGGCACGAGCGCGCCGCTTGCCGGGAGCTGAATCCGCCCTGTCGGCAAGCATATCGAGAATCCTGGGATATTCGAGCACGCGCAGAGTCCGCTGGTCCACGGGATCAACACCGATGAATGAGGAATTATACCGCCTGTTATTATATCACACCGGCGCTGTTGATTGCAGGGTTACAACTCGTGCCACTGGCGGTGGAAATCGATCAAATCTTTCACGTGCTCCACCAGGGCGGGTGCCTGCGTGGCGGTGTCCGACCGGGGATTGGGGTCTTCGTGCATTGGCTCGCGGTTCATCAGAGCAAGTATCGTATTCTCGACGCAGAGACCCAGCACGTCGAGATTATACCCGCCTTCGAGCACCATGAGAACCCGCCCTCCGCAGGTGTCGTGGGCCACTCGAGCGAGCCGTCGTGAAAGTGTGTGATAGCCGCCTGTGGTTATCGCGTGCCCTGCCAGAGGATCTTTGTGATAGCCATCGTAGCCTGCCGACATGATCAGAAATTCGGGATCAAACTGTGTGAGAACGGGGACGATGACCTCGTCATAGACCCGGAGCATCAGGCGGTCATCACACTCGGACGGCAGCGGGCAGTTTACTGTTTTGTGGAGGCCTTCATCAACACCCATCTCCGCAGCCAGCCCCGTTCCGGGATAGAAGGGATCCTGGTGCGTGGAGACGTAGAGGACATCGCCGCGGTTGTAGAAAAAATCCTGCGTGCCGTTGCCGTGATGGACGTCGAAATCGACGATAGCAACACGGGATGCGTATTGGCTGCGGATGGCGTATTCGGCGGCAATGGCGGCGTTGTTAAAAAAGCAAAACCCCATCCCGCGATTGGGCAGAGCGTGATGGCCGGGCGGACGCACGAGAGCCGCTGCGCTTTGCACCTCACCCGCAAAAATCGCATCCACGGCCGCCACGCAGCCGCCGACAGCGCGGGTTGCGGCATCCCAGGTCTGTGCGGTAGCTATCGTGTCGTGGTCGAGCTCTCCGCCACCCTGCCGGGAGATACGACGAATTTCGTCAATATAAGGCTCGGTGTGCACGAGGGCGATCGTTTCTGTGGCAGCGGCGGGCACCTCCAGGGAGACCATTTCGTTCCACAGGCCATCGCCCTGGAGTTGATCGTGAATGGCCTCAAGCCGGCGGGCCTTCTCGATATGCCATTCGACGCCGTGCTCCAGGAAAACGCTGTCATATACTCGTCCTACGGCCACAGTTGACTGTCATCTCCCGGACCGGGCTGTATCAAGGGCGTCTTTGAGTGTCTTCAGGCCGATCTCCGCCTGCTCGGTGGCCGGGCGATCCATCTCGAAAACCTCGATGGAGGCGAAGCGCTCAAACCCAACCTCATCGAGCGCCTTCATCACCGGTACAAAATCAGTCTCTCCGATTCCCGGAGCATACCCGCTATCATCATTGCAGTGATAATGGTAGAGGATATCTCCATACTCCCGGATGGTTGCAGGGAGATCCCTTTCTTCCTTCACACCGCTGTAGGTGTCCAGGATGAGACCGACCGAGGGAAGATCGATTTCGTGAACCATTCGAGCGGCCTGGTAGCCGCGCATGATGAAGTTATTGTTGGTTTCTCTGGCGAGCGGCTCAATACAGGTCTTAAAGTCCAGCGTGTGGCCAATTTCACCACATCGCCGCATGGTAGCACGAAACCACTTCCAGGCCTGGTCGAACGTCACGCCCTCGCGGATATCGCGCTGCTGTGGTGAACCCACGACCATCATCTGTCCGCCGATCTCAATTCCCAGGCGGACGAGCTTCTCCATATATACTGCGGTTCTCTCCCGGACCTCGGGGTCGGGGGAGGTCGCGTGCATCCCTTCGGGTCCCACAAGCAGCCAGTGTATCCCCGCAACCTGCACACCGGTGTCCTCCGAAGCTTCGATGATTTCACGCTTCTGTTCATCTGTGATGTCATCAACGTGGTCGGCGAGGGTGAACGGCGCGATTTCGAGACCGTCAAAGCCGATTTCCGCCGCCGTCTCAAATTGCCGCCTGATGGTCCACTTCTCGCTGTCCTCGTAATAGAATATCTCATTGCAAATGGCAAATTTCATCGTTCTCACCCGTTGAAGTCTTCATCGCTGGTACACACCCAGTCTATTCGGCACCCCGTACACAGAAGCCTCCATGGGCGGTGCGATTATTTGAACGCCTTAAGTTACGAGCCCGTAAACCGATGTTTACGATGGTGAAAATGATTGACGGAGGGAACCGTTTGAACACGAGAGCAGTTGCTGTGTGCATATCAGCCATCATGGTGTCCGCGCTCGCCATGGGGGCGAAGTTGGAGATACGCTCAGAGAGGGTGGCGCGCGCTTTTTATCCCGGTGAGCGAATCACCCTGTTTGCGAGTGTCGCCTGCCCACGGCAGGTTGCCACATACAGCATATATGACGATTCTGGACGCCGGGTTCATGCAGCCGCAGCCACAATCGGCGGCCGGCAGTTGACCAGAATTCAGATCCCCGGCCGCCTGCCCCACGGGTGGTACGAGCTGGTGCTGCACCTCGCAGGCGAGCGACTGAGCGATGCGTTCTGCGTGATTCCACGCTGCTATGAGAACACCTTCGGTGATGACGGCCTCTTTCACATGCAGATAACAACGCTTTCAGAGCCATATTACGCCGCAATGGCGCTTTTGGGGATCAGGTGTGTGCGCACCGATATGGTATGGCCGCGGATCGAACCCGAGCGTGACCATCTCGACCTCGCGTGGGTGCGAGACCACATGCAGTTGATGCAAAAATATGGTGTGCGGTTGATGGGCACCTTCGGATACACCCCCAAATGGACGCGAGTGGCGCCTGCAAACGGGCTGGATGAATGGACCCGCGCAGCCAAATTCACCTGGCAGCCCGGGGACGTCATGCGCTGGAATCGCTACGTCCGGACGGTTGTGGAGGCCGTGAAAAATGAAACGGTGCAGTGGCCCCCTGATTATGCCACACCACAGGGAGAAGATCCTCCAAAACAGCTGCACCCGTTCATCCACTCCTGGGAGCTGTGGAATGAGGCGGATTTGATGTTTTACACGGGAAGCTGGGGGCGATACATGGACCTGTTGCGTATCACCGATTGTAATGTCAAAGCTCAGCAGCCCGAGACGCCGCTGGTGTATGGGGGTTCCACGGGCAACTGGTACTGTATGTGCCTGGTGGCGGCGAATTCGGGGGAGCTGTATTTTCAGCGCCTCGCGTGGCACCCAAGCCTGGACACCTACGACCACATCGCCTGCTGGCGGCGGGGCGTATATCAACTCCCGTGGATCAACGGCTTTCCGCGAAAAAATACCCTGAACGAAAGTGTTCTGCAGTACCGCTGGCATGACAAAAACTTCCCCGATCACCAGCAGCTTCCCGGAGATCTGTTCCGCACCAGGATCAGGCTCATGGCGTGGGGCGAGGACAGCCATTTCCGCTCAAGCTGTTTCAATCAGTGGGCGGCTCCACCGGACGCACACGGCGCTCAAAACGCGCTTTTGCACGAAAAAAACGGTGGGCTTGTACCAACGCGGCTGTTTGTGGGGTTCGCGGCGGCCCGCCACTGGCTTACAGATGCGGCATACGTGGGTCCGGTTGATCTCGGACCACTCACAGAGGCACATGTGCTGCTGAAAGATGGACGGCCGCTGCTGTGCGCATGGAGTGACAGTGACGCCAGCGCCACGATACGGATTCCGCCCGGGGCACAGCAGATAACGGTGATGGGACGGCTCCGGGACGTGGAGACGACAGGATTGAGGAGACGGAAGCTTTCGCGCACACCGCTGATGATCCTGGGATGTGCCGACGAGTACCTCGGCAGGGCCTTGCAGAGGCGGTACCGGCTGTATATGGACACGAAGTTCGGTCAAAGAGCAGGGCACACTATCTGGTACGGTGTCAGTGATCTAAAGAAAGACCTTGTCAACTGGGTCGATGACGACTACAAGTCATCACTCGGTGAGAGGATAGCGCGCGCGGCGGACGCACTTGCCGACGGGAAACCGGGAGATGTGGCTTTACTTTCAGAGGCGCTGGCGGCCTGCGAAAGCGGTATGATGCAGGTGGCTGAAAGGTGTGCAGACGACGGGGCCGTGCCGCCACGAGCAATCGGTGTCACATACCGGCTGGCGGAAATGCAGTACTGGCTGGCCCGCGTCACAGACAGTCGTGCCTGTCTCAGCGATGAGTGGAGAGCCTCGCCGGAGATGCTGCAACGCCTCAGGGACGGCGTAGGGAGGCTAAACCAGCGTGTCACGGCTGTGGACGGTGAGCCTCCGTTCACATCGCAGCTTCTGTGGCGTGCGAAAAGACATCTCGATATGGCACAACAGACGGGCATGCGCGGTGGCGTGGTGCTTGCACAATCAGAAATCGCCGTCGCTGAAGAGCTTGTACAGGTGGAAAAACGGATGCTGAAGCGCGTTTTCCCTGTGGCACATTTCCCCACGGCAACGGTCCTGCGAAAGGGACGTCTCCTTGCGCCGGGAGACGAGCACGAGGTGTCAGTGCGTGTATTCAACTTCCTGAATCGCGATATCCATGGAGACCTGGAAATTGACGTGCCTGCCACGTGGAAAGTCACTACCGGGGATATGCGGCAGTTTTTTGCAGAGGCGGACGATGTTTCCGATCCAATCGTATTCCGCTTCGAGATACCGGGGGAGCCGGAGCCCTGGGTGCAGAAGACGCCGCCGATGCCGGTGGACCCTCAGCCGGTGAATATCCCGCCGTCGCTGGAGACAAAATCGGATATTCGGTTCCGCGGGAGGCTTGCCAGCGGCGCTGAACTTGTGGAAATCATGTACCCTGTTTTCGTCGGAGAGCTGTGTAATCCCCCCGATCTGGACGGTTTGAGCGCGAATATTAGCATGCAGGAGGCGTACGAGAGATCCAGGGTGGAAAGTGGCGGCTTCGATGGGATAATTGATCAAATTCGTCCAATTCCTTTACAAAACCCGGGAAGCTTGCTATACTATCTCCAGTGACGCGCGGTGGAGCAGTCTGGTAGCTCGCAAGGCTCATAACCTTGAGGTCGGAGGTTCGAATCCTCCCCGCGCTACCAATTTACTACTCAGGGCACAGGTGAAAGCCTGTGCCTTTTTTTATACTCCGGGTCACATGGAAAACGCGGGGGGCCCGCTTTATACACTGCAGCCCCGCGGAAGGAAAAGTGCGGGAAAGCCACGAAGTGACGCTCAATACCATCATGTGACAGGAGCTGCCTGTATGGGAGAAGTACCTGATACGATGCGTGCTGTGGTGCTCCACGCGCCCGGCGAGCTGGTCGTGGCCGAGGTTGCGGTGCCGGAATGTCTGCCGGGGCAGATTCTCACGCGTGTGGGAGCTTGCGGGATCTGTGGCAGCGATCTGCGCTATCTTGCGGGCGAGAACCCCTGGGCAAAACACACGCTGGGCGAAGAAACCCCAAATCCACCCGACATGATCCTCGGGCACGAAATCGGCGCAACGCTCGTGACGGATGCAGAACGGCGCGTGGGATTGATGGCCTTCAAAACCTGCGGAAAGTGCCGATACTGCCGCACGGGACGATCCAACCTGTGCCCCAATACCGCACACCTTGGACACGGCGCCGGCTGGGAAGGGCAGAATCCCGGTGGAATGGCCGAGTACTGTCCCGTATGGGAGACACACCTGTTTGATCTGCCGGACCATATAAGCCTGGAAGAGGCGACGTTTCTGGACGGCCTCGGTGTGGCGGTGAACGCAGTCAACCGGACAGAGATATTCCCGGGCAGTCATGTTGCGGTGCTCGGCGCCGGGCCGATTGGCCTCAGCATCGCCCAGGTCGCAAAAGCTCGCGGGGCAGGTGTCGTTGCTGTGACGGACGTGTATGAGGCCCCCGTGCGATGTGCCGAAGAGCTCGGGCTGGGGCCGTGTTTAAACGTATCTGTGATGGATGAAGCCGCAACCCGTGAAGCCCTTATGGATGCCGCCGGTGGGCAGAAGTATGTGGCGGTCTTCGATACAACGGGCAGCGCGCAGGTGCAGCAGGTGGCTCTGAAATGTCTCGACCGTGGGGGCACGCTGGTGGCGATGGCCGGTGTCACGGCCGGTTTGCGGCTTGATGAAAGCAGTCTGGCCGGGGAACGACGCCTGACGACATGTAGCAATAACTTCGCCGAAGATTACCAGGAGGGGCTTGAGCTTCTGGCAGGTGGGGTAGTGACGGTCAGGCCCATGATTACGCACCGATTCCCGCTTGCCGAAGCGCGGAATGCCTTTGACACGGCCCGCCGCAAACACGAAACCGGGGCCATCAAGGTCATCCTGCTGCCTTAACAAAAAAGCCCCCGTCAGCCGGGGGCTTCACAATAGTGCCTGGTGAATGGACCTGTATCAACTGCCGTCGCTGGAAGAGCTTGCCGGACAGCTCCCCGTGGAACAGCTTCCTGATGAGCGGCCGCCTTTGGGACCATTCGAACCGTAGTCATTAACGTGGAACCCGCTGCCCTTGAAAATAATGGCAGGGGGGGAGAACAGCTTGGTCACTTTTCCCTCGCACCCCTCCTGCGGGCATACCCGCGGAGGCTCTTCGTCAAATCCCATCATGACTTCAAAACGGTGACCGCATTTTTCACATTCGAATTCGTAAATCGGCATATATCGAAACTCCCTGTGGGTGATTTGCAGTGCCACGTTCGTATTCTACACCCTGCATTTAACGGCGTCAAGCGCCGGACAGCATTTTTGGCACTCGACAGGGGCGAGTGCTAACGAACGTGTGAATGGTTGTTTTATCTTCAGGAAGGTGTCGGGCAGGCCGGGAGGGAACTTTACACAGACCGTTGTACAGTGCGACCCCCGAAGTCCTCGGAGGTGGGGATATGAAGGAACAACTCGAGCTGCTGCACCAGCTCCAAACACTGGATACAACAATCGACGCCTGCAACGAATCACTCGCTGATCTGGATGACGGCACTGCGCTTCGCCAGGAGCTTGAGCAGGCAAAAGAGAAAAGCGACGAACTGCAGGAGGAGCTTCACCAACTGCAGTCCACCCTTCGTGACCGCGAGCTTGAGCTGCAGGGAACCGAAAACGAAAGAGAAGAGAAGTGGAACCTGGCCTACGGGGGAACCATTTCAGATTCCAAAGAGCTGGCGAACCTGGAGAAGAAAATCAATGAGCTGAAGCGCAACCAGGAACGGCTCGAGAACGAACTCCTCGAAGGCTACGAGCAGGCGGATGCGCTCGAAAGCGAATTGGAAGAACAAAAGAACAAAATCACCAGCCTTTCGGAAGAGCTTGAGGAGACGGTGGAGAATTACGAACAAACCTCCGCGAATCTCAATAACCGCATCGAAAGGGCCGAAGAAGAGCGGCAGGATATCGTCGAACAGCTCGACGAGAAGCTTGTCACGGAGTATGAGCGGCTCCGGGAGAAGATGGGAGGGCTGGCGGTGGCGGAGATGAAAGACGGAGTTTGCACCGGCTGCAATATTACAGTCTCGACTTTCATCGTACGAAAGCTCCGGGACGCCAGGGACCTTGTGAAGTGTGAGAACTGCCTCCGCATACTGTATTATGATGGATAAACACGATTCTCTTCACAGCAGGCAACGGTCATGGGAAGCGTCATGATGGCGCTTTCCGTTTTTTGCTTATGGAGGCGTGGTTGCCCGGAATGAAGTCATAACGCAACAGTCTTGATCGACGTATCATCCGACAAGCACGAGCAGCACCTGGCGTAGCAGTGATAGATGACGAGTTGCTTGCAGGCTCAGCTTGTTCGACGAAGATACACAGTATTGTGGCGATGCGGCTGTTTTTATGTGACGGCTCCGCCAGCTAATTCGCGGGGGGTATTCGACACCTCATGCGGACATCATCGAGCAGACATTCAGCTTTCATGGGTCTCTTCCGAACACATCTATTGCCTCTATATGGCGCGTTGATGTATCTTTTAGTGGCACACGGGCCTGTTTTTGCCGACAGTCCCGCGGATCTGTTCTGGGATCTGCGGCCGCAGGCGCTGGCAGAAGGGGGAGCTTCGGTTTCGGGATGCGTGACAGGCAGGGCGCACGTCGAAGACCCCATAACCCTGCCGCAGGCGTCGGGGACTTTCGCTCGTTCGACATATTCCGCGCAAACCCCGCTCGTACTGGAACGCGGCTCCAGGAATCTCGGTAAGTGGGAAACCAACATCTTGAGAAACGAGCTCGTGGTCCCGGGGGAACGCCTGGGCGCGGACGCCTGGCATATCGGTGTCTGTACATCAGATGTAAAAGACACTATCTGGTACCGGGACGATGAAAAGGAATACATCGGCACAATCGAAGAGGATGCACGAATGCTGTCTGCGGCGTACGAGACCGGCTCCGGGTGGGTGTTCGGGGCTTCATATCAAAAGGCCGATACGGATGCGAGTCTGTCGGGGGCAAGCGTCGCCGGGCACCTGGAAATTGATGGCTCTGCGGGGAAATGGCCCCGTGCCACGGCCGACGCGACACGCTGGAAGCTCGGTGTGGCGCATCAAAAAGAGCGGTGGCACTGGGGCATCGAACGGACCTGGTGCGACCGCAGCGAAGAGCTACGGGTTTCGTATGAAGGCCGGACCTATGGGGCCCCGATCGACAGCACCAGGACGAATACTGACGCGTACGTCGCGCATACGTCGGGAGATGAAAGCTGGTTCCTCAGCGGCCGATGGGGGAATGCGGATAACACGGCATCGATTCTCGCGTGGCTGTGGGGACGGGCGGACCTGGACTACGACTGGAATAACCGGTCACTGGCGGTGGGCTGGCGCCATCAGGAGCCACGGGCAATGGAGCAGGTTGTTTTCGATGTCCGAAAGCTGTGGTTTGACGGCTCCGGACACGGGTATGCGGGCTTTCCTCCCGGCATCGTTTCTGACGCGTACGCGCTCAAAACAGGTGGCGATCTGAAGGTATTCTCACTGCGATACGGACGGTCATCCCCGTTGCGAGTTCCCGGAGCCAAACCGTCAGATCACTGGACATTCCACTGTGGGAGTGCATTAAGCTACTGCAGCGCCGATATGCTCGGCCGCCTGCGACGGGTCGAAGGCAGGGGGGCCGATCCCGAGACCCTGGCCGACCACGAGATGAGTGGGGGGATATTGCGCGTCATTTCGGTGTCGGTCGGGGCTGAATACCATGACGATGATTGGAATGTGCTGGGGACGTTCACAATGGCGGCCGGTGAGGCCAACGAGGCGTTCGATCTGGCCGATGCAACCGCCCCCGAACAGCCTGATGCCGGGGGGCCCACCGGGCCGAGCAACCATCTACAGGCAAAATACTTTTTCACGCTTTCGGCGCTGCGTCGCTTCTAAGATAGTCAGTGTCGTGGAAAAGGCGTTCGGTTGCGCACACTGTCGCACCATTTTTTTTCACGGTGTGGTATCTACTGGCTATAGTGACTGTATGATACAGGCCGCGACTAACTTTTGACCTCAGCCGGCGGCTCCTCCCAGGCGATTGAATAATCGCGTTGATCAGGAGATGGATGCCCCCCGGGGCCGTAGCCGTCGTTCGACTGCGACTCGCTGTGCAGCGGGACGAAGGTTTCCTCAATACCTGCATCAGAGACGGTAAACCGATGGTAACCAAGCCCCGGATCACCGTCCGGCCACCGGTCGGCCCATTGCGGGAAAGCGATGCCCGCACACTTGAAGAAGCGCACACCGTCAACGACCTGCTCGGGGTGTCGGCAGTGGATATGGCCGCTGAGGACGATATCGACGCCGGTGGCCTGCATCGCATCGAAGATACGGCTCCGGTGCGGCTCATCAATGGAGAAATACCACGCGTGATACTGGTCGTCCTGTGTCAGGTCCCATGCTTTCTCGTGAAGGTCATCGATAAAGAGCGCGTAGTGCATGATCAGCACGTGGTGCCGGGCCTCTGACATCGCGGGTAACTCTTCCTCAAGCCAGTTCCACATTTGCGCCTCGTGGGGGAGACCCGTTCCCGCAACGGCGGCGTAGATGCCGGTAAAACGCACGTCTTTGTGGACAAAGCTCCATGGAAACAGGCCGAAAAAGCGTGCAAAGCGGTCAAGCTGCTGTGCGGTGACCTCAGCGTGTGAGCGGCGGTGAGGAATATCGGCGTGTTTGTTGCCTGTATCCATATTTCCGGGCACGGCCCAGAAGGGATACGGCAGGCTGCCGAGCTCGCACTTCAGCGTTTCGAATTCGAAGTCGTGGATTGAGCCGTCTCTGGTCAGATCACCGGGTACGAGCAGAAGGTCCGCGTCCTCCTGCCGAAGCTGGCCCAGTGCGGTCTCCCAGTTTGCGCGATGCTGCGCACGAAAGCGAAAAGATCGTGGTGAGCCGGGCTGCATATCGCATGCGGCAAGAAAGTTCCATGACTGCATGGTTTCCCTCCTGGATGTCCCTGATACGGTTTCAGTTCGTTGGCGATGGATGGCCGACCACAGCTCACGGTGCCTCGAGGTCTAATTCTGACAGGCGTTTCGGAAGCAGCTCGAGTCTGTTGGCGTTGTAGGTATGGTAATCGAGCTCCGTCTCGGCGAGCGCTTCCTCGGTAAGCTGATAACATCCGGTTTCAATCAGGCTTTCGGCGATCAACAATATTGGCGTGGTTTCCTGACGCCCCGTCACAAGCTTAACAACGTGGCGTATATTGTCAATCTGCCAGGTGTCGGTGTTCGCCGTGAGCTCCGGGGGCTGCTGTTCGCCCTCGAGGTGGTGCCAGCCATGAATTTTCGAGGCCACAATGATGGCCTGAATCTCCGTCTCAGGCGGCTCATCCCGCAAGAGTCGGACCGCGTCGGTGTAGGTAATAGCGGTCAGGGGACGGTAGCCGTGAAGTTTCAGCAGCTCCGCGTGTGCACGGTTGAGTGGTTTATGATCCGAAAGAATAAGGATGGATCTCGACCGATTATTCTGCTCTGTGTCTCCCATGAGTGATCCTCCAGGCCCGTCTCAGGGCTCCTGCACAACAACGTGACACGCCGTTGACCTCTGAAATTCGCTCTAAATGCCATCGACGTCAGATAGTGGATAGATTATCACGGATCAATGCCCGTATAATAACCTGTATTTCTTCAAAACGCCCGAATTTCCCTTTGATACATGCAGAAAGCCACTGAAGTTGCCTGCACCGCTGAATGGGCTCCGGTCGGGATACGGCGTCCCTGCACCCATAGAGCGAAACAACAGCCGCGATTCTCTCACTCTGACTGGTCCAGAGAATGGGGGGAGGTCACATGAGCCATCAATACGGATAGCTGTAAAGGAGGTTGAGCGTGCCCTGCAGGCTAAATACAATATACGGGAACAATACAGCCCGGCCTTCATCGGCATGGTAATGATCTGAGGTGCTCTTTATGCTCGCTCGAAAAAGGTATGTGGGGGCGATATGCTTTATTGCTGTGATGGTGACAGCCTCCGCTGTGTTGGCCCAGGAGATGACGAATCATGCACTCGGAAGGCCCTATCAGCTTTCACACGCACCGGCCACCAGCCGGGACTGCTACATGGATACATCAGGTCCCGAAGCGTACACGGAGAGCGCCTTTTATCGTGGTGAGCTGACGGACGGGGTCGTGGCCTCCGACAACTACCAGGCGGCGGAATGGGTGCTGTGGCGCAACAGCAACTATGAGACATTCCACCTCACCATCGACCTGCAACAGCAGCGGTGGATCGATCGCGTGGATGTCCGCTGGTTTGCACGCAATTCCGACTTCCGCCCCCCGGAGACGGCGGCTCTGGCGGTGTTGTCGCCAGATTTCCCCTACAGCACCTTCGTACGGATTGGACAGATGCAGCCCCTGGGCAACTCATCAGAAGTAATAATAGATGCTTTCAATATCTGATCAATTTGTTCATCTAAAACACTTTTCGTTTTAGTTATCTGATTCAATACAACCACCTTTACGAAGAGTTCTAAAATCTTCAAAATCAAATTTTTCTTTCTTAACCAAACGAATAATCTCAGCAAC
>JAWODS010000223.1:0-8788 GCA_046483205.1 Armatimonadota bacterium | reverse complement strand
GCGCACGAAGTTCTCCTCAAACGTCGGTTCGGGAAGGCCGAGCTCGCGGGCGAAGTCATCGAGGATGGTGTAGGCGTCCAAAAGCCCGTGGGCGCGAAAGACGGTGATGTCGTGTTTGGCCAGCCGCGACAGGCGTGCCTGGTTGCTGCGCCAGTGCAGAGAGTGCTCCAGGTTGCCGCGGAATGCGTAGGGGTATGTCAGCGCTTCGTGGCTGATGATGAGGTTGCAATCTTCCTCGATGGCTCGTTCAATCGCCTCGACGGTGGCCATCCACGTAACCAGTACGCCGGTCACTTCCGAGGCAGGATCGCCCCACAGGAATATTTCTTCGCTACCCGGGGGGCGCTCCGGCACGAGCTGTTCGACGAACCCGGCGATTTCTCTGGCCAACACGAGCATCGCTCCCGCGTGTCTGGGCGTAGAGACCGGCAAAAGGCCACACATAACTATTATTCGCCACTGTCGCCGGTGATTCCTTTATGGCCCGGGTTTCCTCGTAAAAGTGTATTACCCACCCGGGCGCATACAGCGCGCAAACGCGAAGCAAGATGCACTTTGCACCGACAGTAATAGTGGCTCATAAAAGTGTTCGGGATGCTGAAAGGGACCGACTCGGGCTGGAAGCTGGCGGATGGACTACGATCCGCCACCTGAAACCTGCAAACAGCATAGGTTTCAGGCCGAGCCACGGAGATGTTTGGTTGTCGTGTACCAAACTCTAAAGGCTTTAGGAGCCACGGATTTTTGGGGTTGATCCAGGCATTTTTTCAAGCCTATCGGTTTTTATGAGGCACTGTTGCACCGACAGCCTATCAATGTCTGCGGGCCGTCGCGAGAAGATGCTCGAAAAGAGGGCCGGGATTGTCAGGGCGTGTCTTCGATAGCCTCTTCGATATGGGGATGATACAGCCGCATCTGTCCGTCACCCAGGCGTTTTGCCTCCTCGAGGAGTGTCTCCATCATTCGGTCGCGCACCTGCCGGTATGCGGGATCGTAAAAGAGGTTATCCATCTCGGCGGGATCTTCGTCGAGGTGATACAGCTCGCAAAGGTCGGTGAGGTTCCACACCAGCTTCCACGACCCGTCGGTGACCATCCGGGCCGAATAATGCCCGAACCAGTCGCCATGATATTCAGCGTAATGCACCTGGCGGTCCCAGTCATCCAATCCGCTCGTCAGCGGTAGAAGTGACTGTCCCTGCAGTTCCTGCGATGCCATCGCCTGCTGCGGTGTACCTGTCAGCGCGTGCAGAACCGTCGCCGTGGCGTCCATCAGATGCACGGGCCGGTCCACTCGCTTCACCTGCGATCCGCCGGCCGGTTTGACCACCATTGGAATGTGATACACCTCGTTATACATATAGGAGCCCTTGCTGGGAAAGCCGTGGGAGCCCGCCATATCACCGTGATCGGTGGTGAAAATGACAGTCGTGTCGTCATAGACCCCGAGCGCCTTCAGGGTGTCACACACCTCGCCGACCATCGCGTCAATCAGCTCCACGTACGAAAAGCAGCACGCCAGGGCCTCTTTGAGGGTGTCGTTGTCTTCAAACGCGTACAAAAGCCCATCGGGGTGAGCGTGGGCCGCTCTTTGCTTCTTCTGGTTCAATGGCTTGCCTTCAAAGCTGTCGTACCGGTTGGGCCACATGGGAATGTCGTCGGCGTCGTAGCGAATTCCGAACTCATCCGGCACCACCCACGACAGATGAGGGCCGGGGAAACCGCAGAACGCCGCAAACGGCCTGGTCTCATCGCGCTGTCGAACGAACTGCTGCGTGTAGCGGGCGGCCAGGACATCCGGAAACTCCTCCATCGGCATATCGAGCGTTCCGGCCTTCCCATCGGCGATGCTCTGAACGTGTTCGGCCAGTGCTCCACTCGGGTGCCAGTGCGAGCTGCTCAAAAGCGGCTCACTCACTCCGTAGTCTTTGTGGGTGACATCGAAGCTGGAGGCGTACAGGTCTTCGGCCGGGCCAATATGCCATTTGCCGAAATAGCCGGTCTGACACTGCGTGTTTGCGCCCAGCCAGTCCGGAAGCATCACCATCTCCGGCCTCAGATGCTCGCAATACGAATAGCCGGGGGTGGAGTTGTTGAACATGTGGTGCTGATGGGGATAGACGCCGGTCATGAGGCTGGCACGCGCCGGGCTGCAGATACCGACGGGAGTATAGGCCTGGTCGAAAACGGTGCCGTCTGCAGCCAGCGCGTCAATATTCGGTGTGCGCACAAGCTCACTGGCATAACAGCCGAGCAGATCGCGGCGGAGCTGGTCGCAAAACATCACCACAACGTTTCCCGTCTCCATATCCGGCATCTCGAACTCTCCTCGGTGAAGCGAAATGTGTCTCCATCGCAATTGAGCGTGATGTCCAGCTGTGGCAGCCGCTGCCCGGTTATTCAGACCACAGCTCCCACAGCATCCGGCAGGCGGCATCCACGATGCGGTCACCGGCTCCCGGTTTGAGACGCGTCCACCACAGCGGGTCGCCGGAGTAGCCGCCGCCGATAATCCCTGCCATCGTCGGACAGTAGCCCGTAAAGCCGTCAGCCACACTCGCGACAGCGGTCACCGGTGCGGGACTGCGGCGCTTGATATCCAGCCCGAACTGGCAGTACAGCTCCGTGGTCTGCAGGACGATGGCAAGGTCGCCGATCCGCACTGCGTGCACGGGGATGGTGTCCACCGGATCGTCGCCGAAATCCTCCTGTAGCAGCACCCTGCCATGGGCGAACATAAGGTCCCTCCGGTCAATATCCTCCCCGTCCCGGGCCTGCTGGAGCAGCTCTCGAGACGCCGCGAGATCTTCAGGATCGGGCAACTGCACCTCGATGTCGAGGTCCTCGTATAGGTGATGCAGGCAGACCTCCTCCTCAAAAATGGCCTCGTGCAAAAGCCGCAGCGTCTCTCCGGCCATCAGGTGGGCCTGCCGCTGCATGCTCTGTTCGGCCGTTTCCCGACGTAAGTCCGCCGACGCCTGGCTGGTGTTGCTCTGGTCGCCAAAAGCCCCGTTGAGAAAAAGCACCGGCAGCGGCCCGAGGACCTCACGAAGGTGGGCGCGAGCGGCTCCGGGGGAATCGGCGGACAGAAAGTCGCGGCCATAGAAGGCCGTGGGATGTGCGGTGTTGTTGTGCAGGACGCCGATGAGGTCATTATCTTCATCAACTGCGAACAGGGCGATATGATCCGGGTCGTCGGGCCCTTCGAGACCGATGAAATCGTCCGGCTCGCCCCGGCGGTGCATGGTGTGAGTGCCGTCGCGCCAGCACACGCGCCGGTTGTAGCCGATCCGGGCCTGCCCGCGACCCGACGCCAGGCGTGCAGGTCGTGCGTCCGATGCAGCCTGGGCCGCCACCTGCTCCAGCCACCCGCCAAGACGTTCGTAATATGCCTCATCAACATCCTTGAGGGGGTGGGTGGGGAGCACCGACGGCGCGGAGTGTGTGTGACTGCCGGCGATGATGACACTGCGCTCCGGCACATTAGCGGCCGCGGCCATCGCTTTGCGGAACTGCTGGACGTATTCCGTCAGCAGCGCCCCAACATCGCAGCTCACCAAAAGAACACTCTCTTCGGCACCGCGCAAAAGGAGTGCGTTGGCCTCCAGGTCGTCACGGATGCTCCGGACGGTCTGGTTGACGGTTGCGCCCTGGATGACGGTCCCGATGTCGTTGTTGATCACCTGCGTTGCGGCTCCAGCCATCATCATGTATATGTGTCTCCATTCATCATATTGACGTGCACGACCGTCTCGGCAGCGCGCATTGTGAAGCCGTGATCCCAGGCATGCCTGGCCAATGCTGTGCCCACCTGCGCCGCGCTCGCGACGGGGTACCGAAGCGTCTCTAACGGTATTACGCCCACAGCCCTGCATACACCTCCCTGTGGTGTTGATATCAGCGTCGCGATTGCACCGTGATTCAGTCGGGAGAAGGTGACAGGCAGATTGGAGCCGAAATTATCGCCGCTGTGACGGCTTCAAATGACAGGCGGAGACGCCAGGAGGAGCATCATAGATGCGATCGGTTGACGAAATGCAGTTTGCAGTTGTGTTCGGGGTAGTGGCACTGCTGTGTGTGACAGCAATGGCGTCGGCGGATTTGAAGCTGCCGGCGATTTTCGGTGAAAACATGGTCCTGCAGGCAGGCATGGAGGTCCCTGTATGGGGCACCGCAACCCCCGGGGCGACAGTGACGGTGGCGTGTGCGGACCAGGAGGTCCAGCGTACCGTTGACGACGACGGCACCTGGAGCCAGCGCCTCAGGCCCATGGAATACGGTGGGCCGTATGAGTTTTCTGTGACCACCGATGATGGAGAGGCATTGACATATTCCAACGTGTATATCGGCGAGGTGTGGCTGGCCTCCGGACAGTCGAATATGGCCATGACCGTCGCCCGTTCCCAGAACGCCAAAGAAGAGATCGCCAACTCCGAAAATCCGATGGTGCGCTGCTTCACCACGCGGCGGAAATACGCTCCGGAGCCCGTTGACGATGTGACCGGGTCATGGGAGATGGCCGGACCGGAGACCACCGGACATTTCACCGCTGCCGGATATTTCTTCGCCCGCGAATTGCAGAAGGAGCTGGGAATTGCTGTTGGTGTGATCAACTCCTCGTGGGGAGGCACACCGGCCCAGGCATGGACCCGTCAGGAGGAAATAGCATCTGATGACACCTTCGCGCCGCTGCTGAAGGACTTCGACGCCCAGCTCGAGCGCCAGCAGGAGATCGCCCGGGAATACGCCAGAGCGATGTCAGAGTGGCGGCAGGAGGTCCAGAAATGCAAGCAGGAGGGCAAAGAGGTCCCCGAGCGCCCGAAGATTCCCCGGGGCAGCCCGCACCGCATGGCCGGTGTGCTGTACAACGGCATGATTGCGCCCCTCGGACAGTACGCTATCCGCGGAGCGCTGTGGTACCAGGGTGAGGCGGATGCGCGACCGGGACAGGCGGAGCGGTATGACACGCTGCTTTCGCATCTCATCCATGGCTGGCGTCGCGAGTGGGGCCAGGGAGCATTCAGATTCCTGGTCGTCCAGCTCCCCAACTTCCGCGGCAATACCCAATGGCCGTTTCTGCGCGAATCGCAGCTCAACATCCTCGAGGATGTCAGCAACACCGGCCTCGCCATCACCATCGACGTGGGCATGACCGATAATATCCATCCATTGAACAAACAGGCCGTTGGGAAACGCCTGGCACTGCTGGCCCTTGGCACCGAGTACGACCGTGACATCGTGTATTCAGGACCGATTTTCCAGGAGATGACAGTAGAGGGCGATACTGCCACCATCGTCTTTGATCACGCGGGTGATGGGCTGGTTGCGCAGGGTGGCGAGCTTACAGGCTTCGAAATCGCCGGGCCGGACAAAAACTTCCATCCGGCGCAGGCGACCATCAACGGATCTGTCGTGACTGTCTGCAGCCCTGATGTCGCCAATCCTGTGGCCGTGCGTTACGCATGGGATGCAGACCCGGAATGCAACCTGTATAATAGCGGTGGACTGCCCGCATCTCCGTTCCGGACCGATAACTGGGACCAGTAGCGCCTTTTCGCACTCCAACCGCAAGCTTCATGGGCCTGCAGCGAAAGGTGCTGCAGGTCCATATGTTCGATACCACAGGTGAACCATCGAGATATGAAAAAGCCATTCATTATCGCGATTATCGTGGTTGTCCTGGCGGCCGGCATCAGTTTGTGGATGCTTGGCAGTGATGCCGAGTCTGCCACCGACCGGCTTGAAGTGAGCGGCATGGTCGAGGCCACAACCATTGATGTCGCTTTCGAAATCGCCGGGAAAATCGCGGAACTTCCGGTCGAGGAGGGTGACGTCGTCCAGGCCGACCAGCTCATCGCCCGCCTTGATGGACAGACATGGAAGGCGAAGCTGAACCAGGCGATGGCCGGGGCGCAGAGCGCGGCCAAAACCGCCGCACAGGCCGAAACGAGGGCTCGTGTGGAGGCATCCACCACGGGGCCGCAGATTGCGCAGGCCGAGGCCGCCTATGACGGGGCGTCGGCGCAGTATGACAAAGCCCGCAGCGGCCCACGCTCACAGGAGATTGAGGCCGCCCGGCAGAATGTCGAGCAGGCCCGCGCCGCCAGGGATGCCGCCCGGGAGAACCTCGCAAAGCTGCGGGCGGGGTTCCGGCCTCAGGAGATTCGCGAGGCACGGCTGGCGGTAGAAGCCGCTGACGCCGCTGTCGAGGCCGCACGCGCGGCGCTGGACAAAGCACAGGCCGGACCGCGCCCCCAGGAGATCAAATCCGCTGAAGCGCGGCTGCAGCAGGCCGAAAGCACGGCCCGGCAGGCGAAAAGCGATCTGGATAGAATCCGGCAGATGCACGACGATGGCGCCGTCTCCGACCAGCGGCTTGACACCGCGCAGACGAAATACGAGACCGCCAGTGCCGAAGTAGCTGTTGCCGAACAGGCCCTCCAGCTTCTGCAGGAAGGGACCCGTGCCGAGGACATCCGGGCCGCGGAGGCGCAACTGCAGCAGGCCAAAAAGCACCGGGAGCGGGCCAAAGAGGCCCTCGAACTGCTCGAAGAAGGCTACCGGGCGGAAGACATCGGGCAGGCGGAACAGAAGGTCGCTCAACTTGATGCAGCATACGCCGCTGCGCGGGAGCAGCTTGAGATGCTGCGAGAGGGCACGCGCAGTGAGGACATCGCCGCTGCACGGGCCGAAAAGAACCGCACCGGAGCTGCAGCCGAACTCGCCCGCCGCAGCGCAGAGAGCGTCGAAGCCCTTCGCAGGAAGACTGAAGCGGCTCGCGCACAGGAAGAAGCTGCCCTTGCAGCCGCCGAAGAAGCCCGCGTCTATCTCGATAAAACCACCATCACCGCCCCCTGCAACGCCGTCGTACAGGACGAGGTCGCCGAAGTGGGGGAGACCGTCGGTGCGGGCGCCCCGATCGTACGCATCATCAACCTCGATGATGTGTGGGTCACCGTGTACGTGCCAGAAACCATGATCGGGCGCGTAAGCGTGGGCCAGAGTGCGGCGATCTCCATCGACACCTTCCCCGATAAAACATTTCAGGGCCGCGTCCAGCGTATCTCCTCGGAGGCCGAGTTTACGCCCAAGTACGTCCAGACGCCTGACGAACGCTCCCGCCTGGTCTATGCCGTGAAAATCGCGCTGGACAACCGCGACCAGATATTCAAGCCGGGCATGCCCGTGGACGCTGTCATCCAACTCTCCAAGACTGGAACCACAACGTCTTCAAACGATGAGTAAATCGCCTGTCAGCGTACAGGATGTCGTGGTGTCATACGACGGGACGGCTGCTCTGGACGGAGTGAGCCTTGAGATTCCCGCCGACACGGTTGCCGGTATCGCAGGCCCGGATGGGTCGGGCAAGACGACGCTGATGCGGGCGCTCGTCGGGTTGGTCGCACTGGACGAGGGAGGCATCACGGTCCTCGACAACGCCATCCCCGACGAGGTTGACGCGCTGAAGCCCGCGGTGGGGTATCTCCCCCAGCAGCTCGGCACACAGAGCCACATGACGGTGTGGGAAAATCTTGAATACTTCGCCTGCCTGCAGACCGTTCCTTTAAGCGACATGCGTTCGCGGATGGAGCAGCTGCTGGAGGTCACCGGTCTCGATGATTTCAGGACACGCCGGTCGGAGAATCTTTCCGGGGGCATGCGACAAAAGCTGGCACTGGCCTGTGCGGTCGTCCACCATCCCGACCTGTTAATCCTCGACGAGCCGACCACCGGTGTTGACCCCCTTTCGCGCCGCGATCTGTGGGAATTCATCTACGGCTTGATGGGACAGACGCGCTGCATCATCGTCGCCACCCCGACGTGGGAGGAAGCCGCCCGCTGCCAGTGGCTGGCGATCCTCGACGGCGGCCGGATCATCTCCACCGGAACCCCCGAAGAGCTGACGGGTCGCGCGGACGGGCTCGTGTTTGAAATCGCCACTGAGGCCGACATTGAAGACGACCTGCGAGGGCTGGACGGCGTGATTTCACTGAGACGACGCGGACCGAACATGCGGGTGATATTCAGTGCATCGAAGTCCGGGGAGGACATTCAATCCGCCCTTGCACAGCAGTTCCCTGACGCCGAGGTTTCCGCGGCCGACCCGACGCTTGAAGACGGCGCCGTCGTCATCACGAAGGAGCAAGACTGATCATGCCCGACTTCGATAATAACAGTCTGGCGATCAGAGCCCGGGGGCTGCGCCGGCGGTTTGGGCGGGATTTCTGGGCGGTGGATGGCATTGATCTGGATGTCCATGAAGGCGAAATTGTGGGACTTCTGGGGCCAAACGGCGCCGGAAAATCCACAACCATGCGCATGCTCTGCGGGCTGTTGCTCCCCACGGAGGGAGAAATCCGGGTGGCCGATATAGACCCGGTGCAGACGCCGCTGGACGTCAAAGCCCATATCGGGTACGTTACCCAGCATTTTTCACTCTACGCCGATCTGACGGTGCGGGAAAATCTCCGCTTCTACGGGCAGGTGTACGGCGTCCATGATTCCCGGCTTGACGAGGTGCTGGACTACTGGGTTGAGGTCATGGAGCTTGACCAGTGGCGCGACCGGCCGATGTCGGATATGCCGCCGGGGTGGACCCGCCGGGCGATGTTCGCGTGTGCGATGCTGCACGAACCCCCGGTATTGATCCTCGATGAGCCGACCAGCGGCGTTGACCTGGAGACCAGCGATCTTTTATGGCGGCTCGCTCGAGAGAATGCTGACGACGGCGCGGCCATACTCGTCAGCACGCATTTCATGGCCGAGGCGGAACGATGTGACACCGTCAA
>JAWODS010000152.1:0-4771 GCA_046483205.1 Armatimonadota bacterium | reverse complement strand
CGGCGAATATACCGACCCGATCGCTCCGGAGGCCAGCGGAGCTGAAGGGGCGCCGATCACGTACCGGGCGACACAGTGGCGGGAGGCGAAGCTCGTCATCCCCGACGCTACCGCCATCCGGCTGGATGATCAGTCATATATCGGTGTGGAGGACTTCGCCATCGACTGCGAGGGCTCCGGGCGCTGGGTGTATGCGACGGACTGCGATCATATCACGGTTCGGGGCTGCCACATGCGCAATGCCCGCAGCACCATGCAGATCGTCAAATCCGAGCAGGTGAGGCTGCTGGACAACATCTTCTCCAAGGACCGTGTGACCGGCAACATGATCTCCATCCGCCAGTGCAGCTTCGTACTTGTCGAGGGCAACTCGCTGACGCGTGTCGGCCACAGCCCGATGCAGATCACGACCTGCCGCAACGTGGTGGTGCGCGGCAATTGCTTCCGCAACAACTGGGGCCGCAACTACGAGTTCTGGGCCACCGGGCGCATCCTCATTGAAGATAACGTCGTCACCCAGGCCCGTGACAGCGGCTATTCCGCCGACAGCCGCGCCAAAAACCTTTACACCGACGGTATCTTCCGCCACAACCGCGTGTTTGAGAACTTCCACACACCACTGAACTCCGGCAGCTATTTCCCGATGGGCGCCAATCCCACTAAATATTTTCGCGAGCCATTCCGACTTCTCAACACCCGTATCTATCACAACACCATCACGGGCAACCTCGGTCACGGCTGGGAGATATACGGTATGAATATCTCCAGCAATGTGTTCGCCAACAACTGCTTTTACCGAAACGACTGGACGGGCGGGAATGTGCAGTTTCTCGTGGGCTCCGAGTTGAGTGACGACAACCGCATTCGCCACAATCTCTTCAGCGGCACGGATCCCGGCCAGACCACCATCAAATATGAGGGCAAGTACTGGACGACGCAGCAGGCCAACGAAAACACGCCGGTGCTGCGCGGCTTCTGGTCGGAGTTTGAAGACAATATCGACGCCGACCCGCGGTATGTGGATGAGGCTAACAACGACTTTCGCCTGGCCGAAGACAGCCCCTGCATTGACACCGGGACGCCCCTGACGCTGGCGATCGGGTCGGGCTCCGGGACGGCACTTCCGGTAGCCGATGGGCGGTATTTCTTCGACGGCTTTGGCATCGAGGGAGAAGAAGGCGACTGGATTGCCGTGGGGGATGGTGACACCATCGCGCAGATTCAGAGTATCGAGCTGCGGTACTACCAGGCCGATATTCTGCACCTGGACCGGGAGGTGGCCTGGGAGGATGGCACGTCTGTAAGCCTGCCCTGGACGGGTGAGGCTCCGGACATCGGGGCGTACGAATACGCATGTGACAGTCCCGCCCGCATCATGACCAAGGCCACCCCGGCATATCCGGAGCCAGGTGAGGAGGTCAGCTTTTCCATCGATCCCATGGGCAGTGAGATCGCGTCCGTGATGTGGGATTTCGGCGACGATTCCCGCTCAACCGACCGCAACCCCTCCCACACCTACGAACAGGAAGGTGACTACGCGGTCATCTGCCGGGCGGAGTTCACCGACGGCCGGGCCGGCATTGCTTCGGGCTTCGTCAGGGTCCGGACGCCAAAAGACCCGGATGCACCGCTGGTGAACGCCGATTTTGAGGACGCCACCCGCGAGACACAGTGGGGCTATCACTTCAAGTACTACCGGAGCTGGCTGACGGGCTACGAGCATGTGCAAAAGCCCGGCGGTGAGGGTAAGTGCATGCGGCTGTATTACGACGCCGATAAGCGCAACAGCGCCGCCGGAGCGGTGGCTCCCGGTGTGTGGGATATTGACAAATATCCGTACCTCCAGCTTGATTACAGGATCCCGGAGGGCGTCCCTGTGGCGATCCGCGTCGAGCCCTTTGACGCCGAAAACATGCCGCGTGGATTCCTGCTGGGAGGCACCCAAAACCGCAATACAGGGGGATTCATTGACCTGGGCGGCGAAAAACTCATTGATGACGGACAGTGGCACAGCATCTGCGTGGATGTGCGGGATGTGCGCGAGGAAGTACCGGACTTGCAGTACTTATATCGTGCCATGATGCACTGCAGCTGGGATAAGCTCGAGGGGGCGGAGTTCTGGTACGACAACTTCGCCATCACCACACATCCCGACGCCTGACATAAAGACGAGCACAATGGTTTCAGGAGGGCTGACTATGAAACGGCTGACCTTTACGGCGATTGTATGGATCGTGCTTTGTGTCATGGGTGGTGCCGTCTATGGCGCCGATGAGGTTCTGGAGAGCTTCGATTACCCGGACGTCGAAGCGGCCCGGGAGCAGTGGCGGCCCGCCGAGCAGTCGGTTCCAGCCGAGTTGATGGAACGCGGCGAGGGCACGGCGCTGAAGATGATCTGCAACTTCGAAGAGAACGACCGCCGGGCCGTGTACGATATGAGTGTGGATTGGGATCTTTCGACCTGGCACCGGTTCACACTGGATATCTACAGCTCCAAACCGTCTGCAATCTCCTCCATGAGCCTCTATTTTCACAGTGAAAACGGCTGGTACTCCGCGGGTGGATTTTCGCCCACGACGAACTGGAACACCATTGAGATATCTCGCTCGGACTTTCGCACCGAGGACGAGCCGGCCGGGTGGCATATGATTGACACCGTCCGGCTGGCTGCATGGCGGGGCGCGGCAATCCCCGCGTTCGTGGCCGTTGATACCCTCCGCGCCTACCGCGAGCCCATTGTGATGCTCATGGACACTCCCTCACTGACCTCCAGCGAGGGAAGAGGGGTCGCCGACGCAGCCTCACGGATATCGTCCCTTTTGCGGCAGAAGGGCATCCAGACGGGGGCCATTGATGAGCATGTCGTACTGGAGGGCGACCTGCAGGACTTTGACCTCATCATCTGCCCCTACAACCCCGCCATGACCTCGGAGCTTGCACACGCGCTGGCGCAGTATATACAGGATGGCGGGAAGGTGATCTGCTTTTACACGCTTCCCGCCCGGCTTGCAGAAGCGCTGCACATTCAGGAGACAGGCTGGATGCGGGAAGACTACGAGGGCCAGTTTGCGGCGATTGACTTTATCCCCGATGCGCTTCGTGGCATCCCTGACATTGTGAAGCAGCACTCCTGGAATATCAGGACCGCTGAACCCGCTGCAGATGATGCACGGGTCATCGGCACATAGCTCAACAGCGACGGCGAACGTACTGAAAAGCCCGCGATGCTGCTGTCGGACACCGGGGCCTTTATGTCTCATATCGTCACCGGCGAGGACCCGACCGGCAAGGCCCAGATGCTCTTTTCACTTGTCGTGCATTTCTCTCCGGCGGTGCTTGATGCGGCGGTGCAGCAGGCGTGTGAGTGGCCGGAGACTGTCGGACATCTGCAGGGCCTGCGAATCGTGCAGTGGCTGGAGGCCAACCGGAGTCTGCTGGAGGATTCGGAGATTCTTGCGACGATCAATGAGCTCCACGAAGGCGCCCTTGCCGCCGCCGAAAACGATGAGAGCTACAGGGCGATCGAGCTGGCACAGCAGCGCGACCGGACGCTGATTGACGCCTACGTGCAGGCGCACCGCTCCCGTGAGGGCGAGTTCCGGGCGGTGTGGGAGCATTCCGGCACCGGTGCGTACGCCGAGGGCTGGGATAAGAGCATCCGGGTGCTGGCCGAAAACGGCTTCAATGCCATCATGCCGAATACCTTCTGGGGCGGCGTGGCGTATCACGAAAGTGAGGTTCTCCCGGTCGCCGGTATCGTCGAAGAAAAGGGCGACCAGGTGGCACAGGCGGTTGAGGCCGGCAAGAAGTACGACGTACAGGTACACCCGTGGAAGGTGAATTTCCGCCTCGGGAGCAGGGCACCGGAGGCATTCATCGAGCGGATGCGCAGTGAAGGACGGCTGCAGAGGACATTCGGTGGCGAAGAGCAGCCGTGGCTATGTCCCTCGGACCCCAGGAACCAGGAGCTGGAGGTTGCCAGCATGGTCGAGGTTGCAACCAACTACGACGTCGCCGGGGTGCATTTCGATTACATCCGCTATCCCGGCGGGCAAAACTGCTACTGCGATGGCTGCCGGCAGCGGTTCGAAGCCGATACGGGTGTGGAGATTGAAAACTGGCCCCAAGATACGCAGAAAGAGGGTATCCGCGAGAAGTGGCTGGAATGGCGGGCGGCGCAGATTACGCATGTTGTCGCCGAGACCAGCCGCCGGGTCCACGCGGCCCGGCCCGAATGTAAGGTCTCTGCCGCAGTTTTTCGCAACTACCCGAACTGCCTGCGCGGCGTCGGGCAGGACTGGGTGACATGGGCGAAGGAGGGGTATGTGGATTTCCTGTGCCCGATGGATTACACGAATTCAGACGTCGCCTTCGGGGGACAGGTCACCACCCAGCTTGCGCAGGTTGATGGTGCGGTGCCGGTGTATCCGGGCATTGGTGCGAGCTCTTCGTCTTCGACGCTGTCACCCGACCGTGTTGCCGGGCAGATAGAAATCGCCCGTCACGCGGGCACCGACGGGTTCATCATCTTCAACTATACGGTGACGCTGGGCGACACGGTGCTTCCGTCGCTCGGCAGGGGTGTTACAGCCGAAAGCACTTTTGTGCCGCACGATGGGCCGCAGTTTGATTTCGGTCTCACACAGACGCCGGATTTGCTGATGCGGGCGGTCGCGGTGGACCCGGGCCAGATGATGACAGGGACCGTCACGCGCCTGCCGGATGAGCTGCTGACATTCAGCGGCTTCACCGCTGAGGTGATCGTGGAAAC
>JAWODS010000096.1:0-4930 GCA_046483205.1 Armatimonadota bacterium | reverse complement strand
ATATTCATATGATAATAATCATATGCTTCCGTTGGACGGAAAAATCAACGGCCTCTCGATCAAAGAACCTCCTTGGAAAGACAATCAACCTCCGCTTGTGGATGACACCGGTAATCGCCTCTAATCTAAATCTCAGTATCTCCTTTCGATCCAGACGTTGTGCCTTTGACTTTATAGACGCGTGTTCACCTGCGTAGTGTGCCTTATGGGCGGTAAAACCTGCCGCTTTGCGGGCACTCCGCACATTTTTCCCCCGCTTGATTTGGTCCCTTCGGGCGCCTATACTTCCCCTGGTTGCAGATGACACCTGAAACGCCCGGAGGAGCCATGTTCTGGCATACGCATGAGGAAATGAATCACCGGCAGCTCTATCGCTTCCAGTGGCTGCGCTCGCTGATTATCAACCGCTGGGCGATGGGGCTTGTGCATATCAACACCCGCCTGCGCAAGTTGCTGTTCCGCCTCGGCGGCCTCGACATCGGCGAGGGCGGCTTCGTGGGCATGGACGGGTGGTTTGAGGACCTCTACACCCACCGCGTGCATATCGGCGACAATGTGACGATGTCGTTTCGCATCACCCTGGTCGCCCACGGCCCCAGAAGCGATCCCTCGAATATGGATATCGTCATCGAAGACGGCGCGTATATCGGCTGTAATGTCACAGTGCTACCGGGGGTGACGATCGGGCGCAATGCAGGGGTCGGTGCGTGTGCGGTGGTGACGAAGGATGTTCCGGAGGGGGCTATCGTTGCCGGCAATCCCGCCCGCATCATCCGCTGGCGGGAGGGATATGGGCCGGATTCAGAGGATGATGACACACCGGGCGCGAAGGAATCAGATGATGAATAAGCAACAGCTTCTGCAGGCAGTACAGCAGGATGCGGCGATGGCGCGCCTCGACGCCTCCGAAGCGGATCTTGAGGCGAAGTTTGCAACCTTCAAGGAGGATCCGCGGGATCTGACCACGCTTCACGGCTCGGAGCTGAGCATCATCGCCGAAATCCGGCCGCCCGAAGACCGGCTGGCGACGATCTTCGATCCGCGCGTGCAGGCACAGGAGTTCGCGGGAGCCGGGTGTATGGCCGTGGCCGCCTGCACCGATACCGTGCTGCATCACGGCGACCTCTTTTACTGCAAGCGGGCGCGGGAGCTGATGCCGCTGCCGATGATCCGCTGGGATTATATCGTCACCGAATACCAGGTGGTGCAGACGCGCTCGTACGAGGCCGACGCACTAACCATCCCGGTGGAGCTCATTGACCAAAACCGCCTTCGGCAGATCGTCCGGCGGTGCCGGGAGATAGGCGTCACTCCCGTGATGATGGCCTCGACGCCTGAAGACGCCCGCACCGCACTGAGCGTCGGCAGCCGCTATGTGTTTGTGTGCGACCTGCGGTGGAGCGATGAGACGGAGCCGGATATCGAGGCCGTCGTCGAAATGCGCGAGGATCTCCCGGAGGCGGCGGTGATGATCGTACACGCCCCGGGACTGCGCGAGGAGTTTGTCCACGCACTGGCCGAAGCCGGCATTGACGCCGCCCTCGGAAGCCCGCAGGCGGATGATCCATGGGAGGCCGGAACGCGGATCCGCAAACTCGTGGACCTGCCCAATGGCCGATAACACGCGAAGGGGTGAAGATGATGAATGGCGCTGCAAATAAGCTGTCGCCGACAGATATTCTTTCGATGATTGATCACGCCGTGTTGAGCCCCGACTGCACCCGTGACGATATACTCGACGCCTGCGAGCTTGGCCGCAAATACGCCCTCGGGAGCATCTGCGTGCCACCTGCGTGGGTGAGCCTGGCTTTCGAGGAGCTGCGCGGGGCTCGAACATCGCTGTCCTCCGTCGTCGGCTTCCCCCACGGCTATGCGACGACACGAACCAAGACGACGGAGGCCTGCGCACTAACTGCTCACGGCTGCTCGGAGCTGGATATGGTCTGCAACATCTCTTTTTTCCGCTCAGGCCAGTATGCAGCCGCACAGGCCGACATCGCCTCGGTGGTGGAGCATGTCGCCAACGTCTGCGAGGGCATGGCGGTGGTGAAGGGTATTATCGAAACCTGCTACCTGTCCGAAGAGCAAATCAGGCGGGCGGTTGACTGCGCGGCAGACGCCGGGGCGGATTTCGTCAAAACCTCCACCGGCTTCGGGCCGGAGGGCGCAACCGTGGAAAATGTGCGCCTGCTGCGAGAAGCCGCGCCCGAGCACATGGGCGTGAAAGCCGCCGGGGGCATCCGCACACTGCAGGACCTGCTGGCCATGGTCGAAGCAGGCGCCAGTCGCATCGGCACCAGCTCCACCAAAGCGATTATCGAAGAGCTCGATATGTGAAATGCCGTTAACGCGCAGCCTGTATCCGCGCGAAGTATGAAATCAGGTGAAACTATGCCCCAAAAGCCCAACATTCTTTTGATCATGTCCGAACAGACCCGCGGTGACGCCATCGGCGCCGCCCCCAATCCCTACATCCAGACCCCTGCCATTGACAGCCTGGCCGACGAAGGCACCCTGTTCAGTTCCACCTACTGCACGGCTCCGGTCTGCGTGGCCTCCCGCTGTAGCCTCGTGCTGGGCCAGTACGCCCACCAGACCGGCTGCACCGCCAACTCGCCGATGCCCCAGGAGCGGACCTCGCTGATGGAGCGGTTGCAGGACGGGGGATACCAGACCCACGGCGCGGGGAAGATGCACTTCACCCCCGACAGCCACAAGCTGTGGGGGTATGACGCCCGCGATTACAGCGAAGAGGGCGGCATGAACGAGGAGGACGATTTCTGCAATTTCCTGCGGGACAACGGCTACGGCCACGTCGCCGCCGCCCACGGTATGCGCGGTGAATACTACTACCTGCCTCAGCCCTCGCAGTTTCCGGAGCGGCTCCACCATTCGCACTGGGTGGTGGACCGGTCGCTGGATTTCCTGCAACAGCGTGACGAGGACCGGCCCTTCTTCTTGTGGACCAGCTTCATAAAACCCCACCCGCCCTTCGCCAACCCGGTGCCCTGGAACCGCCTGTACAAGCCCACCGAGATGCCGATGCCCTATATGCCGCAGGATTACGAGGACCTGTGGACCTACTGGAACCGGTACCAGAATCGCTACAAGTGGCGCGACCAGGGCTTCGACTTCAACCACCTGCGCACCATGAAAGCGGCGTATTACGCGGCATTGTCGTTTGTGGATTACAACATCGGCCGCATGCTGCAGTACCTGCGCGAGCAGAACATCCTCGATGACACGCTCATCATCTACACCGCCGACCACGGAGAATTTTTGGGCGATTACGGCTGCTTCGGGAAGCGTTCCCTGCTTGACCCGGCCGCCAATATCCCTCTTGTGGTGAGATACCCCGAGATGTTCGAACGCGGGCAGCGATACAACGGTGTCGTCAGCAACGTGGACATCGCACCGACGTGCTTGAGCGCGGCGGGCCTCGACGCGGCTGCGGACCACGCCGGGGAGGACCTGTCAGAGATCGCCGCCGGGAACGCCGCCCATGATGAGGTGTACGTGCAGTACGACCAGGAAGACCTGGGTGTCTATGGCATCGTGACCGATGACTGGAAGTACTGGTATTCGACCCCGGATGACCGCGAATGGCTCATACGGCGGCGGGAGGGCGAATGGGAACAGCGCAACCTCGCCGGACACAAGCCGTTCGACCCGGTGCTGACGCACCTGCGCAGCCGCCTCATCGAGGAGTATCGCCGGGAGGGCTATGAGCTGCCACTGGATGGTGACGGCTGGAAGAGATACCCGACCAAATCCATCCCCGAAACCCCGGACGCGATGCTTCTGTACCAGGACGGGCTTTCGGCAGAGGATCTCCTGGACCGGTTCCCGCCGGGATATGAGCCGCGGTGTCTGCCCGGTGGTATCAACTTCCGCAAAGCCGCGCAGCAGGAAGACTGACTCGATGCACGCACCATAGAGCGTCCGGCGACATGAGAAGAGGTCAATGATCGTATAAACGATGCCGAGCTACGCCACGCCAGGGATAACGCTCCAGGTTCACAAGTACAAGGGCACCGGCAGAGTGGTGGTCTTCTACACGGCCCTGCGCGGAAAGGTCGAGGCGGTCGCCCGTGGTGTGGGCAGGCCGAAAAGCAAGCTGGCCAGCGCCGTGGAGCCGTTTGTGTTGTCGAAGCTTTTCCTGGCCGAGGGTCGCGAGCTGGACAAGCTCACCCAGGCGGAGGTGCTCGAGTCGCATTACCCGCTTCGGCGGGACATGAACCGCTACGGATACGCGTCTCTTATCGGAGAGCTGACCGTGAAGACCACCGAGCCGGGCCACTCGATTCAGGAGCTTTTTACAGCCCTCGCCGAGGCCTACCGGGCGCTGTGTGATGCACAGGTGCCGGAAATCGTGCTGTGGTGGTACCTGGTACGGCTCTTTGAAATCTCCGGTGTATCGCCGGTTCTGGAGGCCTGCTGCCGGTGTGGGGGAGAGCTGGGCGCTGGCGCCTGCTATCTGCCGGGAGAGGGCGGGATGGTGTGTGAAGCCTGCCATCCCCCGAACCAGGGAATGTCGCTGGACGGGAGTGCACGGGCGGTGATCGCCGGATTGAGCCGCTTTGAGGCCGACCGCCTGAACCGCATCAAAATCAGCGAGGAGAATATCAAACAGATTCGCCGGATGATGGACGCACACATCGACCACCAGTTCGGACTGAACCTCAAAAGCCGCGATTTCATCCGGCAATTCCAGGGCCAGGACCAATAGAACCGTGGTGGGGGAGAGGGCGATGACCAACGAAGAGGTCGCACAGGCGCTCGAAGAGATCGCCGATCTGCTGGAGATCGCCGATGAGCAGTTCTTCAGGGTTCGCAGCTACCGGCGCGCCGCGGAGGCCATCGGCGGCCAGCCCGAGGACGTCGAGGTGCTGCTGTCGGAAGACCGCCTGACAGATATCTCCAATGCCGG
>JAWODS010000021.1:0-6084 GCA_046483205.1 Armatimonadota bacterium | reverse complement strand
TATATTTTCGTGCCATCTCTTCCAAACGTTGCTGTTCATCCTGTGTGAGCTCGATAGTATATGGACTTTTACGTGGCATAAAGCACCTCCCCTTTGGGAAGGCAGCCTACCACGTAAGCGGGCAAGAAGCAATAGAATACGTCACTGTATTTATGAAATCATGTACTAAGGCACCACAACATATAATTGAGCGCTCTCACGACAGGAAATCTTCTTCTGTAGTGTCGTTGCCCGTGGAGGGGCCGCGTCGCAGCGAGGTGACGTCGTCTGTCAGATCGCAAGGCCGGCCCGTCGTGTATCTCTACGTCATAGAAATCACCCTCGCCACCAGGACTCACGGCGGGCCAGCCTCATTGAGCTGGCTTTGCCAGCTCCCTTCGACCCGGCCCCTCCCTACGACAACCACCCAATGCAGCTAAAGAGGTCGTTGTTTATGCCGTTGCCCGTGGAGGGGCCGCGTCGCCAGCTTGCAGCCCGAGTCCATCCCCTTTCCGGAGCTGAGACTTTTATGACGCACTACAGTGCTGTGCACCATACTCACTCGCAAAAATCACCGTGGCTCGGTCGAGGGCTGGAAGTCCAGCGCCGTTCCCGGGCCCAGGATCACCGGGCTTTGTGGGCTCACGGTCACCCGGTAGATCTCCGCCCTGCCCCGCTGCATCAGCGTCTCATGCTGTGCACCCTCGGGCAGATACTCAAGCAGCGATGAATCCAGCACCAGGAGATTCGCAACTCCCTCGAGCGTCACCGGCGCCGGGAGGTGACTGCTCTTCATCCGATGTCCGAAGTTGGGGCCACCTCCCACGTGCTCCGGTGCCTCCAGCGGGAAGACATAGGCCCGCAGGTGGGGCGCGGCGTACATCACACGGCGGAATCCGAACGCCGACCATACAGGCGCCTCCCGCTTTGAGTCCGGATCCGAAAAGGCCGGCAGTGGTGCGATCACGGCGGTGTCCTGCGAGTCGAATGTCGCCAGCACTCGCCGCGCCTGGTCCATGATCATTTCTGCGCCCTGTGCGGGCCGGTGAACGCGCGTGAAGATCAGCATTCCGTTGATCACCACCACCGCCCCGATAAACAGCGGCAGGCGGTTTTTGCCGAGGCGCCTTTGGATGCCCGTCACACCGGAGGTCACCAGCAGCGCCGCCGCCGGGAGCTGCAGCATGAGATAGCCGGACTGGCCCAGGTGGATGGTGATGAAAAACACCAATGCGGGAAGGGTCCACAGGGCGAAGAATATCGTCACGCGCCCATGTCTCGATTCCACAAAATCAGCGGCCCGCGTCAAAAGAACCGCCGGCCACGTGCCACCCATGAGATAGGCGACGGCTCCCAGGAACATCAGCGCATACTCACCCAGATAGCCGGGATTTTTCAGCGGTATCATCGTAAAGACCCACCGGCTGAGCTCGCCGGAGGCCTGGCGGTATCTGGCGAGGCCCCCGGTCATCGCCAGCATCGGCAGAAGCCACGCAGCGGTGATGAGGCCCATGATGGCGATATTGGCGGCCACTTTCCCGCCACCTTTTTTCCACGCACACCACAGCCACAGCGGGAACAAGAAGGCCGCGTCGGTGGGCCTGATGCCACCTGCAATTGCGAGGGCCACCGCAGACGGCCACAGCGGCTCGTCGTCATTCGTCATCACCCGCCAGCACAGGTACCCCACGAGGGCCGAAAACAGGCCTGACATCGCATAGGTGTCGCCCCGGGTGCTGAAGTACATGGCGGAGGGGCTGAGGATCACGATGAGCGCCGCGAGCCATCCCGCCTGCATACCCATGACACGTGCGCTCCACACGGCCACAATCCCCGCCGTCAGCGCCCCGGCGGCGACGCTGATAGCCACAAGCGCCGTATGTGGCTGCAGGCCGGTTCCCGCCAATGCGCGCGCGAGCATGATATACAGGAAGTAGCCCGGGGGATGCGGCTCATGGTTGGGGATGTCGAAATGCAGCACACCGAGGATATATTGCACGCTGTCCCAGCTCATCGGGACGTCGGTGACAAATGCCAGGCGCACCAGCACTGCGGCGATGGTGACGATGCCGAAAAGGTGTGGCAGGCCGAGGGTGACACCGGCGACCTCCACGGCAGCCCTCTGCCCCACCTCACTGTCCGGGACGGTTCCGCTCTGTCCGACGGTCTCATCGCGCTGCCGGTCAGACTCGTTCATCGCCCCTCTCCCTCCACCGCCGGTTGTGGCGCCTGCGGCGTCCGCCGCCACAGCTCATATCCCCGTATGGTCGTCTCGCGCTCGTAATGCTGCCGCAGGATCCGCTTCAGTTCCGGGAGGTCCTCCGTCCCGTAATTGCAGGTGTCATCCGGCGGCACAGTCCGGACGCGGGGCGCGACGACGACGTAGCGCGGCCACCAGGTCTCTAGATGCTCGACCAGCACCGGCCAGTCAATCTCCTCATCAATCCGCTCCGCAAAAACGGGAAGCAGGTGCCTGTAACCGATAATGCGGTTTGTGATCCACGGGTTGCGTGCGGCCAGCTCGCGCCCCGCCCAGTACACCACCTCGGTCTGATCGCCCCATACGAATACCGTGTCGTCGGGGGTGGTGTGCTCGCGCAGATAGCGCCCCACCTCGCGCCACTCCGTCGGCTCGCGGGTGGTGGCCAGCGCCTCGGTCCACCCGGTGACGCCTACAATGGCGAAGATGACAACCAGGACCGCCTGGGCGACCAGTGCGGCTCCCGCAATCCGCCGGCGTTTCAGACCACCGGCCAGGGCATCAGCCGCCCACACGCCACCTGCCAGCGCGGCGACGGGGATGAACTGGTTGAAATAGTGTGCCGAAAACCGGCCGGTCGAAGCGATCGCCGCCACCGCCGCGAGGTACCACAGGCCGATGACCGCCGCCCACGTCCCACCAATGTCACCCTCTCCCCCATCAGCCCGCGACCGCCGCCAGGTGTGATACAGAAGATGCAGGCCGGCGAGTGAGGTGAGGATGACGATGGAATATCGCGGTAGCACATGCAGCGCCGTCCACTGCAGATTTGCCAGCGCCTGCGGAAGATCCATCTGCGACAGATACCCGACCGCGGTGTCCACCATGCCCGGATCGCCGGAGCCGTCGCGGAACGCCACCTGATATATAGCCCACGGCACCGCGGCGATGATGCTCCCGGCCAGCAGTGTCAGGCTTTTCTTTGTGGCGTCTTTCCATTCCCTGCGGCCCGGCGCCAGCCACAACGCCACGACCATGGCCAGCACCGCCACGGCCGACGTCTGCTTCACCAGTACCGCCATACCGCCGAGCAGCCCGGCGAAGAAAATGGCTCCCGGCCGCTTTCTTTCAATTCCGCTGACTACAAGCAGCATCCCCGCTGCCAGCGGGAGCATGAATATCGTCTCGGCGTAAAAGTTAAACCGCAAGAAGGGATCGGCCATGCCTCCGATATACAGCACCGCCCCCGCGACCGTCCCCCATCTGCCGGCGATGCGATGGGCCATCACACACACCAGCGCCCCCACGGCCAGCGCCCACAGCGTGTTTATCAGGTGCAGGGCAAAAACGTTTGGGCCGAATATGACATAGGGAATCAGATGGGCGAGGACCAGGTAGGGCCCTTTTGCCAGCACCGCTCCTGCGCCCAGCACCCGCCCGTGCAGGAGCTTGCCGACCGAGACCGCCCAGGCGGATTCATCACACCCCAGCTCAGACATCGGCGCCATGACGATGATAAGCACCACGGCCAGCCCCGCCAGCACCAGGGCATAGTTGTGCCCGCGGTGAAGGAAAGTCTGTGTGCTACCGCCGTCGCTGCGGTCCATGCTCGCCCCTCTCTGTACACAACACTGCCGATACAACTTCTCCGACGCGCCCCTCAGTGCCTCCCCGCAGGACGGTGTTCAGGTGTTGTCGTGTTCGTATGTTGTTCCTGTAGGGCGGGGGCTCCGTGCCCCGCCGCGAGCCGCTTCGGGCCAGGAGATTGCTATGGCACAAAGCCTCACGACCGGCGCGGCACGCCTTCGGCAGGTCCGCGCCCTACAGACGACGTCCAACATTTCCGGGGGCGGCGGACGCGAATATGCTAGTGCGGTGGGGTGTGACTGTCACTTGTACGCCTTTACGCTAGCGTCATAACACACCGGTGTGTTCGCCTGGTTCTGTGTGCGTATGCTGATATATTCCCTTGACAGCGTGCGAATGCTCCTGTAAGCTACCGGCAACACGCCTGACATCACAGTAATACATCACACTACGTGGATGTCTGGTGCTCTTTGCCAGACTCCAGAGCCTCAGGGCACACATGAAACTGACAATTGCCAACCAAAAAGGCGGCGTGGGCAAGACCACCACTGCCCTGAATCTCTCCGCAGCCCTGGCGGAAATGGGCCGGAGAGTCCTTCTGATAGACCTCGACCCCCAGGCCAATCTCACCGCCGGCCTTGATGTATCGCCCGAAGACGGCTACTCCATTTACGACGTTTTGATCGAGGACACCGACATTCTCAGCGCCACCTACGAGACCGGTGTTGACGGGCTCGAGCTGGTGCCGTCTGTGCTCGATCTGGCGGCGATTGAGCTTTCACTGGCCCAGGACCCCGATCCAGAGTGTCTTCTTCGCGCTGTGAAGCCCGCAGACGGGGAGTTCGACTACATTGTAACCGACTGCCCGCCCTATCTCGGGCAGCTCACTGTAGCGGCTCTCAGGGCCGCGGACAGAGTCATGGTCCCGATGACGCCGTCGGTGTGGGCCATGTCGGGCCTCGGGAAGCTTCTGGAATCGATTCGCACGGTGGGGGCCGAGCTGGCGGGGATTGTGCTCACTCAATACGACAAACGCACCGCCGTCAGTGATGATGTATGGAATAACCTGATGCGCGCGGATCTTCCGCTCTATAAAACCAAAATACCGCAACGCGTTGCAGCAGAATATGCAGCCATTGCCCGGGTGCCGATCCAGCAATACGAGCCTGACAGCGACATCGCCCGCTCGTACCGGCGCCTGGCCAGGGAGGTTGACACCAGTGCCGAAGCGACCGAAGATGGACATCAGTAATGTGCTAGCGCCCGAGCGGAACAACGCCGACTCACAAAAACACGCTAGCAACGCTAGCACGCGAAGGAGTTCGCAGGAGAACACAGAAATACTCCATGTGTATATGCCCGCGGAGCTCAAAGACCGGTTCCGCAATCTCCAGGCACAGCTTCAGCTTCAGCGCGGCGAATCGTGGAAGCTTTCAGAAATCGCCCGGGCCATTCTCTCCATCGGGCTGGAAGCCGGCGAAGAAGAGATCATCGAATCACTGCAGGATGAACGCGCCTGACTTACGGCGCGGGCATTGTGGGCGCGACCGTTTACACGCTCCACGGCCCGCACTTTGAAATCGCGGCGCATCCGGCTTATACAACCGGGCATATTTCACCAGCACAAAACCCGGCTCGGTTGTTGGATTCGCGCTCGCCACAATTCAGCCGCCGGAGTGGGGGAGAGGGCGACGTGTTTGGACGTGTTTGGACGTGTTTCTGCACAGGGTGGAGTCGAAAGCAACACGTTTTCATCCGCGCCGCGGGGATTTGACATTGAAAGACGGTTGCAAGGGTTCTGCAAGGCTTTCACGAAATGAAGCTGCTACAATAGATCGCGAACGGGCGCAAAAGACATATAACGACTAAAGGAAAAACCGTGAAGCGTATCGGGAGGGTCCGGGACATCCAGTTCGCAGCGGCCGCGCAGACACAGGCATCTTCTGTGCCGGCCTATCCGTTGACCGCGCTCTCACCGTTCCACGGGGTGCCGTGGATCCTGCCGGTCCATGGCGCGAGGGTTGCTGACTCTCCGCGGGTCAGCCTCAGGCCGCCGATGGGGCCGGCGTCCTTCGACAGACCCCTCCATACGACATTACACCACACAATTGCACAGTCTCAGGATACGAGACTTGATGGTGTCGTTGTCGGAGGGAGGGGCCTGTCGCAGCGAGATGACGCCGTTTGGCAGCTCGCAAGGCTGGCCCACAGACCACCGGCATCAGTCGCCGAGCGACCTCCATTCGCCACGCCAAACACCTCCATAGGTATGAATACAATTGCGAGGTCCGAGCCAGGCAGACGTTTGGTGCCGTGCA